>NZ_MKRR01000130.1:76866-81265 GCF_001897045.1 Sphingomonas sp. 66-10
AATAATGCACGCAACTGCTAACAGGACACCGCCGATACAGGCCGCGATGCTGCTTTTAGCCGCATCTCTACTAAGTAACGAATTGATAATAGGACAAATGATCAACAGAATCCTCAACCCGCAATATGCCACCCACGCGCTCCGCGCATCGCTGGTCTTCACCTTCCTCATGTTCGGCATTGCCAAATTCGCCGCTTACGAAGCCCAAGGCGTCGCGCGCACGGCGGAAAACTATTGGCTGTTCGGCTGGATGTATCCGATCTGGGGCGTTCAGGGCGCGAGCAACGCCATCGGCACCGTCGAGCTCATCACCGGCGCGCTGATCGCCGCCGGCGCCGTTTCTGCGCGCGCCGGGCTGTTCGGCGCGCTGATGGGGATGGCGACCTTCCTCGTCACGCTCAGCTTCAGTTTCGACGGCAATCTGTGGGAGGAAGGCTATGGCTTCCCGTTCATGGCCGGGCGCGCGCAATTTCTCTTTAAGGACGCGGTGTTGCTGGCCGCTTGCTTCGCGCTCGCGATCGATGCCGCGCGCCGGCTGTTGGGCGCCGGCGGGGCGGCATCGCGCTGAAAGGCCGGCCGTCAGACGATCGCCATCTCGGTCGCCTCGCGAACGTCGCCGATCAACTGGGCGATTTCGGCGGGATCCGAATCCCACGCGAACATGAAGCGCGCGCCGCCGCCGATGAAGGTGTAAAAACGCCAGCCCCGCGCGCGCAGCGCATCGAGCACCGCGGCGGGCGCCTTCACGAACACCGCGTTGGACTGCACCGGGAACATCAACTCGATTTCCGCGCAATTCCCGATCCCCGCCGCCAACGCGCGGGCGCAATCATTGGCGTGCCGCGCATGACGCAGCCACGCACCGCTTTCGAGCAACCCGGTCCACGGCGCGGAAAGGAAGCGCATCTTCGACGCGAGCTGCCCGGCCTGTTTGCAGCGATAATCGAAATCCGCCGCCAGCGCGGTATCGAAGAAGATCACCGCTTCGCCCACCGCCATCCCGGCCTTGGTGCCGCCGAAGCACAGAACGTCGACCCCGGCGCGCCACGTGATATCGGCCGGCGCGCAGCCGAGGCTGGCGCAGGCCTGCGCGAAACGCGCGCCGTCCATGTGCAGCTTGAGCCCCAGATCGCGGCACACCGCCGCAATCGCGCGCACGTCCTCCACGCTATACACCTGCCCCGTCTCGGTCGGCTGGGTGATCGTCACCACGCGCGGCTTGGGGAAGTGGATATCGGCGCGGCTGGTCGCGAGCCGGACGATCGCCTCGGGGGTCAGCTTGCCGTCGTCGGTCGGCGCGACGAGCAATTTCGATCCGTTGGAGAAGAATTCCGGCGCGCCGCATTCGTCGGTTTCGACATGCGCGAAGGAGGAGCAGATCACGCTGTGATAGGATTGGCACAGCGCCGCGAGCGCGAGTGAATTGGCCGCGGTGCCGTTGAACGCGAAGAACACCTCGCAATCGGTTTCGAACAATGTGCGAAACCCGTCCGCCGCGCGCGCGGTCCATTCGTCGTCGCCATAAGCGGTGGCCGAGCCGGCATTGGCGGCTTCCATCGCCGCCCACGCCTCTGGGCAGATGCCGGCATAATTGTCGCTGGCGAATTGCTGGATACGATCGGCCATGTCGGTTCCTTCTCTGGTGCGGCACCAGAATCGGATCGACGTATCGCGCGGCTTGACCCCGTTTCGTTGCCGGTCCGGCCACATCCCCCCTTTATCGGAGGCACCACCTTGCTCGGGGAGCAGGTTGGTGTCGGACGTCGGCCCGACTCTTGATGTTGCGGCGGCGGTTAGCAGCCGCCGCCGGGAACCGCAATCTCGATCCGCTTATTTGCGCGCGGCGACGACGATGATCTCGACGCGATAATCGGGGGTGGCGAGCTTGGCCTCGCCGGTCGCGCGCGCCGGCGCGGCGCCGGGAGCGACCCAGGCATCCCATACCTTGTTCATCTCGGCGAAGTCGTTCATGTCGGCCAGCCAGATCGTCGCGCTCAGGATATGGCTGCGATCGCTGCCGCAGCGCGCGAGCAGATCGTCGATCTCGGCCAGCACGGCGGTGGTCTGCGCAGTGACGCTCTCGCCGGGCGCGCCGACCTGCCCCGCGAGATAGATCGTGTCGCCGTGGATGACGGCCTGGCTCATGCGCGCGCCGGATTCGATACGTTCGATCATAGATTCTCGCTCCTGACAGATGTTGCGGCGCGCATAGTCGATCGGCTCCTAACCCGCCAGCGCGCGCGCATAGGAATGCGGCGCGAGCCGCGCGGTCAGCGCGGTGACGAGTGCGACGATGCCGAGATGCATTCCCCAGCCGGCAGCGAACCCGCCGGTCCGCTCATGCAGCAAGGCGGTGACCCACGGCGCGAGTGCCGCAAGCAGAAAACCGCCGCCCTGCATCAACGCGGCGAGCGCGCCCGCGGCGGCGGGATGATCGAGATGATCGAGCGCGACGATCATCGTCAGCGCGAAGCTTGCGCCGAGCCCGGCGCCGACCGCGACCGCCCATAATAGCGGCGCCAGATCGGGCATCGTCGCGAGCCCGAAGAACCCGGTCGCCTGCAACACCAGCGTCAGCCACAGCCAGCCGCGCCGATCGCGTCCGCGCCGCGCAAGCGCGGGGAACAGCAATGCGGCAATCCCCTGCGACAAGGCCATCGCCGCGAGCAAGGTTCCGCTCGTCCCCGCGCTCCACCCGCGCTCCTGATAAAAGGGCGCGAGCCACGCGATCACGGTCGAATAACCGCCGTTGACCAGCCCGAAGCAGACCATCAGCAGCCAGGTGCGCGGACGGCGCAGCAAATGGCCGACGCGGATCGTGGCGCTATCCGCGCGCTGCGGATCGCGCGGCAGGAATAAACCCGCGACGAGCAGCGCCGCCGCAGCCGGCGCGACCAGCCAGCCGAGCCCGACACGCCACCCGCCGGCGAGCGCCGCAATGAGCGGTGAGAGCCGCGCGCCGACCGCGCCTCCGCCCATCAACGTCGCGGAATAAAGCCCCATGATCACCGCAAGCTGCCCCGCGAAATGGCGCTTGAGGATGCCGGGGAACACCGCCTGGACGATCGCCACCCCCACCCCGATCAGCGCAGCGGTCGCGACGAGCTCGCCCGCGCTCGATACGAACAGCCGCGCGGCCGATCCGGCGGCCATCACCGCCAGCGCCGCGATCATCGCGCGCCGCGCACCGATGCGCTGCTCGAGCGCGGGGCCGGCAAAGGCGAACACTCCCATCAACGCCATCGGCACGAGCGTCAGCAGCGACATGGTCTGGAACGTCATGCCGGTATCGGCGCGTATCCCGCCGGCCAGTGGCCCGGTGGCGGTGAGGAACGGGCGCAGGTTGAGCCCGACGAGCACCACCATCAGCAGAAGCAGCAGGCGGCGGGGGTGTTCGACAGAACTCATCTTTCGCCCTGCATTGACGCCGGACTCGCTCTCCCCGTTCGGGCTGAGCTTGTCGAAGCCCTGCACTTTTCTTCGGGCGAAGAAAGGCAGCCCTTCGACAAGCTCAGGGCGAACGGAGGGGAGGTCGCGCGCAACACGTCAGCCCCGATCGGCGTGCTGCCACTCGATATAGATCGCCGGCGCCGCGGCATCCGCCGCGCCGACATGCCGGATCGTCATGCTTTGCTCGGCGAAGGGCCGCCGCAATTCGTCATAGATCGCCGCGGTCGACAGCCCGAACGGCGCGCCATCCTCGTTAGAATAAGCGAAGGCGACCTCTCCCACCCCCGCCATCCGCATCGCGGCGAGGCACATCGGGCAGGGGTGTCCGCTCGCATAAACGGTGCAGCCCGACAGATCCGGCGAGGCGAGCGCCTGGCTCGCCGCGCGGATCGCACTCATTTCGGCATGCGCGGTGGGGTCATTGGTGGCGAGGATCATATTGACCCCGGTGGCGATCACCGCACCGTCCTTCACCACCAATGCGCCGAACGGCCGGCCGCCGCGCTCGACATTGCCGCGCGCCAGCGCGATCGCCGCATCGAGGAAGCGCCGGTCGTCCGCGTCGCGGGTCATTTCATCGCCTCCGCATCCCATTTCGCGACCTTGGCCTTGGCCTCCGCGAGCAGCCGGTCGAGCGTCGCGCGATCCTCGACCTTGCCGCGCAGCACCACGGTATTGACCGTCTGCGTCGCGTGAATGTCCTCCAGCGGGTTGCGATCGAGCAGCACCAGATCGGCCTGCTTGCCCGTCTCGACCGAACCGTAACGATCGAGCTTGCCGAACCACGCCGGCCCGGCGCGGGTCGCAGCCGCGAGCGCCTCGGCCGGGGTCAGCCCGTTCTCGACATAGAGCGCCAGTTCCTGATGCAGCCCGAGCGCGGGATAATCGAACGAATTGAGGAAGCCCGCATCGGTACCGGCCATGATCGTCACCCCGGCCTTTTCGAGCA
>NZ_MKRR01000130.1:81283-87635 GCF_001897045.1 Sphingomonas sp. 66-10
GGCGGCGCGTTCGATCCGCCACTGATAGGTCTTGCGCAAGCCTGGCCCGACATAGGCGAGGAACGCGTCCTTCGAATGATCGTCGGTGTCGAGATAGGCGAGCAGCCGCTCGATATTGAGCGTCGGCGTCACGAAGACGTGATGATCCTTGAGCTTGCGATAGGAGGCCATCGCGGTCTCGGCGTCGAACGAGGCGTCGAGCTGCGCGGTCGCGGTGGCGCGATCGATCCGGCCCGCGGCGAAATCGGCGGCGATCCGCGCTTCGTCCTTCGATCCGGCCTTATGCGCATAGCTCAGATGCTCGATCGAGCTCAGCCCGGCATCGACCGCCTGCCCGACGGTGAGCGCCATCGGGATATGCCCGGAGGTGCGCAGGCCGGCTTCGCGCGCCTTGCGCACCGCATAAAGGAACAGCTCGGGCTTGAGCGTGCTGTCGGTGATCTTGACGAAATCGACCTTGAGCGCCTTGAGCTTGGCGATCGCCGCGTCGACATCGGCCTCCGATCCGGTTTCCAGCGTGCCCTTCCACACCGGTTTGACGCCCTCGATCTTGGGGCCGGCGCTGAGCAGGGTCGGGCCGAACAACGCGCCGTCGGCGATCTCGCCGCGCCACTTGAGCACCTCGTAAGGAAGATCGCCCGCGCAATCGCGGATCGTGGTGATGCCATAAGCGACATAGAGCGGCAGCAGCGCCTTATTCTCGTCGATCAGCGCCGGGCCGCCGCCGAAATGGACGTGCATGTCCCATAGTCCGGGGATCAGATAGCGCCCCTTGCCGTCGACCTCGCGCGTCGCGCCCCACGCCTTCGCCACCGCCGCATCGGCGCCGACCGCAACGATCCGGTCGCCCCGGGTCGCCACCGCCTGATCGGGGATCGTGCGGGCATGTTCGACATCGATCACCGTCGCGTGCCGGATCAGCACATCGGCCTTCTCGCGCGCCACAGCCTGGATCGACGCCAGAGATACCGCCGCCGCCAGGGCGATAAGAGGAAGTTTCACGTTTCGAGATCCCATCCAGTCCGCGCGGGATTTTACGCCAGCTTCCCTATCATGCGCAAACGAGATATCATGATAAACGATATCCATTTTTCGAATGTTGCCGTCGATGCTCGATCCCCGTCTGCTGCGTGCCTTTGTCGCGATCGCCGACCGGCAGAGCTTCACCGACGCCGCGACGCGGCTCAACATGACGCAATCGACGATCAGCCAGCAGCTCGCCCGGCTCGAGCAGGCCGTCGGCCATCCGCTGATCGACCGCGCGTCGCGCCCGGTCCGCCCGACCCCGGCGGGTGAAAGACTGCTCGGCTATGCGCGCCGCATCCTCGCGCTGCAGGCCGAGGCGACCGGCTTACTCGCCGACCCCGCGGGGACGCACGCCGCGCGGATCGGCGTGCCCGACGATATCGTCACCCCCGACGTCGCCCGCGGCCTCGCCGCCTTCGCCGAGACCCACCGCGAGACGCGACTCGACGTGACGACCGGGCTCAGCCGCGATCTGATGCGCCGCTATCGCGACGGCGAGTTCGATATCGTCGTCGTCAAAGAGCATCGCGCGAGCCCGGATTGCCGCGTCTCGTTCGCCGAGCCGATGGCATGGTACGAAAGCGCGACGGTCGATCGCGACTGGCCCGATCCGGTGCCGCTGGTGTCGTTCCCGCCGGGTGGTCTCTATCGCGACGAGATGTTCGCGCGGATCGAGCGCGAGCAACGCCGCTGGTATATCGCCTTCACCGGCAGCAGCCTTTCGGGCGTGCTGGTGGCGATCGAGGCGGGAATGGGCATCTCGCTCCTTCCCCGACGCTCTACCGGCGACCGCGCGGTACGCATCCACCGTGCCTTGGGCGAAGAGCAATCGATGGCGGTATCGCTCTATGCGTGGGAGACGACCGGCCCGGTGGGCGAGCTTGCGACGCGACTGGCGGAGTCGCTGGCGGCGCGTTCGTTGGGCTAGCCTCGCCCGAGTGCCGATGCGGCATGGGCGGCCATCGCCTTCTTGTCGAGCTTGCCGGTCGCGCCGACCGCCATCTGCTCGACGATCAGGAGATGCTCGGGCCATTTCTTGCGCGAGAGGCCTTCGCGTTCGAGATGATCGACCATCGTCGCGAACCCGAATGGTGTCATACCCTGGCGTACCCGGCAGACCGCGCACGCCTGCTCCCCGAGCTTAGGCTCGGGTATCGCGACTACCGCGACCTCGGCGATCGCCGGGTGGCGCAGCAGCGCGGCCTCGATCTCGGCAGGATCGATGTTGAACCCGCCGCGAATGATCTGGTCCTTGATCCGGCCGACCACGGTGACGAATCCTTCCTCGTCGCGGACGATCTCGTCCCCGGTCAGGAAGTAGCCGTCGCGGCTCCGCCGCTCCTGGCCCGATCCGAGCCCCTCGGCATAACCGAGGAATAACGACGGCCCGCGCACGCCTGCCTGCCCGCGCGACCCGCGCGGCAGCGCGACGCCCTCGGCGTCGAACGCTTCCTCCTCGGTGCCCGGAAAGGGTATGCCGTCCGATCCTCGCCGCCGCGTGAGCGGATCGCCGGGGCGCGTCGAGCAATGTCCCATGCATTCGGACATGCCGAACATCCTGAGCGCCTTGAGACCCAGCAGCGTTTCGGCATCGGCGATCAGCTCGGCGGTCATCGCGCTGCCCCCGACCGCGGCGGCGCGCAGCGGCAGGGTTGCCGTCCATGATCCAGTCTTCGCCGCTTCGACCATCGTATAGAGATGGGTCGGCACCATGATCGCCCAGCCGCAACCATGTTCGACCGCACGGCGCATCGCCGCTACCGGATCCCAGGGATCGACCAACACCAAAGGCCGCCCCTGCGACAAGGCGAAATGCGCGGTGAAGGTGAATCCCGGCGCGCTATCCAAGGGCACAATGCCGAGGATCGAATCCGCTGGTTGCAGCGCCGCGATCGCCGCACAGGCGCGCGTCGCATAATTGAGCGCGGCGGCGCCGTGCATCACCGCCTTGGGCATACCGGTGGAGCCCGACGTGAAGCCGATCAGCACGGTATCGCGATCGCGCGGATCGGCGGTACGCCGCTCGGACGTGGCTGGCGCGACGATGATCGCATCGTCGCTGCCGATCACGACATGCGCGGCGTGGCCGAGCCGGGTCTCGAGAACCTGGCGGTCAGCCTCGGACAGTTTCGGTGAATAGGGACAGAAGGTCGCTTCGCAAGCCGATGTCGCCAGCGCCGCGGCGAGCGTCTCGGCACGCTTCACGCCGGCGGCGAGGACTCGGCTACCCGCTGTCACGCCCACCGCTGCCAGGCGTTTGGCAATGTCGAGCGCGAGCCCATGGAGTTCGCGACGCGTCCAGCGGCGATCACCGCAATCGATCAGCGCCAGTGCATCCGGATCTGCATCCACATGCGCCGCGAATTGTGGCCACAATCGCTCATCGGTCCAAGTCAGACCGTCGGCACGAAACTCAGCCAAGCGACTGACCTCCATCGACGAGGAAGGTCTGCCCAGTGATGAAGCTGCCCGCATCCGACGCCAGCAGCGCCAACGTGCCGCTGATCTCCTCCGGCCTCCCGAACCGCCCAAGCAGGATGCCGGCGCGCGTCTTCTCCTGGATCGCGGGGTCGAGCGTCTCGGTCATGCCGGTTTCAATCGATCCCGGCGCGATGGCATTCACACGGATGCCCTGTCCGGCCCATTGCGCGGCGAGGTCGCTGGTCAAATGGACGATCGCCGCCTTGCTGGTGGTGTAGGGCACGACCTGCCCCTCTTCGGGCCGATAGGAGATGAACGCTCCGACCGAGGCGATGTTGATGATTGCACCGCCGCCATGGGCGAGCATGTGACGCGCGGCATGGCGACAGGCGAGGAAGGTTCCGGTGACATTGATGTCCATCACCTTGCGCCACCCCTTAAGAGGAATGTCCTGCGGCAGTCCCCACCATGACGCGCCGGCATTGTTGACGAGCAGGTCGAGCCCGCCGAGCTCGGCGACGACTTTGGCCACCGCCGCTTCGACCGAAGCCTCGTCGGCGATGTCGCATGACAGCCCGATCGCGGGAGTGCCAAAACGCTCGGCTATACGCGCCGCGATCGCCGCGCATTCATCGCCATTGCGCGAAGCCAGCGCGATCGCGCAGCCGAGGTCGGCCAGCGTCGCCGCCATCGCCTCGGCCAGCGCGCCGCGTCCGCCGGTAATCAACGCGCGCTTGCCGTCGAGGCGAAACGCCGCGGTCGCGAAACCGGGGGCAAGGTCAGCCATCGCCGCACCCGGCAAGCAGATCGACCTCATCGGTGATGAGAATGATGCGTCGACCGCCCATGCCTTTCGTCTGCGCGGTCGCCGCTTTCCATTCGAGCGAGGCGAAAGCCGCGTCAAGCGCAGCCTGGTCGGCAAAAGTCAGCACGGCATGCCCGTCCCAGCCCGGCGTTTCGGGACTGTCATAGTCCTTGGTGACCACGCCGTGGCGATAGGCGAGCAGGCCGGGCAGCAGCTTCGCCGCATCGGCATGCGGCCCGCGCCACCAGTCCGTGAACCGCTCCTGCGTCCAGCCGCCAGGCCGGCTGGCGAGCACGACCATGCTGACCGTCATCGCCTTATTTGCCCGTCCAGACCGGCTTGCGCTTTTCGAGGAACGCCGCGACGCCTTCCTTGGCATCGGCCGAATGATGCACGACGTTGCAGGTCATCGTCTCGAGCGTGATCAGCGAGTTAGTGTCCGCATCCATGCCGCGATTGAGCGCCATCTTGGTCATCCACATGCAGAACGGGCTCTTGTCGATCAGCGGCGCGCAGAAATCGGCGATCAGCTGGTCGAACTCGGCCATCGGCGCCGATGCATTGCACAGACCCCATTCGACGGTCTCGTCACCGGTCAACAGCTTGCCGGTCAGCATCAGCTCCTTCGACTTGCGCATGCCGATATAGCGCGGCAGGCGATAGATCGGCCCGGCACCGCCGAAGAGCGCGCGGCGGATGTGGAAGTCGCCGATCTTCGCCTCGGACGCCGCCAGCGCGAAGTCGCACGAGATCATCAGCTCGAACCCGCCGGCGACGGCATAGCCCTCAACCGCCGCGATGGTCGGCTTACCCATGTTGTAGATCTTGTCGTAGGTCCGCGCCGAGTCGATCGCGAGCTGCAGCGAGGTGGTCGATTCGTGCAGCACCGGGCCGACCAGCTGATCGAGGTCCGCGCCCGAACAGAAGGTGTTACCGCGTCCACGGAACACCACGGCGAGCGCTTTCTTGTCCGCCGCCGCGCGATCGACCGCGACTTCAAGTTCGCGCAGCAATTGCGGGCTGACGCAGTTCCGCTTGTGGGGACGATTAAGCCAGATCGTGCAGATGCCGTTGTCGGCCAGTTCGTACTGGATGACGTCCTTTTCGAGTTCCATCAGAATCTCCTTCGATATTGGGCTAAATTGGGGCCTACGGACCATTAGTCCGGAGCGAGCATCGCACCGACGCCTATCCAGGCGGCGATGCCGGCGGCGGGGACGGCGCACAGCACCGCCTCGGCGATTTCCTGGTCGGTCGCGCCCGCCATGCGCGCACCGCGGACATGCGTGGCAGCCATCGGACTGTAGCCGGCCGCGAGGATCGCCAGCAGCAACAGCTCGCCATGTTTGGGCGACAACGGGTTGGCGTCGATGCTGCCGCGGCGCATCAGGTAATAAGCATCTGCCGCGCCTGGGCAGAGCCGCATCAGCTGCGCAAGCGGCACCGGGATCGTGCCGAAATAAGCGAGGAAATTGGCTTCCGCCTCCCCCGGCCCGGCGTGTGGCAGGTCCTGCGGCGGCGGTGCGCCGGAGTCATCGAAGACGGTCGCGATCACGTCGGCGAATTCGAGCGCCGCGCCTTCGCCGCGCAAGCTGCTGAGGACGATGAGCCCAGCGGTCGCGTCGCGAACGGTCAGCCCGAGCGAAGCCCCCCGCGCCAGTTCGCGCCGCGCCAGTTCGGGATAGCGGCGGTCGATCGCGGCGACCGCAATGAACAGCGCCTTGAGCCTCGCCGGGACCGCGCCGTCGGTATCGATGACCGCACGGAAACCCGCATAGCCGGCAAGCGTGTACGGCGCATGGCCGCGCAGCAGCGCGACATCACCCAATGGCCCAAATGATCTTGGCGTCGTCATCGACCTCTCCTGCCTTAAGCTTGTCGACCGACTGGTCGGGCGTCAACCGCCGGCCCACTGTCCTATTTGACAGCCGACCGGTCGGTCGAAAAATAGTACAGCCGACCGACCGGACGAACGATCCGAAAGAAACGACAGGAGGGATATCCGCGCCATGGCGTTCGAACAGTCGCAGCGATCGAGCGAATGGATGGCGCGCGTCCGCGCGTTCATGGATGAGCATATCATCCCCGCGATCCCTGTCT
>NZ_MKRR01000130.1:87680-105729 GCF_001897045.1 Sphingomonas sp. 66-10
CGGTCTTTGAGGCGCTCAAGGCCAAGGCGAAAGCAGAGGGATTGTGGAACTTCTTCATGCCCCCATCGGCGCATGACGACGCCTATTTCACCAGCCCCGGGCTCAGCAATCTCGACTATGCCCCGATCGCCGAATTGATGGGCCGCGTCTCGTTCGCGAGCGAGGTGTTCAACTGCATGGCGCCCGATACCGGCAATTTCGAGGTGCTCCATCGCTACGGCACGCCGGCACAGAAAGAGCGCTTCATGGTGCCGCTGCGCGACGGCGTCACGCGGTCGGCGTTCCTGATGACCGAACCCGCCGTGGCTTCGTCCGACGCGCGCAACATCCAGACCGAGATCCGGCGCGACGGCAGGCATTATGTGATCAACGGCCGCAAATGGTGGTCATCGGGCGCGGGCCACCCCAAATGCGATTTCTTCGTGCTGATGGGCAAGACCGACCCTGACGCACCCGCCTATAACCAGCAATCGATGATCCTGGTGCCGCGCGATACGCCCGGCGTCACCCTGGTCAGGCATCTGCCCGTCTTCGGCTACGACCACGCTCCCCACGGTCATTTCGAGGTTCTTCTGGAAGAAGTGCGCGTCCCTGCCGAGAACCTGCTGCTCGGCGAAGGACGGGGGTTCGAGATCGCACAGGGCCGGCTCGGCCCGGGCCGCATCCACCACACGATGCGCAACATCGCGACGATGGAGGTCGCGCTCGAGAAGATGTGCTGCCGGCTGGTCGACCGCCACGCCTTCGGCAAGTCGATCGCCGAGCATTCGGTGTGGGAGGAGCGGATCGCCCGCGCGCGGTGTGAGATCGAGATGGCGCGGCTGCTCTGCCTCAAGGCGGCGCACATGATGGACACGGTCGGCAACAAGGCCGCGCGCGCCGAGATCGCGATGATCAAGATCGCGGCGCCGCGCATGGCACAGCGGATCGTCGACGAAGCGATCCAGGCACATGGCGGCGGCGGCGTTTCGGACGATTTCGGGCTCGCCGAATTGTGGGCCAACACGCGCATCGTCCGTCTGACCGACGGGCCCGACGAAGTCCATGAACGCCAGCTCGCGCGGATGGAGCTCGACAAATATCGCACCGCAAGGATAGCGGCATGAGCGCGCCCGCCGCACAGATCGGCGCCACCGTCGCCGTGCCCCCGGGCAGCCAGTTCGATGAGGACCAACTTGCGCGCTACCTGCGCGGCACCATTCCAGGCCTCACCGGCGACATCGGAGTCCGCCAGTTCCAGGGCGGGCAGTCGAACCCGACCTTCCTGCTCGAAACCAATGCCGGCAAGCTGGTCCTGCGCCGCAAGCCGGCAGGCGTGCTGCTCGCGTCGGCGCATGCCGTCGATCGCGAATACCGCATCACGCGCGCGCTGTTCGACGCGGGCTTGCCGGTGCCCGAACCGCTGGTGTTGTGCGAGGACACCGACGTTATTGGCACGATGTTCTACGTCATGCGCCACGTGCCCGGCCGTGCTTTCTGGGACCCCAGGATGCCCGGCCTGTCGCGCGACGACCGCGCCGCGATCTACGATTCGGCGAACGCCGCGCTCGCGGCACTCCACAGCGTCGATTACGAGGCGATCGGGCTCCGCGATTACGGCAAGCCGGGCAATTATTTCGCTCGTCAGATCTCGCGCTGGTCACGCCAATACGACGCTTCGCGCACTCGCGACATTCCGGAAATGGACAAGCTGATCGCCTGGCTGCCCGGCGCGATCCCGGTGTTGCCCGAGCGCACGACGATCATTCACGGCGATTATTCGTTCCACAATCTGCTGGTCCACCCGACCGAGCCGCGCGTGGTGGCGGTGATTGATTGGGAGCTGTCAACGCTCGGCGATCCGCTCGGCGACCTCAGCTACCACATGATGGAATGGACCCGACCGGAAGGCGTCGATGTGCGCGGCACGCTGGCAGGCGCCGACCTCGACGCGCTCGGCATCCCCAGCCCCGCGGATTACGCCCGGCGCTATCGCGAGCGCACCGGGTTCGATGTTGACCCGACGCATCCCTTCTACATCGCGTTCAATCTGTTTCGCGTCGCCGCCATTCTCCAGGGGATCGCCGGACGCGCACGCGAGGGCGTGCAAACAGCGGCGAATGCCGGCGAAATCATCGAGCGCATCGACCCCCTGGCCAAGGCCGCGTGGCGTGCGGCCGAGCAAGCGGGCGCAAGCTGACATCACAACGAAATGACGTCGGCGAGACCGGGGCGATCACATAAAGGGAGAGGGAAATAACATGGACAAGCTATTCTGGAGTTCCGCGCTTGGCGCCCTTGCCACCGCCCTTGCGACGCCCGCCACCGCGCAGGAACAACCGGCGGCCGCTGGCGCCTCGGCCGCCGTGCCGCAAGCCGCGGCCGATACGGCAAAGGCTCAGGCTAACGATGCGGACGTCGTCGTGACTGCGCGGCGGCGTGCGGAGCGCCTGATCGACGTCCCCGTCGCGGCCACCGTCATCACGCCCGCGCAAATCCGACAGTACGACCTGACTTCGGTCGCCAATATCAAGATCCTAGCGCCGCAAGTATCGCTCGACCGCGGTTTCACGGGGTCGGGCACCTCGATCACGATGCGCGGCGTCAGCTCGGCCAGCCTCGACGCCGGTATCGAGCAATCGGTGCTGCTCGATTTCGACGGCATGGCGATGAGCCGCGGACGTATCCTCAACGATGCCCTGTTCGACATCGAGTCGGTCGACGTCCTCAAGGGGCCGCAGGCATTGTTCTTCGGCAAGAACTCCCCCGGTGGCGTGGTGTCGATCAAGTCGGCCGATCCGACGCGGACTTTTTCCGGCTTCGTCCGCGGCGGCTATGAATTCAACGCTGATACCGCCTCGATCGAGGCGGCGGTGTCGGGGCCGATCACCGACAAGCTCAGCGCCCGCCTCGCGCTCTTTGCGAGTCAGAGCCAGGGCTATATCCGCAACATGAACAACGGCGTCCCCGACCTGCTCCGCAGCGCCGCGACCGGAAGCATCTTCGTCCCCCCCGCGCAGAGCCGGCTCGGCGCCGAGAAGAAGCTCGCCGGGCGGTTCACGCTCAAATATGAGGACGGCAATTTCGACGCGACCTTCAAGATGCTCGTCAGTCGCTATCAAGGCCAGAGCCTGCAGAGCTTCGACGAAGTCATGGGCTGCCCTGTCGGCCGGGCGCGGCCGGGCGCGGGCGCGGCGCTGCTGGATCCGACGGGCGACTGCAAGCTCGACGACCGGTCGTCACAGGGCTGGCTGTCGCCAACCATCATCAACCTCTGGCCGCAGGTGAAGGCGCACGACAATGGCCGCCCCTTTTCCAGCGACGATACCTATCTGCCGACGCTGACGCTCAACTACACCGCCGGGAAGATCAAGCTGACCTCGGTCACCGGCTATTATGATTACGCCTATGTCAGCCAGGGCAATGCCGACGGCACGGCCTATTCGCAATTCTGGTCGTACAGCAACGAGAAGAACAAGAGCTTCTACGAGGAGGTCCGCGCCGTCACCTCATTCGACGGTATGTTCAACGTCGCGTTTGGTGGCCATTATGAACAGAACAAGCGGACCTTGTACGTCGGCGGCGCCAACGGTGCGTTGCTGCCCGATGCCACGACCGGCAAATTCCATGCCTATGATAACGAACAACACAACGAGAGCACGGCATTTTCGGGGTTCGGGCAATTGATCGTCAAATTCTCCGACACCCTCGAGCTTGCCGGCGGCGGGCGCTACACGTGGCAGAAGAACAAGATCAACAGCTTCAGCACCTTCGTGAACTCCAACGCGGTCGGAATCCTGCCGGTGGGCACGATTATCAATGGCGAAAAGAGCGCGGACAATTTCTCGCCCGAAGCGACGTTGAGTTGGCATCCGCATCGCAACGTGTTGATCTACGGCGCGTACAAGACGGGCTATCTGGCGGGCGGATATTCCAATCCGGGTATTCTCGCGTCGACCGCAACGAAAGATACGCTGAGTTTCAACGCGGAGAAGGTGCGCGGCTTCGAGCTGGGAACCAAGGCGTCGCTGTTTAACGGCAAGCTCACCACCACGCTCACCGCGTTCAGCTACAAATATACCGGGCTGCCGCTGACCTCGCTGCTCGTGCTGCCGAACGGAGCCCCCGTCTACGCGACCCAGAACGCGGCCAGCACGATCACCAGGGGAATCGAATTCGAGGCATCCTATCGTCCCGCGCGCAATACCACCTTGCGGACGACGGCCTCCTACAACGACGCCTATTTTCAGTCCTTCCCGATCGCCCAATGTTATGCCGGCCAGACCGTCGCGACGGGGTGCATCCCGGCCGCCGGATCGATACCGGCGCACCAGGATCTCTCGGGCAAGCCCGTCTATCGCGCGCCCGACTGGGTGGTGACGGCCGGGATCGTGCAGGGATTCGACCTGTCTTCGCAGTACCGCCTGACGCTCAACGCCGATCTGCGCTATACGTCGGGCTATTATACCGGGCTCAACCTCAACCCGGTGTCGTTCCAAAAGGGCTTCACCCTGTTCAACGCCGGGGCACGGATCGCGACCGCGGACGACCGTTGGGCGCTGTCGCTGATCGGCCGCAACCTCACCAACCGCCGCTACGGAACGCTCGGCGTCGACAAGCCGGGCGGCATAGGCGAAGTCTTCACCGTCGCCGGCGAGCCGCGAGCGGTGCTGCTGCAAGTCGAAACCAGGTTCTAGCGCATCGGAACGCTCCATGACTGATGAAGCGACAATCACGTGCGACCTGCTGGTCATCGGCGGTGGCATGGCGGGAATGTCCGCAGCCGGCTGGGCCGCGGCGCGCGGGGCGCGCGTGATCGTCGTCGAGAAAGCGGCAGCGTTGGGCGGATCGGCTTTGCTGTCGGGGGGCGTGTTCTGGACCGCGTCGTCGCGCGAGAAGATCGAACTGTACGGCGGGGGTGATCCGGCGCTCGCCGGTATCGTGTTCGACACCTATCCCGCGGCGGTTGCCTGGCTGCGTAGCCGCGGCATCCAGATGTCGCCCCGGATCGACGTGCTCCACGGCCAAGGGTATCAGATCGACATCCACGCCCATATCCGCGGCTGCGCGGACTTGGTCGAACAGCATGGCGGCTTCGTCATCCTCGAGACGGAAACCACCGCGTTGCTGCAGGACGAGGATGGCACGGTGACCGGGGCACGAACGCGGCACGTGGACGGCGAGGTGACCGTGCGGGCAGCCGCGACCTTGCTCGCGACCGGCGGATACCAGGCGTCCCCCGAATTGCGCGCGCGCTACATCCATCCCCAGGCCGAACGGATGCTGCTGCGCGCGAATCCGATCAGCGACGGCGCCGGGCTGCGTCTCGGCGCGGCGGCCGGCGGCGAGGTCGCGGGCACGAATGCCGGCTTTTACGGCCATCTCGTCAGCGAACCGCGGGTGTGGGATGACGAGCGGCTCTATGTCGCGCTGTCGCAATATCATTCGGAGCATGCCCTGCTGATCAACGAAGCGGGCGAGCGGTTCTGCGACGAAAGCTTTGGCGATCACGCCAATACCGCCCAGACGGTGCGGCAACCCGGCTCACGGGCGATCTGCTTCTGGGATTCGCGCGCGCATGCAGCATATGCCACTGTGCCGGTGGTCTCGGTCGGCATCCCGCTCGACAAGATGCAGGTCGCGATCGACAATGGCGGGAAGGGCGTGGTCGCCGGGACACTCGACGAAGTCGCAGCTTTCGCCGACGCGCATGGATTCGACGGCGCGGCGACCTGCGCGACGATTGCCGCGTTCAATCACCAGGCGCGGCATGGCTGGGAAGTGATGGATCCGCCGCGCACCGACGATTTCGCCGCGCTCGACAAGCCGCCTTTCTACGCACTGATCGTACATCCGGCGATCACCTTCACTTTCGGCGGACTGACGATCGATACCGGCGCGCGGGTGTTGCGCGCCGACGGCACGCCCGTCCCCGCGCTGTTCGCGGCGGGCAGCGACGCCGGCGGCGCTTTCGGCCGCGGCTATGCCGGAGGGCTGGCGCTCGCCGCGACCTTTGGGATCACCGCCGCGCGCTCGGCCGGCTGGGCCTGAGGAATCGCGATGACCATTCTTTCCGACATCGGTGTCCCGGCCGGATCCGCCCGCGAAGACGGCGTCCGCCGCCGCGCGCTGTTCGCGCTCTTCCTGATCTCGACCTTCAACTATATCGACCGGACGATCCTCTCGATCCTGCAGATCCCGATCAAGACCGACCTCGGCCTGTCGGACGGGCAGCTGGGCGCATTGACCGGGCTCTCCTTCGCGCTGTTCTACGCTACCTTGTCGCTGCCCGTCGCGCGACTCGCCGATCGCATGAGCCGGCGGCTCCTCGTCGCGGTCTCGCTGGCGATCTGGAGCGCGATGACCGGCCTGAGCGGCCTGGCGGCCGGCTTCGCGACACTCGTCTTTTTCCGGATCGGCGTCGCGATCGGGGAGTCGGGGAGCGTCCCGGCGAGCGTGTCGCTGATCGCCGATTATTATCCGCCTGACCGCCGCGCCACCGCCATGTCGACCTGGGGCCTGGCGCTGCCGGTCGGCCTGATGCTCGGCTACAGCGCGATCGGCTGGCTCGCCGGCGCGCTCGGATGGCGATGGTCGTTCGCCGTCGTCGGCGCGGTCGGGCTGGCGCTGGCGCCGATCGCGATGGCGCTGATCAAGGAGCCGCCGCGCGGCTGGTTCGAGCAGGGAAAGACGCAGACACCCAGCCTGTCCATCGCGGCGTCGCTGACCTTCCTGTGGCGCGAAAAGGCGTTCCGCTATGTCGTCCTGGGCGTGATGCTGCACGGTTTTGCGCAATATGCGATGATGACCTGGAACGCGCCGTTCTTCACCCGCAACCACGGCCTGTCGTTGCCGCAGGTCGCACTGCTGATGGCAATCCAGAGCGGCGCCGGCGGCGCCGTCGGCATGTTCCTGGGCGGCTACCTCGCCGACCGACTGGCGGTGCGCGACCAGCGCTGGCGCGTGTGGATGATGGCGCTGACGATCGGCGCGACGGTGCCCGTGTCGCTGGCGCAGTATCTGACGGCATCGACCGGGCTGTCGATCGCGATGGCGAGCGCCGCCGCACTCTTGATGATCGCTTATTACGGCCCCGTGCTGTCGGTCACGCAGTCGCTCGTGCCCTCGCACATGCGGGCGTTCAGCAACGCCGTGTTGCTTCTGATCTTCAACCTCTTCGGCCTCGGGTTGGGGCCCTGGTGCACCGGCATGGTGAGCGATCTCCTGATCCGGCATTTCGGCGCGGGCAATGACGGGCTGCGCTACGCCTTGTCGCTCTCGCTCGCCGCCTCGGCTGCAGGCTCGCTGGTCCTGTTCCGTGCCGCCCGGTTGTATCGGGTGGCAATGGCACGATCGGCCCAATCCTCATCCCCCATGCAAGGACCAGCATGATGTTCGACTTTTCTGGCAAGACCGCAGTCATCACCGGCGCGGGCAGCGGGATCGGCGCCGCTTTGGCCCGGCGCGCCGCGGCGGAGGGGATGAATGTCGTTCTGGCGGACATCCAGGAGCAGCAGGCCGAAGCGGTCGCCGCGACGATCGGCCGAGATCGGGCGCTCGCCATACGTTGCGACGTGACCGACGAAGCCAGCGTTATCGCGCTCGCCGACGCCGCTTATGCCCGGTTCGGAACGGTGGACCTCCTCTGCAACAATGCGGGGATCGTTCCCGGCGGGCGCCATCGCAAAGTCTGGGAATATGGTTTGGGCGACTGGCAATGGTCGCTCGGCGTCAACCTTTATGGCGTGGTTCATGGCATGCGCGTGTTCGTGCCGCGGATGATCGCCGCCGGCCGCCCCGGGCACATTCTCAACACCGCATCGGTCGCCGGCGTGGTCAGCGGGTCGGGATCGGCTTGCTACGGTGCCGCCAAGCATGCCGTTGTCCGTGCGACCGAGGCGCTCTACGCCGGATTGAAGGAGGTCGGCGCGCCGATCGGTGTAACGATGCTGTGCCCGGGTCTGGTCAAGACCGGCATCTACGATGCCGAGCGCCACCGCCCCGCCCAATTCGCCGATGGCGACGGCCCGGTGCGCGAATCCGCCGAGCTCGAGGCGATGCGCGAGGAGCTCTACCGCAACGCCACTACTGCCGAGCAAGCCGCCGACATGGCATTCGACGCGATCGCCGAGGATCGCTTCTACGCCTTCACCACGACGGCATTCGACCGCGCGATCCGGCAGCGCGCGGACGACATATTGGCGCGCGCCAATCCCAATTTCGACGACATCGTCGCAATGAGCCGCCGCGACGCGGGGCTCGATCGCGGGCCGCAGACGGCATGAGCCGGTTCACCGATCAAATCGTGCTGGTGACGGGCGCCGCGTCGGGTATCGGCATGGCTGCCGCCCGCCGTTTCGCGACCGAGGGCGCGCGCGTCTATCTCGTCGACCGCGACGGCGCGCGGCTGGCGGATGCCGTCGCGATGCTGCCCAGCCCCGGCCGGCATCACGCGACGGCGTGCGACGCGACCGACGAGGAAGCCTGGGCGATCCTGGCGGAGCGTATCGCCCGGGAAGCAGGCCGCCTCGACGTCCTCGTCAACAATGTCGGCATCGCGACCCTGACATCGATCGCCGACACCAGCTTGGCGACGTGGCGCGAAACGATGGCGATCAACCTCGACAGCGTGTTCCTCGGCACGCGCGCGATGCTGCCGCTCCTCGCGTCTTCCGGCCACGGGGCGATCGTCAACGTGTCTTCGATCCGCGGTATCATCGGCGCCGTCAATGCCGGCGCCTATTGCGCCTCGAAGGGCGGCGTGCGGATGTTCACCAAGGCGACCGCGCTCGAATGCGCGGCGCTCGGCAACGGCGTGCGCGCCAATTCGGTTCACCCCGGTATGATCGAGACACCGATGGCGGCCGCGGCCTTCGCCGATCCTGCAAAGGCAGCGGCCCGGCTCGCCCAGATACCGATCGGGCGGATCGGCCAGGCGGCGGAGATCGCCGACGCCATCCTCTTCCTCGCCGGAGCCGAATCGAGCTACATGACCGGCGCCGAACTGGTCATCGACGGCGGCACGATCATACAATGATGCCGGCCGGAGCGTCGCTTTTTCCGCTGTGACCAGCGGTGCGGAGTGGTCGATCGCGACCGACCTGCTGGTTGTGCAAACCGGGCGCTCGACCGCCGGGCCGGGACCGGCCGTCTTCTCGGACCGCGGGTTGGAGGTTCACACGATCGGCGATTGCATCGCGCCGCGGCGCCTGTCGCAAGCCTTGTTCGAAGCGCACCGGCTGGCGACGCAACTCTGAGCTTCAATCCGCCGCGACGATCAGCGTCCCGACGTTCCGGCCCGAGAACAGGTCGACGAACGCCGCCGGGATCGCCTCGAAACCCTGACGCCGATCGACCCGCATCGCGAGCATTCCGTCGTCGATCCAGCTACCTAGCGCCGCGCGTGCCTCATCAGCGCGATCGACGAAATCGCCGACGACGAAACCTTCCATCCGGATTCGCCGATAGACCAGTTTCATCATGTCGCTCGGCCCCCGCGCCGGCGCATCGCCGTCATAGGCCGCGATCTGGCCGCACAGCACGATCCGTCCGTGTGCCGCCATCCGGTCGACCGCGGCATCGAGGATCGCCCCGCCCACATTGTCGAAGAACAGGTCGATCCCGTCCGGGCACGTTTCAGCAAGGCGCGCCGCGACATCCTCACGCCGATAGTCGATTGTGGCGTCGACGCCGCACGCGTCGCGCAACCACGCGCATTTATCCGCGCCGCCGGCAATCGCGACGACGCGCGCGCCGAGGATACGCGCGATCTGGCAAGCGACCGACCCGACCGATCCTGCCGCGCCCGAGACCAGTACGACGTCGCCGGCAGCGACGCGCCCGATCTCGGTCATGCCGAAATAAGCGGTCAGGCTGTTGAGCGAGAGCGGCCCCAGCGCCTGCGTGAAATCCATCTTCGCCGGCAGCCGGAACGGTGGCACGGCCGCCGTTCCGGGCGCGATCACGCTCCACTCCTCCCAGCGCGCCATTGCGATCAGGCGATCGCCCGCTCGCCAATCGGGGTGGCGTGAGGCAACGACCTCGCAACCCGCCATGCCCGCGATCGCCTCGCCGATCGGGATCGAT
This sequence comes from Sphingomonas sp. 66-10, assembly GCF_001897045.1. Lineage (NCBI taxonomy): Bacteria > Pseudomonadati > Pseudomonadota > Alphaproteobacteria > Sphingomonadales > Sphingomonadaceae > Sphingomonas > Sphingomonas sp. 66-10. Next base: position 97,746 of record NZ_MKRR01000130.1, read on the forward strand.
CCGCGATCGCTGCGTCCGGGCGGATTGAGCCAGTTGCGGATCGTCGGCGCGATCGCGAACACGCGATTGCGCACCAGCAATTCACCGCTCCGCAGTGTCGGCGCGTCGAACGGCTCCTCGATCAGCGCGAAGTCTTCGATCGCGACCCGCCCCATCGGCCGCCGCGCGAGCGTCCAGCGGCGATTGACCGTCATGCCGCGAGCCTCTCCCGCGCTTCGCCCGCGCCACCGAACAAGCGCGCGAGTACCATGATCCGCCGCAGGCCGCGCCCGACCGGCAATTCGTTGGTGACGCCGATCCCGCCATGCAGCTGGACCGCTTCTTCGGCCAGGACTTGCGCCGCATGGGCGACATAGGCCTTGGCCGACCGCGCGGCGCGGACGAATCCGGCGTCGTCGCGTCCCACGGCCGCCGCCTTGATCGTCAGCGACCGCGCCTGTTCGAGCGCGACGAACATGCGCGCGAGCTTGTGCTGGACTGCCTGGAACGTCCCGATCGCGGCGCCGAATTGCCGCCGCGTCGCGACATAGTCGACGGTCTGCGCATAAAGCAGCGCCATCGCGCCGGTCATCTCTGCGGCATGCGTCAGGTCGATCATCGCGAGCGCCGTTTCGGCGGCACCGGGCGGCAGCGCGGTTCGCGCCGCTTCGCAATCGATCAACGTGATGCAGGCGGCCGGCGTCCCGTCGGCGAGCCGCCGCGGCGTCAGCGCGGCGCCATCCGTATCGAGCGCCACGACATAAGCCGCGCTATCCCCCAAGACGACAAGCGCCGACGCCCGCGGCGCCCACCGCACGAACGCAAACTTGCCCGATACCCTGCCGGCTTCCTCGCGCAGCGCCCCCACCGCCAGCGCCAGGACCGCCTCGCCCGCCATGGCCGGCGCGACGAAGCGTTCGACGAGCATGTCGTTGCCATAGCGCGCCACGATGTCGGCCGCGCCGATCACGCCCTCACCCAGCGGCGTGATCGCCAGCCCCCTGCCCAGCGCCTCGGCGACGATCATCGCGTCATCCGGGCCGCCGCCCATACCACCGGCGCGCTCGGGCAACAGGAAGCGGAACAACCCAAGCTCGGCCATCGCGCGCCAGTCCGCCGCCGGCATCGGCGCGGCGCCGATCACCGCCGCCTCACCACGATCGGCGAGGAACCGCGCGACCGTCTCGCGCAGCATCGCCTGTTCCTCGCTCGGCTCCAGCCGCATGTCAGACCCGCTCGACGATGGTGACGTCGTCGATCGCCGCCGGATCGACCCCGGTCTCCGCGACGATCGCGTCGAGCACGCGCGCGCCGAGGTCGGCGGGGTGAATATCGGAGAGCTGCCCGTTGCGGCGGCCGCCGGCGGTGCGTCGGGCGGAAACGATATAGGCGTCGGCCACGAAGGCGATCCTTTCGCGAAAGTCAGGGCGCGGCCGGAGCGGCGCGCGCGATCAGGTTGAGCTGGATCTCGCTCGTTCCGCCGAAAATCGACCAGGCACGGGCGTTGAGATAGCGGGCGGCAGCCAGCCCCGCCTCGGGCGGGCCGACCAGCGGCGGCGCATCATCCGCATGGAACGGGCGCTGGGCGGGCAGCTGGAGTCCGGCGAGGCCGAACACGTCGACCGCCAGCGTCTCGATCCCCTGGCGGATTTCCGACGCGACCAGCTTGATCGCGAGGCTGCGCGGTGCGGGTGGCTGACCCTCCTCGATTTCCAGCAGCGTCCGCAATTCGGTCATTTCGAGCGCCTCGGCCTCGAGCCGGAGGCGCGTCGCGCGATCGGCAAGCAGCGCTCCGAGCGGTGAAGCCGCGGCGACCAGTCGATCGAGATCGGCGAGCAATTGCGGGGCATAACCCGTGCCGCCGCGTTCGTTCTCAAGCAGGAACTTGGCGATGCCCCAGCCCTCGCCCTCCGCGCCGATGCGGTTGGCGACCGGCACGCGAACCTCGTCCAGGAACACTTGGTTGAGCTCATGATCGCCCGACGCACTCAGGATGGGGCGCACGGTGACGCCGGGCGAGGCCATGTCGATCAACAGGAACGAGATTCCCGCCTGCGGCTTGACCGCCGGGTCGGTGCGCACCAGCGCGAACAGCCAATTGGCGAACTGCGCCTGGGTGGTCCAGATCTTCTGTCCGGTCACGACATATTCGTTGCCGTCGCGCACCGCACGGGTACGCAGGCTGGCGAGGTCGGAGCCCGAGCCGGGCTCCGAGAAGCCTTGCGCCCAGACATGCTCGCCCGAACGCAGCGCCGGCAGGAAGCGTTGCTGCTGCTCGGGCGTGCCATAGGTGTAGAGGACCGGCCCGACCAGCTTCAGCCCCATGCCGGGCAGGATCGGCGCCCCCGCCCGTGCGCATTCGGTCTCGAAAATCCAGCGCTCGACCGCGCCCCAACCTGGGCCGCCCGCGCTCGCCGGCCAGAAATAGGTCAGCCAGCCCTTGGCCTCGAGCGCGCCCTGCCACGCCCGATATACGTCGGGCTCGGCGAAGACGCCCGAGGTCAGCGCCGCACCGCGCCGCATCGCGGGGGTGAGCGCAGTGTCGAGGAAGCCGCGCACCTCTTCCCGGAAGGCACGTTGTTCGGGCGAAAGCACGAGGTCCATCAGGCCCGCTCTACGATCGCTACGGCCGAGACGCCGGGCGCGCCGTATACGTGGCTGTAGCCGATCCGCGGATCGCCGGTCACTTGCCGCGCGCCCGCCTGCCCGGTCAGCTGGACGTAATTTTCATACACCTGGCGCAACCCGGAGGCGCCGATCGGCTCGCCGCAGGCAAGGCAGCCGCCGTCGGTGTTGATCGGCAGAATTCCGTCGATCCGGGTGCGACCTTCGGCGATCCAGGCTTGCTGCTCGCCGTCGGCGCAGAAGCCATTTTCGGCCATGTGCATGATCTCGGCGCCGCTCTCGGTATCCTGAAGCTGTGCGAGGTCCACGTCCTCGGGTCCAACCCCGGCCATCTCATAGGCGGCGCGCGACGCGATGCTGGTCGGCGAGAGGCCACGGGCGATGTCGAGCGCGGGCGAAAAGACCTCGAACGACCCCGGCGGGCGGCTGCGCACCGCCACCGCACGCAGGCGGACGGCGGGCAGGCCGAGCGATTTCGCCTTCGCCTCGCTGGCAAGGATCAGCGCGACCGCGCCCTCGGCGGGCGAGCAGAACATGAACTTGGTCAGTGGGTCGCTGACCATCGTCGAAGACAGGATCGTCTCGGCATCGACCGGTTCGCGCCGCCAGGCATGACCGGCGAGCGCGCCGTTGGCGAAGGCCTTTTCGGCGACCGCCGCCAGCGTGCGGTTAGTGATGCCGTGCATCGCCATGTAGCGCTGGATCTTCATGGCGAAGAATTGCGTGGTCAGCATCAGCCCGGTCTCGCCATACCAGTCGGGCAGCCCCCATTCAGCGGGCTTGGGGTCGAAGGCGCCACGCGGGTGCTTGTCGAAGCCGACCGCAATGCCGAGGTCGAACTCGCCGGACTTGATCGTCGAGTAAGCGCCGAACATCGCCGACCCTCCGGTCGCGCAGCCATTGGCAACGTTGATGAACGGCAGTCCGGTCAACCCGAGCTCGGACACCATCGTGTCGGCCTTGCCGGCGGCGTCCGATCCGCCGTAAGCGAATTGGATGTCGCGCCAGTCCAGCCCGGCGCGGCCGAGCGCCTGGCGCACCGCGAACACACCCTGCTGCAGCCCGGTACGTTCCTGCGTGCGCCCGAACGGGTGGATGCCGGCACCGACGATATAGACATCGCTCACGCCGCTTTCTCCGTGATCGGGGCGAACGCGAACGTCGTCCGCCGCTCGCCGCTTTCCAGCATGAAGGGTTCGGCGACGAGCCGCATCTTCATGTCGATCGCGAAGCCATCGAGCGGCGCGCCAGTAAGCCGCCCCTCGACGATAATTGCGTCGCCGAGCGCGACATAGCCCACGGCATAAGGCGCGAATGCCTCAGGCCCCGCATAAGGCGGCGATTTGGGGCGGAAGCGCTGAACCGTCCACGACCAGAGCCGGCCTTCGCGCGGCAAGAGGACGGATTCGTATCGCCCGGGATCGGCATCTCCCGGCGCCGGGAACACCAGTCGGCCACTCTCGCGCTCGCGGGCCGCCAACAGCGTCAGGGCGCCGTCCGCGTCGACATGCAGCAACCGATCGTCGATCGGCGGTGCCAGATCAGGCATATCCGTCCTCCTGCCCCAAAACCTAGTCGGGCAGGTCGAACAACGCCTCTGTCCAATGGGTCAGCGAGGGATCTCGGCTAGGGTCTAGCGCAAGGTACCGAGGAAGCCGAGCTGCGCGGCCTTGAACAAGGCTTGATCGCGGTTGACCGCGTCGAGCTTCTGCGCCGCCGAACGGATGTGGAAGCGTATCGTGGTACGCTTGAGATTGACGATCATCGCGATCTCGTCGTTGGTCTTGCCCGCCGCCGCCCAGCGCAGGCATTCGACCTCGCGCTTGGTCAGCATGACCCGCGCGATGCTGGCCGCGCGCCGCTCGGTGACCTTGACGTAGCTTGCGACGAAGATCCGCGCGAGCAGCGCCAGCGCCTCGCCGACCGCCTCGAACGGGGCTGAAAGATCGTCGACCGCGGGATCGGGCGACAGAAAACTCGCCGCCGCGATCTGCCCGAACGGCAGATGGATCGGCGCGACGATCGCCGCGCTGGTCAGCGCGCGCTCGCGAAAGTTGGTAAGGTCGAGCCCGGCAAGCAGCGCGTTGGGCGTGCGCGTGCGGATACCTTCGGCATTGCACCAGAACGGCTCGCTCTCGAACCGGCACGCCATCGGCAGCGGTGAGGTTAGCGCCAGCTGCGGAAAGCGCCACCAGCGCGAATCCTCGCCCGAAAAACCAAAGACCTCGCCGGCCAGGATCACGCCGTCGGCATCCTTCATCGGCTCGGCCGCGGCGATATTGTCGGTGACCGCTACTTTCAGGCCGGCCAGACCGTGCACCGCGTCGCGCAACGCTTCCGCGGCCAGCCGGATTTCCGCCAGCGATCGGACACGCACCGCGGTCAGCATGTCCTCGTCGACGTGCATCGCGTCCTATCCCGCCTTCAGGCCGTCGAAGAATGGACCGCACAACGCATCGGCGACCTCTTCGGGCGTGCGCGTTTTCGCCATCGGGGGATACCATTTGTATGCCCAGTTGCACATGCCGAGGAAACCGTAGGTGGTGATCACCGGGTCGACCGCGCGAAACCGGCCGCTCTCGACGCCTTCGATGATGAGCGCCTTGACCCTGTCGAAATAGTCGCGGCGGCGGGTACGGATCGCCTCGCGCATCTTGCCTTCGAGGTCGCCGTAATTGTCCATGAAGGCGCGGACATAGCCGGGGTGCGTGGCGATCTGGCCGAGGATGTCGACGCATGCCGAGCGCAGGGAGTCGACCGGATCGGTGCCCGCGCCGTGTTTCAGTCCGTCCAGCAGCGCAGAAATGTGCGTCTCGTGAATCGCGTAGAGGATCGACAGCTTGCTGGGAAAATAGTGATAGAGAGTCGGCTTTCCCAACCCGACCTCGTCGGCAAGCATCTGCATCGACGTGTTGTGAAAACCGACCTTGTCGAACAGCGTGGCGCAATGCTGGATGATTTCGATGCGCTTTTCGTCATGCGCTTCGGTGGTCCGATGTTTTCGCGCTGGCTTGGCGCCCATCGATCATCCTTTCTCTGTTATTTCGAGAACCTGCCCCGGCACGTTCGCGAACTCAAGACAGGGGAGCATTGCTCATTTCGTCCCGGCATCCATCGCCGTCGCGCCGACCCCCCAGGCCGACAGGCCGGCGACCGGCACCGCGCACAACACCGCCTCGGCAACTTCGGTCTCGGTCGCACCCGCGCGCCGCGCACCGTCCATATGCACTGACGCCCAGTTGCTGTAATCCGCCGCCAGCACCGTCACCAACAACAGCTCAGCATGGCGCGGCGCGAGTGCGGTGCCTGACAGCGTTCCCTCCCGCATCAGATAATAAGCATCGCCCCCGACCGGCACGAGATCGAGCAACTTGCCGAGCGACGGCGGCATCGTTTTGAAATAAGCGAGGAAATTCCGCTCCGCCTCGCCCGGCGCGACAACCAGCTCACGCTCATCGGCCTCGATCCGGGCACTGTCGGGATAGACGCGCGCGTAGATCGATTCGAAGCGTAGTGCGGCGCCCTCGCCACGCGAACTCGCGAGGATCGCCACGGCGCATCCGGCAAGCTCGACGTCGAGCCCCGCTGCTGCCGCGGCGCGCAGCTCGCGCTCGGCCATGTCGGGATAGCCCTTCACGCACGCCGCCGCCGCGACAAACAGATGTTTGAGCGTTTTCGGCAAGGCGCCGTCGTTCTCGATCACCGACCGGAAGCGGCGATACCCCGCCAAGGTCTTTGGCGCGTAGGCGCGAACACGCCCCACAGCGCTGAGTGCTACCGCAGCTGCGGTCATTGCGCGCCTCTCCTTTTTGCTAGACCAACCGGTCGGACGGTTATGCTAACGGCAGGATCGCGAACACGTCAACGGACGGTTTGGTCAGCGTGATGAGGACCAGGAAAGGCGGCTTTTAGATGGACGATCTAACCGGCAAGGTCGCGCTGGTGACCGGCGCGGCATCGGGAATCGGGCTCGCGACCGCGCGCCGCTTCGCCGCGGCGGACGCAGCCCTCATCCTGGTCGACCGCAATGCCGGACGGCTGGCCGCGGCAGTCGAGTCGCTCGGTGCCGGCCGGCATCGCGGCGTCACGATGGATGTCACCGACGAAGCTGCGTGGACGAAATTGGCCGATGAGATCGACCGGGACGCCGGACGCCTCGATATCCTGGTCAACAACGCGGGATTCGGCGTGTTCCGCTCGATCGCGGACACCTCGCTCGACCATTGGCGCGCGATCATGGCGGTCAATCTCGACAGCGTGTTTCTCGCGACGAAACACCTGCTACCGCTCCTGGCACGATCGGGGAGCGGCGCGATCGTCAATATGTCGTCGATCCGCGGCATCGCCGCCGCCGCCAATACCGGTAGCTATTGCGCGGCGAAGGGCGCGGTACGAATGTTCACCAAGGCGACCGCGCTCGAATGCGCGGCTTTGGGCAATGGCGTCCGCGCCAATTCGGTCCATCCGGGCCATATCGCCACGCCGCTCAGCGCCGGCGTTCACGCCGACCCCGCAATCGCCGCTCGCTTGCTCGCCGACATACCGGTCGGTCGGATCGGCACCCCCGACGAGATCGCCGACGCCATCCTGTTCCTCGCAAGCGATGCGTCGAAATACATGACCGGGGCCGAGCTCGTCATCGACGGCGGCTCGACCGCGCAATAACCAAGCGACCGTGATTAGCTATTTTGAGTGGCGCCCAAGAACGCAACAACCCCCGCCGTGGGTACGGCGGGGGTAGTTATGGGATCGATGGTTGCGGGGACAGGATTTGAACCTGTGACCTTCAGGTTATGAGCCTGACGAGCTACCGGGCTGCTCCACCCCGCGTCACCGAATGGGGTCTTGAAGACCCTGTGTCCTTGGCCTGAGGCAGAGACGCGAACGCCTCCGTCGGAGCGGAGGCGTCATGCGCCCACGCGGGGGCCTTGGAATGTGAATGGGTTTACCGTGCTCTTCTTCGCGATTGCTCACCGGCTGCAATGCCTGGCGACGACCTACTCTTCCATCGCTTAGGCGATAGTACCATCGGCGCAGTCGGGTTTCACGTCCGAGTTCGGGATGGGATCGGGTGGGACACCGACGCTATGGCCACCAGGCAATGAAGCAGGTGAGCGTTCGTGAGAAGGTTTGGGTATTAAAATCGATGCACTGGCTGGATGATCATCCACCGCCATGTGCAGCCCAGGGCTGACATTGATGGTGGGACTCTCAAGCGCGACTAGGACAATTAGTATCGGTTAGCTCCACGCGTTACCGCGCTTCCACATCCGATCTATCAAGGTGATGGTCTTTCACCGTCCTAAGAAATCTTATCTCGAGGGAGGCTTCCCGCTTAGATGCTTTCAGCGGTTATCCCGTCCGTACATAGCTACCCTGC
>NZ_MKRR01000131.1:0-899 GCF_001897045.1 Sphingomonas sp. 66-10
TGTCCCCAGCCAGGCGACGAGCCCGAGAATGACGATCGCAAGACCGCCTTCGACGACGAGGCTCGCGCGCAGCAGCGCCTGCGCCCGTGGCGCGTCCTCTTCCTCGATCGCCTGCGCAAGTGCCGGGGTCAGGCGATAACGGTTGAGCGCGGCCAGGCCCAGCATGCCGGCGAACAGCAGCAGCTTGGCGATGAGCAGCAGGCCGTAGGTCGACTGCCCGAGCGAGGCGATGTTGCCCGGACCGACGAGGAACCAGCCGTTCACCGTCCCGGTCAGGATCAGCAGGGCGACGATGATCGTGCCGACGAGGGAGAAGCCCCGCAACGCTTCCTCGGCGAGCGTGACCCGGTCCATGTCTTGAGCGGCGAGATCGTCGGTTGCGAGCCTGGGAAGTACCAGCGCGAGGAATGCGGCAAGCGCGCCGACCCAGGCGCCGGCGGCGAGCAGATGGATGAGATCGGCCCCCAGTTGCAGCCAGCCCGCCTCGCCTTCGCCAGCCGCGCCATGCCCACTCCAGGCGAGGGTCGCGAGTGCGACCGCGCCTGCCAGAGTGGAGGCGATGAAGGCAGGACGGGATTGCCGGCGATAGAAGGGGATGGAGAGCAGAAGAACGAGGAGCGCGACGAGGCGCGCCTTCAGCGCCGTTCCCATGGACGTGCCGTTGAACAGCTCTGCGACCATGGAAAGATCAGGCTGGGTGAGCGGCAGCCCGGTCATGGCCGCTGCCTGCAACGCGAACCCCAGCGCCGACAGCAGGAGGGCGAGACAGGCGAGACCGGCCACCATTGCTACCATCGGCAGATGCCGCTGTACCATCCGGCCGCCGCCGGGCGCATAGAGCGCGAACAGCGGCAGGCCGAACAACAGGCCGAGATCGACGTAGAGCGCCCAGCGGACGG
>NZ_MKRR01000132.1:0-4387 GCF_001897045.1 Sphingomonas sp. 66-10
GAGGAAGCGGCGGCCGTGTGGATGCAGTATGTCACCGCCTGGGGTGCGCTGGTGGAGCAGGCGAAACTCGGCGAGGGCGATTTCGTCATCGTCACTGCTGCCTCCAGCAGCGTCGGCCTTGCTGCCTTCCAGATTGCGCGGATGGTCGGCGCGACGGTAATCGCGACGACGCGTACCGGCGCCAAGCGCCAGGCCCTGATCGATGCCGGTGCACATCATGTCGTCGCGACCGGGGAAGAGGATCTGGTAGCGAGGGTGATGGAGATAACCGATGGTCAGGGTGCGCGCGTGGTGCTCGATCCGGTCGGAGGCCCGTCGTTCGAGCCGCTGACCGAGAGCATGGCACGCGGCGGCATCCTGCTCGAATACGGCGCGCTCAGCGGCGAACCGACGCCGTTCCCGTTGTTCTCCGTGCTGGGCAAGAGCCTCACGCTCAAGGGGTATCTCTACAGCGAGATCGTCTCGGACGATGCCGCCCTCGATCGCGCCAAGGCGTTCATCGTGGCGGGTCTGGAATCGGGCGCGCTCAAGCCGCGGATCGCGCGCACTTTCCCGCTCGACGCCATCCAGGACGCTCACCGCTTCCTCGAATCTAACGACCAGATCGGCAAAGTCGTCGTTACGGTCTGACCGGCATACCGGGGGGAGTGAGCGATCGCTCCCCCCCCTTCCCCGACATAGGATCGGACCCTCGGCGCCCATGCCAAGGCTGCTCGTGGCGCAGGCTTGAGAGCATGACCGGAACCTCGCCCGATTAGAAAAACGCCCGGCTCTGTGCAGGATTGAAACTCCCCCCCTCTATAGTATACTGGAGCGAATTCTCGGGAAAACGCGATGCCACATTCATCAGAGGACAAGAAGCGAGCCATCACACGCTTGCGGCGTATCAAGGGTCAGGCGGACGCTCTGGAACGCGCGATCGAAGCGGGGGCCGATTGCGCTCCCCTGCTGCAGCAAATTGTCGCCATGCGTGGTGCGACAAATGGACTGATGGCAGAAGTGATGCAGAGTCATCTCAGGGAAACATTCGGTGCGGGCGCAGATCGGGCCGTCGGAGGCGCAGGTGGCGATCACGATGACGGCGTGGAGGGCGTAATGAAGATTTTGCGTACTTATCTTAAATGACAATTTCAGGCTCATTTTCTTGCCCGTGTTCTCCCGCACCTAGAAGCCAGTCCCTGCTGCCTTCTCTGGTTTGAGATCCTCGTTAGGACACCTCTTGTATACTGGTAGGGAGTATGATAAGGATACTCCCTACCAGTATGAAAATGTCGACGAATTTGCGCTGACGCAACGGCCTCGCACCAGCAATCAGTCTAACTCGACGAGGGTATCCCAACATGAAATCTCGCGCCGCTGTAGCCTTCGAGGCGGGTAAGCCACTCGAAATCGTCGAGATCGATGTCGCCCCACCCCGGAAAGGCGAAGTCCTCATACGGGTGACGCACACCGGTGTGTGCCACACCGACGCGTACACGCTGGCGGGGAGTGATCCGGAGGGTGTTTTCCCGGTGGTTCTGGGCCACGAGGGCGCGGGCATCGTTGTCGAGGTCGGTGAAGGCGTCACCAGCGTCGGGCCGGGCGATCACGTGATTCCGCTCTACACCGCCGAGTGCGGCAAGTGCGACTTCTGCCTGTCGGGCAAGACCAACCTGTGCGTCGCTGTCCGCGAAACGCAGGGCAAGGGCTTGATGCCCGATGGGACCACCCGCTTTTCGTACAATGGTCAGCCCCTCTATCATTACATGGGCTGTTCAACCTTCAGTGAATATACTGTCGTCGCCGAAGTCTCGCTCGCCAAGATCAATCCCGAGGCAAACCCCGAACATGTCTGCCTGCTCGGCTGCGGCGTCACGACCGGCATCGGCGCAGTCCACAATACCGCCAAGGTCCAGCCCGGAGACTCGGTCGCCGTGTTCGGCCTCGGCGGCATCGGCCTCGCGGCGATTCAGGGTGCACGCCAGGCGAAGGCGGGTCGCATCATCGCCATCGACACCAATCCGTCCAAGTTCGAGCTGGCACGCCAGTTCGGTGCGACCGAGTGCATCAACCCCAAGGACCATGACAAGCCCATCCAGCAAGTGCTGATCGAGATGTCGGGCTGGGGCATCGATCATACCTTCGAGTGCATCGGCAACGTCCACGTCATGCGCGCCGCGCTTGAATCAGCGCACCGTGGCTGGGGTCAGTCGATCGTGATTGGCGTTGCCGGCGCGGGCGAGGAAATCTCCACCCGCCCATTCCAGCTCGTCACAGGCCGCGTATGGAAGGGGTCCGCTTTCGGTGGCGTCAAGGGACGGACACAGCTCCCCGGCATGGTCGAGGACGCGATGAGAGGCGATATCGATCTGGCCCCATTCGTAACCCACACGATGGGTTTGGAGGAGATCAACGAGGCCTTCGCACTGATGCACGAAGGCAAGTCGATCCGCACGGTCATTCACTACTGACCCGCCGATCCGAAGCGGCGCGAGGCGCTCGGATCGACAACTCGGCCGTCATCATGGCCCGACCCCGGCCATGATGAAGCGCGCACTGGCAAATGGGCAACGCGTCGCGATGCGGTAACAAGCGCCGAAGTGCGATCGTTACATGCCGATAGCGGCACGGACCAGGGCCGCCTGGCCCAGGCGCTTACCAGCGGAGTGTGTGTGGCCTCGTCGCGCGACCCAACGGGAAAAATGGTTTTGTCGTAACCTTTGTCTAATGCTGGAAAAATATTTCAAAGGTGCCGAACATCGGGCCAGCCTGGCCGTTGGATGTATTGAGTCGGAAATGCATTCATCTGTTACCCGACTGTGATGAACCACGGGCCGCACGGGCGTATAGGGCAGGAAGACTGAATTGAAGAGCAAGGATATTCACGCGACGACGCCGGCCACCGATCATGGGCATACGGGGCCGCCCGCTTGCGTGCAGGTTCGCGGGGCGCGCCAGAATAACCTCAAAAATATTGACGTCGATGTACCGCGCGACGCCTTCGTGGTGTTCACCGGCATATCGGGCTCGGGCAAGTCATCGCTCGCATTCGGCACCCTTTATGCCGAAGCCCAGCGGCGTTATCTGGAATCGGTTGCGCCCTATGCCCGTCGCCTGATCGACCAGGCCGGCGTGCCGGAGGTCGACGCGATCGACGGTTTGCCGCCTGCGGTCGCGTTGCAGCAGCAGCGCGGCTCGGCCAACGCGCGATCCTCGGTCGGCAGCGTGACGACGCTCTCCAGCCTGGTGCGGATGCTCTATTCGCGCGTCGGCGAATATCCGCGCCATCAACCGATGCTCTATGCGGAGGATTTCTCCCCCAACACGGTCGCGGGGGCCTGCGCGACCTGCCACGGCATCGGCCGCGTCTATGACGCGACCGAGGCGACGATGGTACCCGACGATACACTCACCATTCGCGAGCGGGCAATCGCCGCATGGCCTCCGGCGTGGCACGGCCAAAACCTGCGCGATATTCTAGTGTCGCTTGGTTATGACGTCGATACGCCATGGCGCGATCTGCCAAAGAAGGATCGCGACTGGATTCTCTTCACCGACGAAACGCCGACGGTGCCGGTCTATGCGGGGCTGAGCCCTGAGCAGACGCGCGTTGCCCTCAAACGCCGGATGGAGCCGAGCTATCAGGGCACCTTCACCGGCGCGCGTCGCTACGTGCTGGAAACCTTCGCCAACACTAAAAGCGCGCTGATGAAGAAGCGCGTCTCGCAATATATCATCGGCCGCGATTGCCCGACCTGCGACGGCAAGCGCCTGAAGCGCGAAGCCCTGTCGGTCAAATTCGCCGGCCTCGACATTGCCGAGTTCGGCGACCTGACGGTGCTCAAGCTGAAGGACTTGCTGATGCCCGTCGCGCATGGCGCGTATGGGGCGGTCTCCGCCCCCTCAAAGGGCCATGTTCTGGAAAAAGCGGCCCGCGATGCAGCGGTCGAACAACGGGTTGCGGCGGGCGGCTCTGCGCACAAGAGCGCGCCCGACGTACGCCGCACGCCCAATCTCTCCGACGAGAAGCGGATCGCCGCCCAACGCCTTGCCTGCGAATTGATCGAGCGGCTAGAGCCACTGATCGATCTTGGCCTTGGCTACATTTCGCTCGACCGCAGCACGCCGACGCTCTCCTCCGGAGAGCTGCAGCGCTTGCGGCTTGCCACGCAATTGTCGTCACAGCTTTTCGGCGTGGTCTATGTGCTTGACGAGCCTTCGGCAGGGTTGCACCCGGCAGATGGCGAAGCCTTGCTCACCATCCTCGAGCGTCTCAAGGCGGCGGGCAACTCCCTGTTCGTCGTCGAACATGATCTCGACGTGATCCGCCGCGCGGAATGGCTCGTCGATGTCGGGCCAGGAGCCGGGGAAAAGGGCGGTGAAGTCCTCTACAGCGGGCCGATAGAGG
>NZ_MKRR01000132.1:4448-7630 GCF_001897045.1 Sphingomonas sp. 66-10
TCAGGCGGAACAATCTCCATGGTCTCGACGTCGAGTTTCCCATCGGCTGCTTCACCGCTGTCACCGGCGTTTCGGGATCGGGCAAATCCAGTCTTGTCAGTCAGGCGCTGCCCGAGCTCGTCACGGAACACCTCGGCGGCTCCCCCGTGGCCGAGGAGGAGGATATCGATCCGCTGCTCGATGTTGCGCAGAACGACACTGAAGGACGCATTGTCGCAGGCATGGAGCATGTTCGCAGGCTGGTGCGGGTCGATCAGAAACCGATCGGCCGCACGCCGCGCTCGAACCTATCCACCTACAGCGGCATGTTCGACCATGTGCGACGGATCTTCGCTGATACGCCGCTCGCCCGCCGGCGGCACTACAGCCCGGGAAGGTTCTCGTTCAACGTCGCGCAAGGGCGCTGCCCTGTGTGCGAGGGCGAGGGATACGTCATGGTGGAGCTGCTGTTCCTGCCGAGCGTTTTTGCCCCGTGCTCGACCTGTCATGGCTCTCGCTACAACCCGCAAACGCTCGAAGTCGAATGGAACGGGCGCAATATCGCCCAGGTGCTCGAACTGACGGTCGACGATGCGTGCGATTTCTTCGCTGGCGAGGCATCTGTGATGCGCTCCCTCGCCGTGTTGCGGGAGATCGGTCTTGGCTATCTGAGGCTCGGTCAGCCGGCGACCGAGCTGTCTGGCGGGGAGGCGCAGCGCATCAAGCTGGCGACTGAACTGCAACGCGCTCAACGCGGCAACACGATCTACATCCTCGACGAGCCAACTTCGGGGCTTCACCCCTCCGATGGCGACCGGCTGATGCAACACCTGCAGGGCCTCGTAGACGCCGGCAATACCGTCTTAGTCGTCGAACATGACATGCGCGCCATCACACAGGCGGACTGGATCATCGACCTGGGACCGGGGGCCGGGGAAGATGGGGGCCGTATCGTTGCCAGCGGCGTCCCTGGCGTCGTTGCGGAAGCGGAAGGCAGTCTCACCGCCCGCTATCTCAAGGCGGCGCTGTAGGTCGTAAATCTGGCCGAACGCACGTTCGATCAGGTGCATCTCAACCACACGTTGGAATGGGTCGTATCTGGAAGCGGGAGCCGGCGTCAGGTGCGCCATGTTCGTGTGGTACGCGGCGTGGCGGACGGCCAATTGCTGGCCATCCGCCACGCTTGCTTTGTGCGGACCTTCTCCAGGGAGAGGGCCCTCACATGCTTCGTCGAAACGCCCCGTCTTAATTCCCTGCTGCGAGCGCTGCGCCGATACCTTCTGCGATTTCCTCAACTAGTTTGGCACAGAAGGCGGGCAAATCATTGGGATCGCGGCTGGTAACAAGGCCGTTGTCGACCACGACTTCCTCGTTGGTCCATGCACCGCCGGCGTTCTCGATATCGACCTTCAGCGTCGGGTAGGACGTCAAAGTGCGACCCTTAAGCACGCCCGCCTCGATCAATGTCCAGGGTGCATGGCATATAGCAGCAACAGGTTTATTCTGATCGAAGAAAGCCCGGATGAAACCAATTGCCTCGACGCTGCCGCGCAGCTTGTCGGCACCGACAGTCCCTCCGGGCACAACAAGTCCGTCGAAATCGTCGGCTTTGACCTCGGAAAACGTCTTGTCGATAGTATAGCTGCCGCCCTCGTCAAGATCGCTATTGACTGTGCGAGCCTTGCCCGGTTCAAAACTGACCACGGTCACTTTGCCACCAGCGTCCTCGACAGCTTGCTTGGGCTTCGAGAATTCTGGTTCTTCCGTCCCGCGGGGTGCGATCAGAATGGCAACTGATTTGCCTTCCAAAGTCATAATTTATCTCCTATTCCGTCGAAGACTAAGGTCAGGTGCCCGGCTTGAGCACGACCTTCGTCCAACCAGCATCGCGCTCGTCGAAATGCTTGTAGGCGTCTGGCGCCTGATCGAGCGACAGTCGGTGTGAGATGATTTGGGCCGGATTGGCCCGGCCATGCTCGATAAGCTTCATCAGTCGCCGGTTGTAGTGCTTTACATTGCACTGGCCGGTGCCGATCTTCTGGCCCTTGAACCAGAAGTTGCCGAAGTCGAACGCCATCTTGCCTTCCTTCTGGAGATCGTCGGGCGCGTTCGGGTCTTCCGCAATGAACACGCCGACGACGCCGATTCCGCCGGTGGCCTTCGTGCTTTTGACGAGGCAGTTCATCGTGTAATTGCTGCGCTCCTTGCCGTGGCGATCGCAACACTGATACCCGACCGCCTCGACCCCCCGGTCGGTCCCGAGGCCGCCGGTCGCGTCAAGGATCTGCTGGGCGGGATCGCCCTTGCGCATGTCGATCGGAATAGCGCCCATCGCCTCGGCCAGTTTCAGGCGGTCATCGTGAGAATCGACCACGAAGATCTGAGCGGCACCGCGGATTTGGGCTGAGTGCGCGGCCATCAAACCGACCGGACCAGCGCCGTAGATGGCGATGCTTTCGCCAGGCAGAAAACCTGACAGTTCGACGCCATGCCAACCCGTCGGGAAGATGTCGGAGAGCATGACATAGTCATCCTCCTTCTCCTCAGCGTCCTCAGGCAGCTTCAGACAATTGAAGTCCGCATAAGGAACGCGCATCAACTCCGCCTGACCACCTTGCCACGGCCCCATCTCGGCAAAGCCATACGCTGCGCCGGCGGTTCCGGGGTTGGTCGTGAGGCAAAACCCAGTCAGACCGCGTTCGCAATTCTCGCAGAAACCGCAACCAACGTTGAACGGCATGCACACGCGATCGCCCTTCTTGATACGATCTACGGCAGCGCCGACCTCGATGACTTCGCCAAGGTTTTCGTGACCAAAGACCCTGCCCTTCTCGAAGCTGGTCCGGCCCTCGTACATGTGAAGGTCAGACCCGCAAATGTTGGTGGTGGTCACCCGAATGATCACATCAGTCGGTTTCTCGATCTTGGGATCATCGATGGTATTGACAGAAACATCTTTGGGCCCGTTGTACACGATAGCTTTCACGGATCTTTTCCTTTCGCAGCTCATCTCAACGTGTCATCAAATCGAGAGCTTGATGATGATCCGGTCCATCGCAACGGCGGAGGACATCGCACCCTTCCAATTGATCTCAGTTTCCTGAACGTTCTGCTACCTGAAGGGTTCCTTCCCGTAGAGCCATCCTGGGATCGCTTCACGGCGGTTTTCTGAATGACTGGGCCAGAACGGCCGAACGGCCGAA
>NZ_MKRR01000133.1:0-5189 GCF_001897045.1 Sphingomonas sp. 66-10
TTTACGATCCTCGGGCGTCAGGATCGCCCAGATGCCGGCCCGCAACCGGAAGGGATCGACGCCGATGCTCGTCGCCAGCACCGGATCGCACGCCCACTCCCTGAGCGCCTGTCGCCCTACCGCCGTGAGCGACAGGTGGCGCGTCGCTCTTCCCCCCTGCGCCGCGCTGGCCTGCAAAAGGCCGTCCTTCTCCAGGCGTCGCACCGCCGGATAGATAGCGCCGGCGCTTCCCTTCCATTCCAGCGAGAACGAATCCGCAAAGGCCTTCCGCACCTGAAATGCGGTTTGCTGCCCACGATGCTCGATCTCCGACAGGATCGCCCCTTCGAGTTCGCTGATCTTCCGCACCTGCACCACTTGCCTTCCACTTTTCCCGGCCTCATAGTACGAATCGTACTATGAGGCCGGTCATGCGATTTCTTGCGATCCTGGGTAGCCTGCTCGCGGCGAGCACGACAGCGGCAAGCGCAGCCCAGGGGCTTCCCCCGTCATCCGTTTCGGTTGGCTCGGCGGCGCAAATGGAGGAGAAGCGCCTCCAGGACGCCAACAACCAGTCGGTCCAGGATGCGGTGCATGGCCGCTATCTCGATGCTTCGTTCGGCCTTCTTGCGCATCTCGGCATCGCATCCGCAGCCGATATCAAGGATCCGGACGTCTTCGATCAATGGGCGCAGGTCATGTCGTGCATGACCAGCACCCCCACCTTCAATCCCGTGAAGTCGGCCGATTTCCATGTGCCTGCCGAACAGATCGCCGATCTTCGTGCCGCGAAGGGGGTTTCGGCGATCCCGGAGATCGTGCGTCGCGCGCGGCGGACCAGCATCGTCATTCTCGACGAGAATCATCTCGATCCGCGCGGGCGCGCCTTCGGGCTGGAAGTCGCCCGCGCGCTACGCCCGCTCGGCTATACCGTTCTGGCGGTAGAGGCGTTGAAGCGCGACACCGACGACACGGCGTCGCGTGCCAAGATGGAAAAGCTATCTGCGGAGAAATACCCGCGTCGATCGAGCGGCTATTATCTCGACGATCCGATATTTGCCGATTTCCTCCGTCAATCGCTGGCGCTCGGCTATCGCCCCGTCTCCTACGAGATGATCCGCACGGACTATGCCGGTCTGGCAGAAAGCGCCCAGGGGCAGCGCGAACAGGATCAGGCCAACAACATCGTCCGGCGCGCGCTCAAGCAATATCCCGGCGCGAAGCTCCTGATCTATGCCGGCGAGCATCATGCTGCCGAACGGCCGATCGCGGCCGAGGGCGGCAAGGTCGTGATGATGGCCGAAAGGCTCAAACGTGCGACCGGCATCGATCCGCTGACGATCGATCAGGCAGGTCTGTCGTCGATCCCGATGAACCGGCCCGACGCGGATCTCTACGCCCTCGCCGAACCCAAAGCGCGCGCGGGGTCGGTGGTGCTGATGCGTCACGGCAAGCCCCTCACGGTCGGGCTGCTCGCGGGTTCGGTCGATTTGCAGGTCGTCCATCCCCGCACGACCTCCGTCGCCGGCCGGCCGGACTGGCTTGCAGCGATGGGGCGCAAGCCGGTAGCCGTTCCGCAATCGCTGCTGCCGACATCCGGAACACGGCTGGTCCAGGCATTTCTCGCGAGTGAAGCAGAGGACGCCATTCCCGTGGATCAAATAATAGTCACAGCTGGGCAGACGCCCGCTGTGCTCATGCTTCCCTCGGCCGCAGTCCGCTACGCCATCCAGGAACGCAGCGCGCGATAGCGCATAGCAGCCCGGCTGTCGCTGTGCCAAAAATCGACAGCCAGGTTTCTGGAAGGGATATCACAACCAGGGACGATCGGTTTTAGGCGCACTCCTGCCTGACTGCTAACACACAAATGAGGTTCGCCGTACGCCAGGTCTCTATGATAACGGACGACGAGCAAGCGAGACCCGATGGTGAAGAGTGCGGGGAATAGACAGCCGGGAAGTGGCCGCTCTATCGAGGCGCTGGCAGCGCGCTATGGCGGCGCTTTGCGCGCATATTTCGAACGCCGTTGCGGTGACCGCGCCGAGGCGGAAGATCTGACGCAGGATCTGCTCGCCTCGCTCGCGCGCCGCGCGGAACTGGAAAATATCCAGAATATCGAAGGCTATATATTCCGCGCCGCGAAAAATCTGCTCGCCCGCCGAAGGAGAGCCGCCGCGAGCCGCCCGCTGCTGCAATTCGAGGGCTCGGCGGACCCACTGGGCAAGCTGCGCGACGAATTGTCGCCCGAGGATATCGTGCTGGCGCAGGAGCGCATGCGGCTTTTCGTCAACGCGCTCGATGCCTTGCCCGAACGCGCACGGACGATATTCGTGCTCAACCGCTTCGAGGAGATGACCGGCCGCGAGATCGCGGACCGGCTCGGCCTTTCGCTCAGCCTCGTCGAAAAGGAGATGATCCGATCGATCCGCACCTTGCGGGAGGCGCTGCAATGAAGCCCCTATCGAACAATCAGGTGCCGGTCGATCCGCTCGAGGCGGCGGAATATTGGTCCGCCCGGCGTCGTTTGCAGTCGCTCGGCGCACGCGAGGAAGCGCAGTTTCAGGACTGGCTGGCGGCGCCCGAACATGCGCGCGCCTGGGCGCGCGTCGACGGTCTTGTTCAGGATATCGGGCAGTTCGCGGCGATGCCGGACATCATGGCGCTGCGTCAGGCGGCTCTGGCCGCGGCGCCGCGCGAAAGCGATATCGATCGGGCGCGCGTCGCGCGCTGGCGCAACCGCGGTCTGGCGGGACTGGCGGTGGCGATTTCAGCGATGATCGCCCTGTTCGCGATCCTCCCGGCGATCCGGGCGCTCGCACCGCAACAGGAGGTTGCGGCGACCGCGCATCGCCTTGCAACCAGGGTCGGCGAAAAGCGCGTGCTCAAGCTGCCCGACGGGTCGCTCGTCACGCTGGACACCAATTCGCTGGTCGAGGTGCGCTATACCCGGGGCCTGCGCGATGTCCGGCTGCTCGCCGGCCAGGCCTTCTTCAAGGTGGCGAAGAACCCGGCGCGCCCGTTCGTCGTCACCGCGGCCGATCGGCGCATCACCGCGGTGGGGACGGCGTTCGACGTCCGGCTTGGCGACAAGGGCGCGATGAGCGTGATGCTGGTCGAGGGGCGCGTGGTCGTCGAACCGACCCGCCGACCCGAAGGCGCGACGGGCGTGGACATCGCGGGCCGCGAGGAACTCGCGCCGGGCGAGCGGCTGGTCGTGCCCGCCAGGGGCGCGGCGCGGATCGTCGTCGCCGATGTCGAGCGGAGCACGAGCTGGCAGCGCGGCAAGCTGATCTTCCGCGACGAGCCGATGACCGACGCCATCGCGGAGCTCAACCGCTATACCGAGGTCAAGCTGGTCAGCGGCGATCCGCGGGTGCAATCGCTGCGCGTCAGCGGCGTCTTCAACGCGGGCGGCAACGAGAATTTCGTCGCGGCGATCACGCAATTCTATCCGGTCCGCGCGACGCGGCGCTCGCCCGGAGTGATCGAGCTCGAATGGCGGGCATCGGATTCGTAGAAATTTTTCCGGCGCGGCATGCGGTCGCGCCGAAACCGCGGCTCTTAGCTGATGACGGATCGTGATTGATCGCGGCCGCATTCAGGGAGCGGGTGATGTTTTCCTACAAGGCATGTTTCAGCAGCCTCGCGCTGGCCGGCGTATCGATCGGCTCGCTGGCGATCGCGATCCCGGCGGTCGCACAGGCGCAAAAGCGCTACGCGATCCCGGCGCAGGATCTCGCCGGCGCGCTTGAGCAGTTCGGGCGCCAGAGCGACAAGGAGATCCTGTTCGATCGCGGGCAGATTGCGGCGAGACGATCGAGCGCGGTGTCGGGCGTGTTTTCCGCCGAGGCGGCGCTACACGCATTGCTGAGCGGAACCGGCTTCATCGCGCGCGCCGCCAATCGCGACACCTTCGTCATCGAACGCGATACGCGCGCCGGCGTGGACGACGAAAAGCCGCCCGAGGATGTCATCGTCACCGCGCAAAAGCGCGACGAGCGGCTGATCGACGTGCCGGTGCCCGTGGCGGCGGTCAGCGCGGCGACGCTGGTCAACGCCAATCTGTCGCGTGTGCAGGATTATTATCAGCGCATCCCTGGGCTCAACCTGACGACATCGGGGAACGGCAACGAGACCTCCATCTCGATCCGCGGCATCACCACCGGCGCGGGGAGCAATCCCACGGTCGGCATCGTTGTCGACGACGTGCCGTTCGGCCCGTCGATCACCTTGTCGACCGTGCCCGATATCGATCCCAGCAACCTCTCGCGGATCGAGGTCTTGCGTGGGCCGCAGGGCTCGCTTTACGGCGCGAGCAGCATGGGCGGGCTGATCAAGTTCGTCACCCCCGAGCCGTCGACCGCCGGCATCAACGGGATGATCCAGGCCGGGCTGGCGGGGGTCGATTCCGGCAAGGATGTCGGATTTTCGGTGCGCGGCAACGTCAACGTGCCGCTCGGCGATACGCTCGCGGTGCGCGCCTCGGCATTCTACCGGCGCGATCCCGGCTATATCGACAATGTCGCGACCGGCGCGCGCGACGTCAACGAGATCCGCAGCAAGGGCGGCTATGCCAGCCTGTTGTGGACCCCGTCGTCGACTTTCTCGGTACGGCTCGGCGCGCTGGTGCAGCGTGCGCGGCGCGGCGGCACCGACGAGGCCGACCTGAGCATCGATCCCGACGGGCTGCTTGATAAGGGTCTGCCCTTCACCGGCATCTCCGAGCAGCGCGCCGAAGTCTATAGCGCGGTCATCAAGGCGCGTGTCGGCACGGTCGATGTGACCTCGATCAGCGCATATAATTACAGCGATACGATCAGCCGGCTCGACGCGACGCCGTTGCTCGGCGGGGTCTATGCCGATCTGTCGGACGCGCTGTTTGGCACGCCGTCGACCTATCTGCCCTATTCGCTGCGCACCAAGGCCTATACGCAGGAATTGCGCATCAACGTACCGATCACCGATGGCATCAAATGGCTGATCGGCGGGCTGATCGATTACGAGGATCTGGTGTTCGTCAATGCGATCGAGGCCTTCGACACCGCCACCGGCAATTCGATCGGCACCGTCAACAACACCACGATCACGCAGAAATATCGCAATTACGCGTTGTTCTCCAATCTCGATCTGGCCCTGTCGGACCGGTTCAGCATCCAGATCGGCGGGCGGTTCAGCACCAACCGGCAGAGATCGCGGGCGATGCGCAACGG
>NZ_MKRR01000133.1:5211-6261 GCF_001897045.1 Sphingomonas sp. 66-10
CACCTTCTCGGTCGCGCCGCAATGGAAGATCCGGCCCAATCTGATGGTCTATGCCCGCGTCGCCTCGGGCTATCGCCCGGGCGGCCCCAATATCAACTGCGGCAGGCCGTTCGTCGCCTGCACCTACGGGTCGGATCGCACGGTCAATTACGAACTCGGGCTGAAGGGGGACTTTTTCGACCGCCTCGTCAGCATCGATGCCTCGGCCTATCTGATCGACTGGGACGACATCCAGACTTTGGTCGCGACGCCCAACGGGCGCTCGGGCTATACCGCGAACGGCGGCACCGCGCGCAGCCAGGGCGTCGAGCTTTCGATGACGCTCCGCCCGTCGCGCGCGACGACGATCGAGGGCTGGGTCGCCTATAATGACAGCAAATTGACCGAGGATTTCCCCGCGGCGGCGCGGCTGGCAGCGTTCAAGGGCGATCGCCTCCCCTATAGCGCGCGGTGGAGCGGCAATATCAGCGCCAATCACACGATCGCGCTCAGCGACACGACCGATGCGTTCTTCGGCGGGAATCTGAGCTATGTCGGCAAGCGCATCGGGACGTTCCAGCCCGATCCGTTGCGCGCGGTGTTCCCGAGCTATTGGCAATTCGATCTCACCGCCGGGCTCAAGTGGAACAACGGCTGGCGGTTCAACGCCTTCGTCAACAATCTGACCAACGAGCGCGGCATTTTGCGCGCCGGCGCGGATTCCAATATCCCGACCGCGGTGACCTATATCCGCCCGCGCAGCTTCGGCGTCGCCGTGTCGAAATCCTTCTGATTTCGGCAGGGACACAGCAGATGCGATCGTTAGCGTTGATCGGGACCGGCCTCTTGCTGCTGACGGCGGGATCGGCGGGGGCCGCGAAGGCCCCCGCGGCAAGGGCGGAAAAAGCGCCGGCCGAGGTGTCGGTTCCGAACAGTCACCGGATCCGCTTCACCTCGTCGATCAACGGCCGCGACTATTTGATTTCGGTCGCCGTCCCGCTGGTCCCGCCCCCGGCGCAGGGCTATCCGGTTCTTTACCTGTTCGATCCCCATTTCATGTTCGGTACGGCG
>NZ_MKRR01000133.1:6276-8566 GCF_001897045.1 Sphingomonas sp. 66-10
GCCGATTTCGTGTCGCGCACGGTGAATGCGGTGAAAGACCGGCTGCCGGACGCCTTTCGCGAGATGCCGCAGCAGACATTGGCGATCTGGGCGCTGCGCACCCACGATCTGACCTTGCCCGCCACCGCCGAAGATCGACGCCGCGGGACCGCCGCCGGGGTTGCCGCGCTTGCCGCGAGCCTGTCCGGCGGGCTCGACACATTTCTCGATGTCGTCGATCGCGAGGTGAAACCGCGCGTCGCGGCGGTCGCGCCGGTCGATGCGTCGCGCGCCGCATTGTTCGGTCATTCGCTCGGCGGGCTCGCGGTGCTGCACGCGCTTTTCACGCGGCCGGAATCGTTCGGCCACTTCATTGCCGCCAGCCCGTCGATCTGGGCCGCCCCGGCGCTGTGGACCGAGGAGACGGCATTCGGTCAACGGATCGCAAGCGCGCCGCACGCGCCGGCGGTGATGCTGGCGGTCGGCGGCCGCGAACAGGATCGCGTCGGCGCAAGCTCGAAGATGATCGACAATATGCGCGAAATGGCGCGACGGCTGCGCGCGATCGAGCGCGCCGGGCCGCCGATGCAGGTCGTGGACGTGGTCTTCGCCGATGAGGACCACGGCAGTGTGCAACAGGCGTCGGTCAGCCGCGCGATCGATTTCGCATTCCGCGGTGCGCGACGATGATCGTGCGCCATCCCGATCCCAACCGTCCGCTGTTGGAAGTGACCTCATGAGAAACGTTTTTGTGCTTTTCTGCGCCTCCACGGTCGCGACCATCGCGGTCGCGCCCGCAGCTTATGCCGCCGACGACGCCGCGATCGCCGCGCAGATCGACCAGAGCGCGCGCGAGGCGATCGCCGCCGGCGAAGCGCCGGGCCTGCAGGTCGCGGTCTATAAGAACGGTAAGCCGCTGCTGGTGAAAAGCTACGGATCGGCTGATCTGGAGCTCAACGCGCCGGTGACCGACGACAGCGTCTTTCGCATCGGATCGCTGACGAAGCAGTTCACCACCGCCGCCCTGCTGAAATTGCAGGAGGAAGGGAAATTGTCGCTCGACGACCGGCTGTCGAAATATTTCCCCGATTTTCCGCGGGCGGGCGACATCACCTTGCTCGAAATGCTCCACCACACCTCCGGCCTGCACAATTACACCGACGAGCCGGATGCCTTCACCCGGCTCGGCCCCGTCACGCAGACGCCGGAGGACATGCTGCGTTATTTCAAGACCATGCCCAAGCTGCTTGACTTCGAGCCGGGCACGAACTGGAACTATAGCAACACCGCTTATTATATCTTGGGTCTCGTCGTGGAGAAGGTCGAGCGCCGGCCGCTCGCCGCGGTGTTCAAGGAGCGGTTCTTCGCCAGGCTCGACATGCAGCATACCGCGCTGGACGACGAAGCCGAAATCGTCCCCGGCCGCGTCGAAGGCTATGCCTCGACCGGCCCCGGCAAGTTCGCCAACGCGCCGTTCATTTCGATGACCGTGCCGGGCGGTGCGGGCGCGATGCGGTCGTCGGCCACCGATCTGGTGCGCTGGAATGCCGCCTTGTTCGGCGGGAAGGTGCTGAGCCCGGCGTCCTTCCAGGCGATGATCGCGCCGGGCCGGCTCAAAGACGGCGAGAAAAGCGGCGCGGCGATCGCCAAGGCCTCAGGCAAGCCGCGCGGTGACTATGGCATGGGTCTGTTCATCGACGATCTGGGCGGCCATCCGAAGATCAGCCACGGCGGCGGGATCAACGGCTTCAACAGTTCGCTGAGCGAATTCCCCAGGGATCATATCAGCGTGGCGGTGCTGGCCAACACAATTGGCAAGGGTGTCGGCGCGGGAAAAATCGCCCAGCGGATCGAGCGCATCGTCCTGGAATTACCATCGGAGAGTAAGTGAACTGCATCAGATGGGCTAGCCCAATCAGGGGCGGTGATCCAACGCCGAGGGAGGAGCCGCCCGAAAGGCCCGTCTCCGATGTAAGCAAGCGGCAGGTTTCAGGGACCGCAATTTTGCTCGTGCACGGCAGGTATGAGGCGCGTTCCTGCCGGAAATTCGTGATCAGAGATCATGACGCGGATCGGCGTCGCTGGGACGATGTGTTCCGTGGGATCTGCGCCGGATTGGACACCGGTAGCAAGGTGAAGATACATGTCCGCCAGCAACAGCGAGACTTCGTCTTGTTCGGTATTTCGCGCGGACGATATGCCGAGTTGCTGCGCGAAGGCGTCAAATTGGCTTCCGACCGCCACAACTGCACCTGGCCCGAATTCTATGTCGATCCCGACGATAGCGTGCTCAAGGATCGGATCTGGTTCT
>NZ_MKRR01000133.1:8602-23162 GCF_001897045.1 Sphingomonas sp. 66-10
GCCAAACAAATATCCGCGTCATCCCCTGGCGAAATGTCAGAAACGCGTGAGTCCGAAATCCGCGTTCGACGACCGCATGCCAAAGCGTAAGAACATTGATCCTGCTGTAACGCCTTTCCGACACAGCATTATAGGGCATACCGAGCCCGGCCCGCACTGTTCAAGGCCGAACCCAGCGAAGGCCTCCGGCTTCGAGCTCAGCGATAATCCGCGCAATGTTCTACACATAGTGATTGGTCGACTGCCCTGACGGCCGCCGGCCTGTGGCTGGTATGCCATTGCCACTCTCCGTGAACGGGCCGGCAGCGAGCCTCTCTCGCCCCCCTTAACCCGTCACGGCGGAGCCGGCCATTCCCTCCCTCTGAAGCGGGCCGTCCTCGGGCGACCGCTGTACAAAATCGGGCGTAGCAAAGCACATGCAGCGGTGCCCCCAGACCTCTATCACCACAATGCCGGGCGCCTGTGTCGCCGATATTTCCTCGAGCGTGGCGCGAGACACCGTCGGGTTAAGGAGCGGCTGCGCCTCGTCTCGGGCGATTCGTGCTGCTACCGACGACTGCTTTCAAACAGGCTGGGTGCCGCCCGCCGGTCCATTTCCGGAGGATCGGATCGCTACCGCTCATGAGAGGCCCGCTCAGGGCGTGACAATATCGCCAGAAACAGTGACGCGCTCGAGTATCCTGTCGGCCGGCCAATAGTCCCCGACCGCGTAATGCTGCGTCGACCGGTTGTCCCAGATGCCGATTGCGTGAGGCGTCCACCGGAACCGGACCTGATATTCAGGCACCTTGATGCGGTCGAAAAGGGTTCGGAGCAGGCGGTCGCTATCCTGGTCGCTCACGCCCAGAATGCGCGTCGTAAAAGTGTAATTGACGTACAATATCTTCTCGCCGGTCTCCGGGTGCGTGCGGACGACCGGGTGCCGCACCGGCGGAAAATCACGCGCAAGCTGGGCGCGCTTCTCCTCGGTGACGCGCCCGCCAAAACTGCGGACGATGTCGTGCTCGGCGTCGAGATTCTCGATCCGCTCCTTGACCGCGATCGGCAGGCCCTCGTACGCCGCCGCTGCGTCCGACCAGATCGTGTCGCCGCCCAGCGGAGGCAACAGCCGCGCGCGCAGGATCGAGGCGATTGACGGGCGCTCGCGAAACGTCACGTCGGTATGCCACTTGTTCGCCGCCTTGAACGGGATTAGCGACTCTTCGGTCAGCTTCACACCCTCGACGCCCTGGATGATGAGTATTTCGGGATGTCCCTCGACATGGGGAATCACCGGGTGCCCTTCGAGCTCGCCAAACAGCCGACCGAGCCGCAAATGGCTCTCGTAACTGATATCCTGATCGCGGAAGAAGATGACCTTCCGCGTCAGCCATGCCTCGCGAATGATCTCCACGTCAGCGCTCTTGAGCGGCAGATTGAGGTCAATTCCCGCTATTTCCGCACCGATCGTGGGCGTGGGCAGCGTGATGGAGATACCGCGACTCGCGGCGTGTTCCTGAAAGTCGGTACTGACCCGAAAGGCGGTGGCCATGGCGCTGCTCCTCATCCTCTCAACGCGCGCGATCCTGACACGGCTCACGCATCGGCGGGCAAAAGGCTTGCTCTGACCACGCCAAGCAGAGCTATATTCCTATCGGATAAGTAGGTATTAGGCAATCGATAGCCCTCTACCTCGACGACTGCGGCTACCGCCCCAGAATGCGCCAGCTCGCTTTCACCTGCGTAGAGCGGCGAGAGCGTGCGCGACCCCGACCTGGCCTGCCGCCGATTTGGCGGACACCGCGACGGGTTGAATTGGGCTACATCGCCTCCGCCTAGCCTAGCTCCACGTCGGAGACTCAGCGGCCGAGATCCTCTCTTCAGTCGGCCTGCCGCGGCACGTAGCGCGAAAGGATGGCGTCTTTCGACCGCCTCAAAATCGCATCGGACTGACCGCTGCCCATCGCCGCGCGGGCGAGCGTGATCGCGCCGATCATCTCCGCTGCGACCGAACTCGCGGCCTCCTCGGGCTGCTCAACCTGCATCGCGCTCAGCAGCCGTTCCAGCCGGCTCGTCAGGATGTCGAGACCTGCACCGAAGCGGCGACGCGCCTCCGTGTCCATCCCGGCAACGTAGCCGCCAAGGCTCGGCAACGGGCAGCCGGCCTCGGGGGCGTCCCGGTGCCGGCGTGAGAGGTAGAAGCGAACGAGCCGCTCGAAGCGGTCAGCCGGTGGGGCATCGGTCTCGGCCCGCTCCACAACCGCGTTAAAGTCGGCGATGGCCGTCTCGACGGCGTGCGCGAGCAGGTCGTCCTTCGACTTGAAGTGCGCATAAAAGCCGCCAACGGTCATGCCGGCCGCCCGCATGACCTCGGCCACGCTCAGCTTCTCGGGTCCGGCCGTACGCAGGACCTTGGCCGCTTCGGTCAGGATGAGGTCGCGCGTCTTGCGCTTATGGTTGGCATCGTATCGCATCAGCCAGTCATTTAAGTGTGTGGTTCATCGGGACAAGCGCCTCACCGTCCGTCGACTCGCACCGTCGCGGTGATCGAAAGGCCGGGACGCAGCCGCGCGACATCGCTTTGGCGGGGGTCGAAGCGGATCTTGACCCCGACCCGTTGGACGATCTTCGTGAAGTTGCCGGTTCCGGGCTCGAACGGGAGGAGCGCGAAATTTGCGCCCGTTCCCGGTGCGAGGCTTTCGACGCGGCCGCTCAGTTTCACGCCGGGCAGCGCATCGACTGCAATCGAGGCAGGCTGTCCCGGATGCATATGGGTGATCTGCGTCTCCTTGAAGAAGGCGGTCGCATAGAGCGTGTTCATCGGCACGAGCATCAGCAGGCGGGAGCCGGGTTGGACGTAATCGCCGGGTCGCGCCTGCAGACTGCCGACCACGCCGTCAATTGGCGCAAGGATCACGGCGTGACGGCGATCCTGCAAGGCAAGATCAAGGGCAGCGCGCGCCTGCGCTACCTTGGCCTCGGCAGCGCGGACGTCGGCTCGCAAGCCGGCACGACGCGCGCTCGTGACCCCGGCATTTTCCTGTGCGACGCGTAGCTGCGCGGCCGCCCGCGCAGCCTCCTGTGACGAGGCGATCGCGGCGGTCGAAAAGCTGTCCGCCTCGCGGCGCGGCGCGGCGCCGGTCTCGGCGAGCGCGGCATAGCGACGCCGGTCCGCCGTCGCCAGCGCGGCTTGCGCGGTGGCTGCGCGGATGCCGGTGCGGGCCATGTCGACCTGGGCGCGCGACAGCCGCTCGTCCTGATCCAGACTGGCGAGCGCCGCACGCGCCGAGTCCAGCCCCGCTTGGGCGTCGATAAAGGCAGCACGCGCCGAGGCGATACGCGCGTCGAACTCCTCGGGATCGATCTCGATCAGGGGCTGACCGCGATGAACCGACTGGTTGTCGCTCACCAGCACGCGCGCAAGGAAGCCGCGAACACGCGGGGCGACCGTGGTGGCGTCGGCGCCGACATAGGCGTCGTCCGTGCTGTGCGACCGCGCCGGGGCAAGAATCCACAGGATTCCCGCAAGACCGACCAGCGACGCCACCGCCACCGCGATAAGGGCGCGACGGCCGGCAAGCCGCGAACGCCTGGGTGCTGCCGCCGTCGAGTTTGTCGGTTCCAGATATTCGCTCATAGCTACCCGCTTGCCAGATTGAGATTATGACCATAATATTATGATCGTAATCCTTCAAGGCGAGTCTTCGGTGGTGGCAAGTGCGGTGATCGACAGCGCGAGCGGGCAGCACCGCGAAGCGGCGGCGAGCCCGGCCGCGCTGCCAAACTCGCGCAAGTTCCTGATCTTCGCGGTGCTCGCCTTCGGCCAGTTCATGGCCTTGCTCGACATCCAGATCGTGGCCGCCTCGCTCAACGAGGTGCAGGCCGGCCTATCCGCCGCGCCAGACGAGATCAGCTGGGTCCAAACCGCTTATCTGATGGCCGAGCTGGTGATGATCCCGCTGTCGGCGTTCCTCAGCCAGGCGATGTCGACGCGCTGGCTGTTCGCCGCCTCGGCCGGACTCTTCACTCTGGCGAGCATCGCCTGCGGTCTCGCCTGGGACATCGAGTCGATGATCGCCTTTCGCGCCATCCAGGGCTTCGTCGGCGGCGCCATGGTGCCGACGGTGTTCGCGGTCGGCTTCACCCTGTTCGAGGGCAAACAACGCGCGATGATCCCGGCGATCCTCGGCGTCGTCTCGGTGCTCGCACCGACGATCGGACCGACCGTGGGTGGCATCATCACCCACGCCGCCGACTGGCGCTGGATCTTCTTCATCAATATCGTGCCCGGCGCCGCGGTTACGGTCCTCGCTACTGTCCTGATCCGCATCGACCGCGCCGACACGTCGATGTTCGCGCGTATCGACTGGGCGCAGCTTGCCGGCATGGCGATCGCCCTCGCGGGCCTGCAATATGTCCTTGAGGAAGGTCCGCGAAAGGATTGGTTCGGCGATCCCGGGATCATGATGGTGGCCTGGATCGCGCTTGTCGCGTTCGGCCTGTTCCTCGAGCGATCCTTCTATTCCGCCAACCCGATCGTGCGCCTGTCACCGTTCCGCAGCCCGACCTTTGCCTTCGCCTGTGTGTTCAACGTCGTGATCGGCTTCGGCATCTATGCGTCAACTTATCTGCTGCCGGTGTTCCTCGGCCGGGTGCGTGGCTTCGACAGCCTGCAGATCGGCACCACGGTATTCGTTGTGGGCGGCGCCCAGCTTGTCAGCACCGTGATCGCAGCGGCCACCTCGAACGCGTTCGATCGACGGATCATCATCGCCATCGGGCTGGTCGGCTTCGCCGGGAGCCTGTGGGCGACCTCGCACGTCGCACCGAATTGGGGCTTTAACGAGTTGCTGGCGCCCCAGCTCCTGCGCGGCCTGTTCGTGATGCTGTGCATCGTGCCGAGCGTCGGGCTCGCTCTGTCGGTGTTCCAGGGGCCGGAGCTTCGCTATGCGTCCGGCCTCTTCAACCTGATGCGTAATCTAGGCGGCGCGATCGGCATCGCGACGGTGAACACCTGGCTCGGCGATGCGACACGGACACAGGCGCTCCGCTTCGGGGAAGCACTGGGCGCCCCCGATCGCGCCGCCCCCGATGTGCTCGCGGCGCTCACCGCGCGGATGAGCGCGATCACCCCCGATCCCGACCACGCGCTGTTGATGGCGCAGGCGACGCTCGGCCGGCTGATTGCGCGCGAAGCGGTGACGATCGCATTTGACGAGGTGTTCCGGATCATGGCGTGGATGTTCATCGCGGCGCTGGTGTTGGTGCCGTTCTGCCGCCTGCCAGCCGCCGACGCGCCGGCCATGCCGGCCGAGGCGCATTGATGAAGCGCGCCCTGCCCGCCGTGGCCTGCGCCGCGCTCACCGCCTGCACGGTTGGCCCGAACCATGTCGCGCCGTCTGTAGCGCTGACGCCGACCTTCGTCCGCGCCGGTGCCATCGACACTCACGGCGATACGGCCGCCTGGTGGCGGAGCTTCGATGATCCGCTGCTCGCCGAGCTGGTCGCGCGCGCGATTGCGAACAATCCCGACATCGAGGTCGCCCGCGCGCGTATCGGTCAGGCGCGTGCCGTAGCCAGGGCAACCGGCGCCGCGCTGCTGCCGAACGTCGATGCCACGGGAGGAGTGACAACGATCAGCCAGTCGCGGGAGACGGCGATCGGCCGGGTCACCCAGGCGCTCGGGCTCGACCGCGGCTACACCGAATATTCGGTGGGTGCCCAGGCGGGCTGGGAACTCGATCTCTTCGGCGGCAACCGACGTCTGCGGGAAGCCAGCCTGCGCGAGCTGGAGGCGAGCGAGGCTGAGGAAGCGGCGGTCCGCGTCGCGATCGCCGCCGAAACCGCCGACGCCTATCTTATGCTGCGCGGGCTCCAGGCGCGGCTCGAGGTCGCCGAGCGACAGGCAACGAACCAGACGACGCTCGTTGCCCTGGTGCGGCAGCGGGTCGACGAAGGCGTGGCTGCCGAGCGCGAACTCAATCGCGCGCGCGCGGCTGCGGAAGCGGTCCAGGCATCGACGGCGCCACTGCGGGCGGCGATCGACGCCCAGCTCAACCGGCTGGATGTGCTGCTCGGCCAGCAGCCCGGCACCGAGCGTGCCGCACTCCAACCCGTCTCTCCCATTCCGTCCGCGCCGATGCCTGCCGGCAGTTCCGCGCCTGCCGAACTGCTCCGCCGACGACCCGACATCATCGCCGCCGAGCGCCGGGTGGCCGCCAGCGATGCGCGGATCGGCGCGGCGCTCGCCGACTATTACCCGCATGTCTCGCTGTCCGGCCTGGTCGGGGTGGCCAGCCTCGGTACTGGCAATCTGTTTACCGGCAACGCCGTGCAGGCTTCAGGCGGTGCGGCCTTGCGCTGGCGGCTGTTCGACTTCGGCCGTGTCGATGCCGAAGTCGCGGGCGCCCGCGCCCATCGCGCCGAAGCGCTCGCGACATGGCGCGGCACCGTGCTGCGCGCCGCCGAGGAGGTCGAAACCGCGCTGTCGCGCCTGGGCGAGGCACATAGGCAGCGGGCGAATCTGGAGCGACAGGTCAGCGCACTCAGCCGCGCCCGCGCGCAAGCCCAGGACGCCTATACCGGCGGCATCGTCGGGCTGATCGAGGTGACTGACGCCGATCGCGAACTGCTCGCCGCTTCGGACACCCTCGCGAGCGTCCGGGCGGAAGAGGCCCGCGCGGCGGTCGCCGCCTACCGAGCCCTCGGCGGCGGATGGATGAGCGACGGCAAGGAGCGATCATGACCGACACCGCACCCCCACCGGACGGGCTGGCCATGCTGAAGGCACCTCGGTGGCGGGTTGCTACCACGCGATAACTCGGCGATCACCGATCATAATCCCGCCTTATCGCGGTGCCGCCGCATTCGATTTCGGAAGGCGCAGTCGGTCTCTTAAACTGTCGACAGGAGGATCGCCCCATGTCCGACACAATCATCCTGCGCCGCTGGTCGGCGCACATCCGTACCGCCGACGAGGCCGACTATATCGCCTATATCGCCGGCACCGGGCTCGACGACTATCGCGCGACGCCGGGCAATCTCGGTGCGCAGATGCTGGTCCGCACGCTCGGCAATGGCGAGAGCGAGGTCACCACCCTCAGCTGGTGGGAATCGCTCGACGTGATCCACGCCTTTGCCGGGGGAGACATCGAGGTGGCGCGTTACTATCCCGAGGACGACCGTTTCCTGCTGACCCGTCCCGACCATGTCGAGCATCACCGGGTCGTCGGGAGTGCCGAGATGATCAAGCTCGACTGAGATGCCACCGCGCCACGCCCTATCTCCGAGAAGCGGCGCAGGGGCGATTGAGGGCGTCGCTCTTGCAGGCCTCGTGATCCGGTTCGCCTTCGACGGACCGGCGGATGGCAGTTATCTCCACTGACACCCGCCCAGCCGCAAACTTTCCCCAGCGAAAGCGCGCTTCGATCACTGGAGCGCGATGATGCCATCCACCGCGCGCCATTCCCGCGGTCCGATGAGCTTGTCATGCGCGATCCGAACCGAATGGAGCGCCGCTTTGATCTCACGTTGCCAGTGATCGAGGAAATCGAACAGCACCGGAAAGTCCGGCGCAAGATCATATTCCTGCCACACGAACAGCTGCAGCAACGACGGGGCATCCGGACGATAATAATGAATCTCCGCCGTCGTCACGCCATAGCCTTCGAGCTGAGCGACGAAAGCCCGGTCGGTCATCAGGAGGATAGCTCCCGCCCCGGACGCTGATCGAGCGTCCGCATCGCGGCAAACAGTTCGTCGATCGGAACGGCGCGCCGCGCGCCCGGGGGCTTTCGCTCGGCCGGCCTGTCGCGGACCGCGTGCCGGTCCGATGCCCAGGACGCGAGGATGGCGCGCTTCACCTCCGGTTCGAGGCTTGGATGGTGCGCAACGTCGAAGGGGTGCAGAAAACGTGAAAACGGTTCCGACATAGCCCTGTCCTCTCTCGTAACTCTCCTTTCCTCCGCGGGACGACGAGCGCCCGCGATGGGCAAAGATTTGGGAAGCAGGCGAGTCGCGTCAAGAGGGGGATATCGCCTGCTAAGCGATTGCAATCAGCGGAATTGGCACTCAAGAGGCACGACTGCCAAAAAATTTCGAGCGGCCCCTTGAACACAAAAAATGGGTGCCCTAGCTGATCGCTGCCCGTCGCCTCCTACGGGGCGACGGGGACATTGACATTCGTTTTGCAACTGGAGGTTTTGCCATGCATTTCCGCCCCTTGCACGACCGCGTGCTCATCCGCCGCCTCGAAGCCGAGGAGAAAACCTCGGGCGGCATCATCATTCCGGATACCGCCAGGGAAAAGCCGCAGGAGGGCGAAGTCGTCGCCGTCGGCCCTGGCACGCGCGACGATGCCGGAAAATATGCCGCGCTCTCGGTCAAAGCCGGAGACCGGATCCTATTCGGCAAATGGTCCGGCACCGAAGTGAAGATCGACGGCGAGGATCTGCTGATCATGAAGGAAAGCGACATCCTCGGCGTGGTCGAGGTCGTCGCGGAACTGAAGCGGGCGGCATAAGCGGCTCGCCTCCCAACTCTCAGGAAGGATCGATAGAAAGGAGTTAGCCAGGATGGCTGCCAAGGAAGTGAAATTTGCGTCGGACGCGCGTGATCGCATGCTGCGCGGCGTGGATACGCTTGCGAATGCAGTGAAGGTGACGCTGGGCCCCAAGGGGCGCAACGTCGTGATCGACAAGAGTTTCGGCGCGCCGCGCATCACCAAGGATGGCGTGACGGTGGCGAAGGAAATCGAACTTGCCGACAAGTTCGAGAATATGGGTGCGCAGATGCTGCGCGAGGTCGCCAACAAGCAGAATGACAAGGCCGGCGACGGCACCACCACTGCGACCGTGCTGGCGCAGGCGATCGTGCGTGAGGGCTCCAAAGCGGTCGCCGCGGGCATGAATCCGATGGATATCAAGCGCGGCATCGATCTGGCGGTGAACGCGGTGGTCAGCGATCTTGCGAGCCACGCCAAAAAGGTGTCGGCCAACAGCGAGATCGCCCAGGTTGCGACCATCTCGGCCAATGGCGACGAGGAGGTCGGCAAGATCCTGGCCGAAGCGATGGCGAAGGTCGGCAACGAGGGCGTGATTACGGTCGAAGAGGCCAAAAGCCTCGCGACCGAACTCGAGACGGTCGAAGGCATGCAGTTCGACCGCGGCTATCTCTCGCCCTATTTCATCACCGACGCCGAGAAGCTCAAGGTGGAACTGGATGAGCCCTATATCCTGATCCACGAGAAGAAGCTCGCCAATCTCCAGCCGCTCGTGCCGCTGCTCGAGAAGGTCGTGCAATCGGGCCGTCCACTGCTCATCATCGCCGAGGATGTCGAAGGCGAGGCGCTCGCGACGCTCGTCGTCAACAAGCTGCGCGGCGGGCTCAAGATCGCGGCGGTCAAGGCGCCCGGGTTCGGCGACCGACGCAAGGCGATGCTGGAAGACATCGCGATCCTCACCGGCGGCAATGTCGTCTCCGAGGAACTCGGCACCAAGCTCGAAAATGTCACGATCGCCATGCTCGGCCGTGCCAGGAAGGTGACGATCGACAAGGACAATACCACGATCATCGACGGGGTGGGCGCGAAGGACGACATCGACGGCCGCGTCGCCCAGATCCGCCAGCAGATCGAGACGACCACCAGCGATTACGACCGCGAGAAATTGCAGGAGCGGCTTGCGAAGCTCGCGGGGGGCGTCGCGGTGATCCGTGTCGGCGGGGCGACCGAGGTCGAGGTCAAGGAGAAGAAAGACCGGGTCGACGATGCGCTCCATGCGACACGCGCGGCGGTCGAGGAAGGCATCCTTCCCGGCGGCGGCGTTGCCCTGCTGCGCGCGTTGAAGGCGCTCGATGCGCTCAAGGCTGCCAATGACGACCAGCAATCGGGGATCGACATCGTGCGACGCGCCCTGCGCGCACCCGCGCGTCAGATCGCCGACAATGCGGGCGAAGACGGCGCCTGGATCGTCGGCAAGCTGCTCGAGAACGGCAATTATAATTGGGGCTTCAACGCCGCCACCGGCGAATATGAGGATCTCGTCAAATCCGGCGTGATCGATCCGGCCAAGGTGGTCCGCACCGCGCTCCAGGACGCCGCCTCGGTGGCGTCGCTGCTGATCACGACCGAGGCGCTGGTGGCCGAGCTGCCCAAGGACGAAAAGCCGGCGGCGACGTCGCCGATGGACTATTGAAAAGCCGACCGGGGCCGCGCGGCCCCGGTCACTACATAACGCGCACGGCCGATGCGACGGGGACGAAGGGGTATGTTCGGTGACGACCTGAGTTATTACCGGAAGCGAGCGAACGAGGAATGATGACGCGCTGCTGGGGAGAATACCCTCGCTGTTACTTGTCCGTTACTTGAACGCCATCGTCCAATACCTTCCGTCGGTTTCAGCTTTCGGCTTCATGGAAAAGCCCTCGGGAGTCCGCAGCGCACGCCTACTGACCTCCTATTTTTCCTGAGTTTGTGGCGCCGTAAGCTCAATCCGGCTACTCAGCGGACGTGACCTCTTCCCCAGACATCATCGGGGCAGTGAACCATGCCATCCGCATAACGGACCCCTGGAACGCGATCGCGGGCGAGAAATGTCGGGCCGTCCAGATCGCATAGGTCGCATCGCTGGCCCAGAATGAATGCGGGCGCCTGCGACCAGCTTGTCCCGGTCATATTCCCGACCATGACGCGGAAACCCATTGCGCGCGCTGTCCGCTCCATCTCCAGCGCGTGGGTCAGCCCGCCGCATTTGTCGAGCTTGATGTTGACGAAATCGACCAGCCCGATCAGCCGCTCCAGATCGTTGCTGTCCTGGACGCTTTCATCCGCGGCGATCGGGATCGTGCGATCGATGTGCCGCAGGTCCGCGTCCTTCCCGAGCGCGAATGGTTGTTCGATCAGCATAACCCCCGCGGCGCGCAACGTCGGCATGATCGCGTCGAGAGACTCCGCATCGAACCCGCGGTTCCCGTCGACGGCGATTTGCGCATCGGGCCGCGCGGCGCGCACGGCCTTGACCCGTTCCGCATCCTCGCCCTCGCCTTCGAGCTTGAGCTTGATCGAGTGCGCATGGTGCATGCTCGCCGATTTGCGTGCCATTTCACCCGGCGACGCGACTCCGATCGTGAACACCGTCGGCAGCGATCGGATCTCGGCGAACCCCGCAAGCTGCCACACGGGTTTTCCGGCGTGCCCGGCCTCGATTTCCCACAAGGCGACGTCGAGCGCATTGCGCGCACCGCCGGCTGGCAGCAAATGCTGAAGCTCAGCGCGGCCGACCCCGCCAGCCGCCAGAATCGGCGCAAGCTCGGTCACCTGTTCGACGATGCGTGCCGAGGTATCGTCGCGATAATATACGCCACACGCTTCGCCGCGCCCGACGACACCGCGATCCTCGATCGTGATCACCGCGATTTCGGCATGGCTGAATGTCTCTCCCGAGATGCGGAAGGGCTCGGCCATCTCCCATTGCTCGGTTCGTGCTTCGACCTTCATCACCATTTCCTCCAGCGGCTTGACCCGAATAGGCGCTCCCGGCGCAAGCGCTTTGCAGTCCGGTTGACGATTTCGCCAATTGGCCGGTCGAAATGCAAAGCAGCCCCTCGCCGGATGTGGCTGCGTGCCGGGATCGTGCCGCCGAAGTTGTTGATCGACGGCGAGCCCGGAGCGTCGAGTGAATTCGTCTTATGCATCCTCCTCTCCGGACGACATCGCCGCGCTGGTCACGGCCTGTCCGCTTGCGTGGCTGGTAAGCATCGATCCGGGCGGCGAAATATTGAGCAGCCAATTGCCGCTCGTTCCGTTACGGCCGGAAAATGGCGCGATGGTGCTGCTCGGTCATATGGCGCGCACGAACCCGTTGGCGGCGCGCCTTCGCAATCAGCCGCGCGCCGCGATCCTGTTCCAGGGGCCGAATGCCTATGTTTCGCCAAGCTGGTACGCCGATCGCGATTCCGCGCCGACCTGGATTTACGTCAACGCGACGCTGACCGCCGATATCACGATCCGCGACGATCTGACCGACCGCGCGGTCAACTTGCTGGTCCACCGCATGGAGCAGGGACGGCCCGACCGCTGGCGCGTCGCCGAGATCGGGCACCGCTATGCCGCGCTGCGCGACCGCGTGATCGGTTTTACTGCAACGATCGCCAAGGTCGATGCCCGCTTCAAGCTGGCACAGGACGAGCCGCCGGCGGTCGTGCGCGAGACGATCGCGCATCTGGCGGACGAGGGGCTGATCCGCTGGGTCGAAACGGCCAATGCCGAACGGCTGGGAAAGGATTCGTGATCGATCTCGCGATCCGCGACGCCACGGTGATCGATGGAACCGGCGCGCCCGGCTTCATCGCCGATGTGGCGATCGAGGACGACCGGATCGTCGCGATCGGTGGCAGCATCGACGGCGCGCGCGAGGAGATCGACGCGGCCGGCCTGACGCTCGCGCCCGGTTTCATCGATGCCCATACCCATGACGATCGTTTGATTCTCGGCGGCGCGGACGCGATGCTGTGCAAGCTGTCGCAGGGCGTGACGACGGTGGTGGTCGGCAATTGCGGGATCAGCCTTTCGCCGGTTGCGTTCGATTGCCGCCCCCCCGCCCCGCTCGATCTGCTCGGCGACGCGCGCTGGTGGCGATTCCCGCGCTTCTCGATTTATGCCGCGCAGCTCGCGGAATCGCCGCCGGCGGTGAATGCGCTCGCGCTCATCGGCCATATGCCGATCAGGATCGAGGCGATGGGCGGAGACACCGCGCGCGCCGCCACCGCCACCGAAATCGCCCGAATGGAGGCGCGGCTCGCCGAGGCGCTCGATCAGGGCGGTGCGGGGTTGTCGACCGGCCTGTGGTACGCCCCCGGCGGCGGCGCGGATTTGGACGAGCTGACCGCGTTGGCGCGATGCGCGGCGACGCGCGGCGGTCTCTACGTCACCCATTTACGTGACGAGGGCGATCGGGTGGAGGCCGCCGTCGCGGAGGCGATCGAGATCGGCATCACGGGCGGCCTGCCGATCGTCATCAGCCATCATAAATGTACCGCGCCGGAGAATTTCGGCAGATCGCACGCGACGCTGGCGATGATCGACGCCTGCGCCGCGCGGCACCCGATCGGGCTGGATGTCTATCCCTATTCGGCGTCCAGCACCGTGCTGCGCCCCGATTGGGTCCGCGCCGATATCGAGACGGTGATCAGCTGGTCGGTACCGCACCCCGATCGCGCCGGGCAATCACTCGCCGATATTGCGACCGAATGGGGGGTATCGCTGGCAGCGGCGGCGACGCGGCTGGTGCCGGCGGGCGCGGTTTATTTCTCGATGGACGAGCGCGAGGTGCAACACATCATGGCACATCGGCTGACGATGATCGGCAGCGACGGGCTGCCGCACGACGAGCGGCCGCACCCTCGGTTGTGGGGAACCTTTCCCCGCGTGCTCGGCCACTATGCCCGGGAGCTCGGGCTGTTTCCGATCGAGACCGCCATCCATAAGATGACGGGGCTCACCGCCCGCACCTTCGGGATGAAGGATCGCGGTACGCTGGCGGTGGGCGGCTATGCCGATCTCACCTTGTTCGATGCGGCGCGGGTCATCGATCGGGCCGATTTCACCGCGCCCACGCGACTGTCGATCGGGGTCGTCGCCACCTGGGTCAACGGGCGGCTCGCCTATCGCGAAGCGAAGGGCGTAACCGGCACATGCGCCGGGCGATTGCTCAGGCGCGGCAGTTAAGCGTCGAGCCGCGCCAGATCCTCGGGAACATGCCGCGCGGCGATGAGGTAGAAGGGGATCGAGGCAAAGGCCGCTGCCACGCCGGCGAACATCGCATAACGTAGCGAATCCGCGCCCAGCAGCGGCCTCAGCAGGTCGCTCAGCACGCCGATCACCAAAGGCCCGAGGCCGAGACCGATCAGATTGCCGACGAACAATTGGATCGCCGCCGCCCGCGCGCGCATCGCGGGCGGGGTAATCGTCTGGATCGTCGCGACGCATGGCCCAATGAACGAGGCGCTGAGCGAGACCGGGATCACCGCCGCCGCGATCGCGACCGCGACCTTGCCGGAAAGGAAGAAAGGCACCCAGAACGGCGTGGCAATGATCGCCGCAACCGCGGGCACCAGCAGGTTGCGCTGGATCCCGCCGCGCCGCGCGGCGAGATCGGCGATGCGGCCAGTGGCATAGGTGCCCAGCCCTCCTCCCAGACCGACGATCAGCGCGAAGATCAGCCCCACCTCGGTCGATCCCATGCCATGCGAACGGATCAGGAAGGCGGGGACGAAAGCGGTGATGCCGTAGCCGGAAAAGGCGCTCATCGCGGTGCCGAGCACGATGTAACGATAGGATCGCTGTCGCCACAGAAAGCCGAGCCGAGCCTCCGCGCCGGTCCGTGCGACAACAGCGCGCGGCGGATCACGCAGGATCAGGACCACCAGCAGCGTGAGCACGAGGCCGGGCACGCCCGCCGCGATGAAGGCGGCGCGCCAGCCGTAATTGTCGGCGATCCAGCCCCCCGCAAAAAAGGCGATCATCAGCCCGACGTTGACCCCCGTGGCGTAGATCGCCTGCGCCGTCGCCCGTTCCGCCGGCGGG
>NZ_MKRR01000133.1:23171-26730 GCF_001897045.1 Sphingomonas sp. 66-10
CCGTCAGCATCCGCGCGACGACGAGTTGCCAGAAGCGCGCGGCCAGCCCGCATGCCAGCGTCATCACGCTGAAACAGGCGAGCGAGGCGGCGATGATGCGCGATCGGCTCATCCGATCGGCGGCGAGCGCGATCGGCATCCCCAGCGTCGCGTAGAACAAGGCGAACGCCGGCCCGACCAGCAACCCCAGCAATGTATCGGAAACGCCGAACTCGTGTTTGATATGTTCGAGGATGATCGCAAGGATCTGCCGGTCGATGTAATTGACCGCATAGATCGCGCTGAGCAGCAACACGATCGCACCGCGCGGGATCCTCGCACCGCGCGTCTCACGCATCGTCGTCGGCCGCCACTTTGCTCCCGCGCTTGAGGCTGGAGGCGAGATGGCGGACGCGCAATTCGTCGTTCGCTACCTTGCGCATCTGGATCGGCGAAACGCCGAATGCCGCCTTGAACGCGCGGGTGAAGCTCGCGGCATGCTCGTATCCCGTCTCCAGTGCGATCTCCATCATCGACATCTTGGAATCGCGGATGAGATCGAGCGCGAGTTCCATGCGCAGCTTGTCGCGGATACGCCCCACCGTCTCGCCGTAGATCATGCGAAAGCCGATCTGCAGGCGATGGCGCGTCATGCCTACCGCCTCGGCGATTTCATGGACGCTGATCTGCTGATCGATGTTGCCGCGGATCATCTGCATCGCGCGCTTCAACCGCCGGTGGTCTTCCGCCTCGAAACGACCGCCGAACTGCTCGCTGTCGGGCTGGGACAGCCCAAAGAGGATGTGGCAGGCCAGCTCGAGCGCCTTGGCCGACATAAACGAGCCGCGGAAGGCACGCGCGAACGGCGGCGAGATCAGCTGATGCGCGGTCAGCGAGGCCAGTTCCGACAACGGTACGTTGCGGATCGGATAATCGCCGCCCTCGCGGATATAATGCGCAAGATCCGCGGGGATATCGCTCTCGGCGAGCCCGGTCAGCGCGAAGAAGCGCCGCCGCTCGAAATAAAGCGTCACCCAGCGCAGATGATCGCCCGCCTCGTACAGCGTATCGAAGCTGCGCTCGCCGCCGGTGCCATAGATCGTGCAATAACCGTCGGCGAGTTCGCCATCGGTGCCGGCCGGATCGGCCAGCCGGACATTGCCGTTGAGCACCGCCGACAGCGCGAGGTAATCGTCGCAACGGTGGTTGCGCGCGATCTGTCGCCGCGCGACCATGTTCACCAGCGCGACACAGATGCCGTTGTGAAGCTCGTAGAACTCCCACCCGCCCTTGGCGACATTGCTGTCATATTCGTGGCGAAAGCCAAGCCCGCCAGGCGTCGGGTGGCTCCATCCGTCCGCCTTGCGTGTCGAGAGCCCGTCCGCCGACGCCGGGTCGCGCAGCTGCATCAGCATGTCATGCAGGCTGCGGGAAAGGATCTCGGGCGGGTGCGGATCGGTCATCGGATCAGCCGATGCTGACGCCGGGAACGCAATCAGGCCAGCGATCTTTCCACGGCACCGCGCGTTCGAGCTGATAGGCGAGGTCGATCAGCAACGGTTCGCCCCCGCGCCGCGCCGCGAACATCGTGCCGATCGGCACGCCGTCCGATCCGGGCTGGACCGGCAGCGATATCGCCGGGTGGCCGGTCAGATTGTGCAGCGGGGTATAGGAGACATAATCGAACATCAATTTCATGATCTGGTCGAAATCCACGTCGGGGGCCAGTTCCCCGATGCGCAGCGCGGGACGGCCGAGCACCGGCGACAGGATCACATCGGCATCGCCGAACGCGGTGTCGAGCGCGCGGCGCGCATCCTCGATCGCGCGGAACAGATGGTCGACATCGTCGATCGCGGCGCCGGCCGCCCATTCGCCCAGCCCCAGCGTCCAAGGCTCGACGCCGGCATCGGCCGCCGCGCCGAACCGTGCGCGCGCGGCTTGCAGCACGTCACGCGCGAGATAGGCCCAGATCGCCTTGAACGCCGCCATCACCGCCGGCCCGTCATAGGGCAGCGGCGCTTCGAACACGTGATGGCCGAGTTCTTCGCATAGCCGCGCGCTACGCATCGTACTGGCGAGCACCTCGGGATGCGGCTGATCGACGTTCAGGTTGGTCGTGATCACCGCGATCCGTAGCCGCTTGTCGCGCGGCGCCGTGGCGCCGGGCGGGGTCGCGGCGACCGTGGCCATCGCCCATTCCACGTCCCGCACGCTGCGTCCCAGCAGCATGTCGCAGGCGAGCAGATCCTCCATAAGATGCGGCGCGCGGGCGCGCAGCGTCGCGCCGCGCCCTGGCTTCAACCCGACGAGCCCGCAGCATGACGCCGGGATGCGGATCGATCCGCCGCCATCCGCCGCATGTGCCAGCGGCACCATTCCCGTCGCCACCGCCACCGCCGCGCCGCCGCTCGATCCCCCGGGCGAACGATCGCGCGCCCACGGGTTCCGCGCCGGGCCATAGAGCAACGGCTCGGTAGTGGGCAGCAGCCCGAATTCGGGCGCGTTGGTCTTGCCCAGCGCGATCATCCCGCAATCGTCGAACGCCCGGGTGAACGGGAAATCCACCGTGCCCGGCGGGGCGTCGCGGTGCAACCGGCTCGCGCTGCGGTTGGGCATGCCGCGATAATCGAGGCCGTCCTTGAGTAGCCAAGGCACGCCCGCCATCGGCCCGGCCGCTCGCCCCGCACGGTCGAGCGCGGCGTCATAGTCGCGATAGGTGATGACGTTCAGCGCGCCGTCCAGCGCCTCGATTCGCTCGATCGCCCATTCGCACAATTCGCGCGCCGACACCTCCCCGCGACGGACGAGCGCGGCTTGATCGTGCGCATCGAGCCGGCCGATCTCCCAAGCCATCGTCGATCCTGATTTCGCTTGCCTCTGCTGCATCGGTTCCGTCGCCCGTCCCGCAATGATTGGTCGACAAGGATTTCACTCATTCCGCGTGGGATGGTTTAGCCATCGGGGTCCGCCAGTTCGCGATTTTTCGGCCGACACCGTGACGGCTAACGGCTGGCCCGGAATGGCAAAGCGATACGCCGCGCGCTGCGCCATCCGTCATCGCCGACATGGCGACGAGACGAGGGTAACGATGCAGGCACCATATCTGCTTTTCCTGGGTGACGTGGGCGAATTCAGCGCGGCCAAGACCGCTGCCGGGGTCAACCAATGGCGCGGCGAGCTGGTCGCGGCGCAGCATCGATTACCCGGTTGCGCGGTCGATCTCGGCATTGCCGAGATGACGCCGGCCGAGGCCGCCCGCGCCGGCGCGCGGACGATGATCGTCGGGGTGGTGAATGTCGGCGGGTTCATCC
Organism: Sphingomonas sp. 66-10; assembly: GCF_001897045.1. Taxonomy (NCBI): domain Bacteria; kingdom Pseudomonadati; phylum Pseudomonadota; class Alphaproteobacteria; order Sphingomonadales; family Sphingomonadaceae; genus Sphingomonas; species Sphingomonas sp. 66-10. The sequence continues at coordinate 26,465 of NZ_MKRR01000133.1, forward strand.
CCGAACATTGGGTCGCGACGATGGTCGAGGCGCTGGAACAGGGACTGGACCTCGCCGCAGGGATGCACCAGCGGCTGAACGACATCCCAGCGATCGCCGAGGCGCGAGACCGCACCGGGCGCGCGGTGCTCGATCTGCGCCAGCCCGATCGCGCCTTCACCCCAGGTTCCGGGCGCAAGCGGATTGGCAAGCGCCTGCTGACCGTCGGCACCGATTGTTCGGTCGGCAAGAAATATACCGCGCTGGCGCTTGAGGCGGGGTTGCGC
>NZ_MKRR01000133.1:26798-53837 GCF_001897045.1 Sphingomonas sp. 66-10
GAATGGCTGTCACCCGACGCGGCGCCCGATCATTGGGACGTGATCGAGGGGCAGGGCTCGCTGTTCCACCCGGCTTATGCCGGCGTCACCCTGGGGCTGATCCACGGCAGTCAACCCGATGCGCTGGTCGTCTGCCATGAGCCGGTGCGCACGCATCTGCTCGGCTTCGACTATAAGGTGCCGGATCTGCGCCGTTGCATCGACATGAATGTCGCCGCCGCCCAACTCACCAATCCGGAGGCGCGCGTGGTGGGGATCAGCGTCAATACGTCGCGCATGGAGCCGACGGCGATCGACGCCGCCATCCGCGATATCGAGACGCAGACCGGTCTGCCGTGCTGCGACCCGATCCGGCATGGCGTCGACCGTATTCTCGATGTGCTGCTGAACTGACCCTTCCGGCTCGTGCTCCCGCCCGCGCGGGAGCACGATCAGCGCGCGGGAACGTGCCGGATCGCCGCTGGATGCCGCCGCTGCTGCATATGCGGGAACCCATTATCCTGCCCGCTGACGAACCGATCGAGGAAACCGAGCGCGAAATCGCCGATCAACCCGTCGATCTCGGCAACGGGGATCGTGCCGTAGACCGCGGGCGGGGTGCGCACGCGGAACATGCGGATCAGATCGGTGAAGGCGAGATGCCCCGCGCCCTCCACCCGAAAGCGGAAATCGTCCGCCGGCGCGACCGCCGCCCACTGCCGGAACGCAAAGTCCATCGGATGCCTGCGAGGATCGCGCGGCTGGTTCGGGTAGAGCGGATAACGCGGCCAATCCGACTGGAGCCACAACATCGGCCGGCCGGCCGCACGATCGAACATCGCCGGGTCATAGGTCACGCCGTCGAGGCTGATCGCGGCGCGGCATCGCGGCTCCTCGACACAGGCTTCCGCCGCGATCCCGCCGCCGAACGACATGCCGCCGAACGCGAGCCGCGAGAAATCCACCGAGCGCGCCACCCTGCCCGCGAGTGTCGACGGCCGGGCGCGTTCGAGCGCGGCGAGCGCAAAGCGGGTATCGGAAAGCCACGCCGCGGTGCTGCGCATCAGCCGGTCCTCCTTCGCCGCCGCGGCATAAGCGGGAAAATGCCGACGCCAGGCCGCGACGCTTTGATCCTTGACCAGCGCCCCCAAGGCTTCGGCCATTGCCGGGGTCACCACCAACGGCGTGGTTTCGCGGCTCCACCCGTCGGCGAATTGCTGCCGGGCGGAATCATAGGGGTGGCTGATGCTCGCCACGACATATCCGTGGCTCGCCAACCGCTCGAACAGCGGCGTGTTCTGCGCCGGGTACATCGTATAGCCGTGGTTGAAGACGAACAACGGATGGCTGCCCCCCGCCGGTTCCGCATCGCGCCGCGCATGGGTGGGGACGGCGGCGAGATGGAGCAGTTCGAACGGATGATGGAACGCGTTGCGCGCGATCGACCCGGCGTCCGCCACGATGGTCGCGCGCGGCAGATAGCGCGCGATCGGCTCGCCGCTGGACGAGGCGGGATACCAAAGCTGCACGATCATGCGGCGAGGCTCGCCCGGCCCATCCTCCAACACCCCGCGCCGTGCGGTATCGACCAGCTCGATCCGCGTCGCGCCGATCGGGTAACGGCCGTCCGGCTCGGGAAGCGAAAAGAGCGGGAACAGATAATAAGGGATCGCCGCCGCGAGAATCCCGATCACGAATATCGTCAGCGCCGCGATCCGCGTCGCGCGCCGCGCGGCACGGCGGCAGCGCATGAAGATCGCGGCGATCGCGGCGATCGTTGCCGCCGGGGCCGCCTGCCAATGAAGCGTGGCCAGCGCCACCAGCGCGATGGCCAGCGCGAGCAGCGCGGCGAGCACCGCCGGCCGTCTCTGCCCCGTCGCGGCCAGCACGCCCGCCGCGGTCAACAGCGCAAAGGCAGCGACGTCGATCAGATACATCGGCTACCCCTTTTCACGGGTTCGACCGCGACCCTGGCCAGCCCTGGGCCACGCAACGCGACGTGTTTCAGAACGCTTTCCCGATCCTGAAGCCAATCTGCCGCGGCCGCGGCACCCCGCCGATCCCGCCGAGCGTCGGATAATAAGGCGAGTGCTCGTTGAGCAGATTGCGCGCGAAAATCGCCAGTTCGAACCCTTCGATCGTCGCACCCAGGCTTGCCCCCAGGAAGGATTGCGGCCCGGTAACGATCCGCGTTACGCCCTGCCCGCCGACCAATTTGTCTTTGTGATTGAAATCCAGATCGATGAAACCGGGGATGGCGGCCGACCAATTGAACGCATAGCTCGCCGCAAGCTGGATCGAATATTTGGGCAGCGCGAGCGGGCTGGTGCCCGGCGGGAAATCCACCTCCGCTTCGGGACTGGAGGCGATGAACACCGATCCCATCACGGTGCCACTCGCCGACAGCTTCAGCGCCCGCACCGGATTCGCAGTCAATTGCCATTCGACACCTCTGATCCGCGTGTTGCCGCCATTGGCGGTATATTGCAGAAACACCGGCGTCAGCACGACACGATCATAGACCTGCCCGCGATAATATTGCTGGAAAGCCGCAAGGTTCACCCCGAGCTTCCCGTCGAGCAGCGTCGCCTTGAACCCCGCCTCATAGGCCATCGAGCGTTCGGGGGCATAGGTCAGCGGTGGCGGAAAGGCGGGATTGACCACCGCGTTGAACCCGCCGCTGCGGAAACCGTTGCCGACGTTGAAGTAGAGGTTCGCGTCGCGCGCGATGTCGTATTTCACGAATGCGCGATAGGTGACACGCGCGAAAGTCCCCGACAGCGTCGGCAGATCGCCGTCGGTGAAGCTACGACTGTCATGCGAATAACGCACGCCCCCGCCCAGCTCGAGCCGGCGGAACAGGGTGTATGAAGCGTCGCCGTAGATCGCCCAGGATTGCGATGTCGTCCTGATCGGTTCCTCGAGGATCGTCACGGTGGTGGACGGCGGATAGAGCAATTCCGCGCCGTCAAGGAAATGGCGCAGCAGATCATCATCCTTGTAGATGCCGCCGACTACCCATTTGAGCGGCCCGTCGCCCTTGGAGGTCAGCCGCAGTTCCTGGCTGGTGATCGACTGTTTGTTGAGATAGCGCGTATTGGCGATCTCCAGGGTGATCGGCGCGGCCGGATCGTCGGTGGCGTAATAGATTTGATCGAGATTGCTGTTGCTGTAGCGCCGGCTGTGCGCAGTATTGCTCATCAGCTCGGCGAATCCCAAGTCGTATTCGATCCTCAAACTGTAAAGATCGAGTTCGGACACGCCGCTCGTCCGCCCATATGGGTCGATCGCGTGGCGGTAAAGCCCGTCCTCATAAGGCAGGATATTGGCGTAGGACGGGGAATCCTCATTATTATGCCGGATATCGATCATGCCGACGACACGCAGCCGCGAATCCGGCTGCCACAACAGCTTGACGCGGCCGTCGTAGATCCGGTTGGAATTGACGTTCTTCGCGCCGGTGCCGACGTTCTTCAACCAGCCGCCATTGTCCTGATATTCGCCGGCGAAGCGCACCGCGAGCGTATCCGACAAAGGCAGGTTGAGCGCCGCCTTCACCTGCGCGGAGGCGCTACCGCCATCGGTGGCGAAGATCGAATAGTCGACGGTGCCGCCGATCCGATCGAGCGTCGGATCGTTGGTGACATAGCGGATCACGCCGCTCATCGCGCCTTCGCCGAACAGCGTGCCCTGCGGCCCCTTGAGCACCTCGACCCGCGCGAGATCGAGCGTTCCCGCATCGGCGTAGACCGGATAGAAACCGTCCTGCGAACCGGTGAGCGGCGTCTCGTCGAGATAGATCCCGACCAGCGACGACGTGCCCCTGAGGCTGTTGATGCCGCGAATCTGGATCAGCTGTTTCCCGCCGCCTTGCGAGAAAACGTCGAGACCCGGCACATTGTCCGCGATATCCTGAAGCGAGCTTGCGCTGCGCTTCGTCAGGTCTGCGCCGGACAGCACGTTGACGGTCAGCGGCACATCCACCACGCTTTGCTCGCGGCGCTGCGCGGTGACGACGACGTCGCTCGGGTGGGCGAGGTCTCCCGCATCCTGCGCGGCCGCGATCCCCGGCGCGAGCAGCGCGGCCAGCGACGTGGCGCAAAATAGCCGCCGGTCTTTCTTCCCCACCATCTTCATACCCTCCCAATAGCATCGGCAATGGGATGCGCCGTGCTAATCGGACGATCTTCGATGCTCGGCGCGCGCGCTGCTTAGCCGAGAGGACGGGCGCTTTTACACATAAGCGTCATGAAACGCGGTTTTCAGAACCTTCAGATCGAAACGCACCCCCTTGCGCCAGCGGTAACGAGCCGCCAACGCCCAATGCCGCTTTTCATCGCCGTGCCGCAACGTATTATCTGCTCAATACACTTCGCAAAGGGGATGGAGGATGCGGAAGATCGTCTGGGTCGCGGCGCTCGCGGTCATGTGTCAGGGCGGATCGATGGCACTGGCGCGCAGCGAGCCGACGCCCGATTTTGCCGCCGCGGTCGCCAAACCGGGCCGGCCAGCGGAGGAAATCGCGCTCGATGAAAGCCGCAAACCGGCCGAGGTGCTGGCGTTTCTCGGCCTGAAGAAGGGCATGAAGGCGGCCGATATCATGACCGGCTCGGGCTATTGGGCGGAGATCATGGGCAATGCGGTCGGCCCCAAAGGCAAGGTGACGGCGTTCGAGCCGAGCCAATTCTATTCGACGCCGGAGGAGCAAAAGAAATGGGCGGCGCTGGTCGCGCGCCGACCCGACATTCGTTTCGTACGCTACCCGTTCGAGGCGTTCAGCGCCGCGCCGAACCAGTTCGATTTCACGATCATCAACCTCAGCTACCACGATCTCTATTGGGAATCGGCCAAATATCGCATCCCGCGCAGCGACCCGGCGACGTTCGTGAAGGCGCTCTACGCCGCGACCAAACCCGGCGGCATCGTCGGGATCATCGATCATGTCGGCCCCGCCGGCGACACGCGCGCGGTGGTCGAGAAATTGCATCGCATCGACCCTGCGACCGTGAAGACCGACTTCACGAACGCCGGTTTCGTGCTCGAAGCGGAGAGCCCGTTGCTTGCCAATCCGGCGGACGATCATGCGAAACTGGTGTTCGACCCTGCCATTCGCGGCAAGACGGATCGCTTCATGTTCCGCTTCCGCAAACCGCATTGACCGTGCACGCCATGCTCTCGCCGTCTTACGGGAGAGCAGGCGACCGCGAGGCGATACGGTTGCCCGGCTTTCGTAGAAGGATCCGATCCGCTCATCTGTCATCGATGAATCCGCTCCATCCAGTCCTCGGGCACGGCCCCTTCTGGACCCGGTATCGGCTGATCCACCGGATGCGCCAGGGGGGCGGCAAGCGAAGGTCCCGGAAATACCGCTTCGCTGCGATAATCGTAGAACCAATCCTCTCCCGGTTCGAAACTGCGCACGACGGGATGGCCGGTGTCGTGAAAATGATGTGTCGCGTGCTGAGAAGGCGATGTGTCGCAACACCCGATGTGGCCACATTGCGCGCAGCGGCGGAGGTGGACCCACCAGCCTCCGGTTTCGAGGCATTCCTTGCATCCGGTCCCGCTCGGCGGAACGCTGGGATCGATCCCGTCACGCATCCTCGACCATCCCTTTCTGGGCATGAGCGGCGATGATGACATCGCTTGCCCGCTCACCCACCATATAGATCGCGCCTGCAATGGACAGGCCTGCGATCCGCGAAAAAATGCTGGACCCACTCGTCCTTCCAGTTCGCCCGCGCGCATCAGGAGGTGGACGGCCTGTGCGGTGCTGGACGCGCTCGGCCGGTTGCGAACGCAGCGACCGCAAGGAGGGAGAACGCCAGCCGGGTATCGATGGAACTGTCGATTCTTGTCCCGCCGAAGCTCATCGCGCCGATCAGTCCGGCATTGTCAGAATCGACGCCGTCTCAGATTCCGTCACGGAACGTATGGGTTTCCACGCGAATTAGCGTAAGCAGGACGCCAACGGGTTGGCGATAACAGGGTGGCGGGCGCATGGGGTGAGGGAGACTGACGCGGCTGAAGCCGGCAAGATCGAACCTGTCGCGGACGTACGGTTTCGGCGTCCCACGGGCATGCTGAGCGACTTCATCACCGCCTATTATTTCGTCGAGATCAGCGGCCCGGCGGGAAGCGAAATCGAGGATCTGCTCCATCCCGAATGGGGCAATTTGCGCTTCCATAGCGGCGAGGATTGGGATGTCGCGACCGGCGACGGCCAGTTCGCGACGCCGCAATCGGCGACATTGTTCGGGCCGACCTCATGCGCGCGGCCGATCCGCGGCCGGCCCGGTATCGTGACCGGGGTCGGCTTTACCCCGCAAGGCTGGGCGCATCTGATCGGGATCAATGCGGCGACATTGGCCGACAAGTTCGCCGCCGCGGGACCGATCCTGCCGGGGATCGGATCGCTCGACATCGCGCTCGCCGGCGCAACCAGTGACGAAGCCCGTGTCGATCTGCTCGAGCGCTATTTTGCGGCGCGATCGGCCGCGCGGCCGGCCTGCGATCCCCGGATCGGTGTGATCGCCACCGCGGTCAACGAAGCCGAAGATGTCCATGTCGAGGAACTGGCGCATCGGCTCGGCCTGACCATGACGCAGCTCGCGCGGGCATCTCAACGCTGGTTCGGCTTTCCCACCAAGACGCTGCTGCGGCGCCAGCGCTTCCTGCGCACGCTCGCGCAATTGCTGCACCCCGACGGCCAGCCGATCGGACGGATCGTCGATCAAGCCTATTACGACCAGTCGCATTTCAATCGCGAGTTTCGATATTTCATGGGGATGTCGCCGCGCGATTATTTCGCGCGGCCACGCTCGATCCTCAGACCTGCAGCCGCCAATCGCATGGCTGAAGTGGGCGCCGCATTGCAGGGACTCCACCGGCCGTGCGCATGAAAAATGCCTCCACGCGCCGCGCGGAGGCGTTTATCGGATAACCGTGCCGGTCAGGCTTCGGCGGGCGTCTTCTTGGGGCGGCCGCGCTTTGCCGGCGCGGCGCCGGCAGTGAACAGCGACGTTAGCATCCAAGGTGACGCCCGCATCAGTCTTATGACCCAGCGATTGGCGCCGCGGCCCGTAAGACTGATTTCGATCCCGCAACGGGAGCCTTCTTCCCCGTCGGAAGTTTCCACCCAAAGAAAAATCCTTTGATCCGGGGCGCTTCAGTCCATGACAACAGGACAGGCAAGATTGTCTGAAAGGTGGAACGCGTTATTCGACGCCGCCGAACGACTCGCCCGCGCCCGAGCGCTCGACGAGGTGGTCGATGTGGTGCGCAAGACGGCGAGGAATGTCACCGACGCTCAGGGCGTAACCTTCGTCGTCCGCGAGGGCGATCATTGCCATTATATCGCCGAGGACGCCATCGCGCCGCTCTGGGCCGGGCGCAGCTTCAGCCTTTCTGAATGCGTTCCGGGCTGGGTCATGCTGCATGGCGAACCGGCGATCATTCCCGATGTCCGCGCCGATCCGCGCGTCCCCAAGGATTTCTACCGCGGAACGTTTGTCGAAAGCGTGGTGATGATGCCGGTCCGCGCCGGCGCCGACGAGGCCGCGATCGGCGCCTATTGGTCCGAGCCGGGCGCGCCAGACGACACGACCGTCGAGCTGATCCGCATGCTCGCACGCTATGTCGGCGCGGCGATCGCCAATGTGGCGCTGCAGGACAGCTTCGAGCTGCTCAACCGGACGGCCGCGGCGGTCGCGGTCGAGCGGGATCTCGATACGATCGTCCAGATGGTCACCGACGCCGGGGTCGAGCTGACCGGCGCCGAGTTCGGTGCGTTCTTCTACAACGAGGTCGACGAAAAGGGAGAGCGCTACACGCTGTACAGCCTGTCTGGCGCGCCGCGCGAAGCGTTCGCGCGCTTCCCTATGCCGCGCAACACCGAGGTATTCGCGCCGACCTTTACAGGGACCGGGGTGGTGCGCTCAGACAATATCCGGCTCGATCCGCGTTACGGCAAGAGCGCGCCCTATCACGGCATGCCCGAAGGCCATCTGCCGGTGACGAGCTATCTTGCGGTGCCGGTCAAATCTCGCAGCGGCGAGGTGCACGGTGGGCTGTTCTTCGGTCATCATCAAGAGGCGCGGTTCACCGCCGACCATGAAACTGCCCTGCTCGGGATCGCCGGGCATGCCGCGATCGCGATCGACAATGCCCGGCTCAACCAGGCGACCGAGGCCGAGATCCGCGCCCGGCGCGCCGCTGAAGCTGAGTTGCGCTACCTCAATGCATCGCTCGAACACCGTATCGCGGAGCGCACCGCGGAAATCCAGGCGCAGGCCGACCGGCTGGCGGAGAGTGAACGGCACTTCCGCATGCTGGTCGAGGGTGTGTCGGACTATGCGATCTACCTGCTCGATCCGCAGGGCAATATCACCAACTGGAATCCCGGCGCCGAGCGGATCAAGGGCTATAACGCCGATGAGATCCTTGGACGCAATTTCTCGACCTTCTATACCGAGGAGGATCGCGAGGCCGGCATCCCTGCTCGCGCGCTGGAGATCGCAACCCGCACCGGCCGCTATGAGAGCGAAGGGTGGCGCATCCGCAAGGACGGGTCGCAGCTCTGGGTGAGCGCGGTCATCGACGCGATCCGCGACAAGGACGGTCAGCTCGTCGGCTTCGCCAAGATCACCCGCGACCTGACCGAGAAACGCGAGATAGAGGAGCAGCTCCGCCAGTCGCAGAAAATGGAGGCCGTGGGTCAGCTCACCGGCGGCATCGCGCATGATTTCAACAATCTTCTCACCATCATCACCGGCAATATCGACATCGCCTTACGAATGCTCGAAAACCCTGCCGACGGCGGGCGCGTCCGGCGCGCGATCGGCAACGCGATGAAGGGCGCCGAGCGGGCAAGTGCGCTTACCCAGCGCCTGCTTGCCTTCTCGCGCCGTCAGCCGCTCGCACCCAAACCGCTCGATCTCGACAAGGTCGTCGCCGGCCTCTCCGACCTGCTCAAGCGCTCGCTTGGCGAGCTGATTCATCTCGAGGTCGTGAGCAGTCCAGGCCTCTGGCCAGTCGAGGCGGATCCCAACCAGCTCGAAAGCGCACTCGTCAATCTCGCGGTCAACGCGCGCGACGCGATTGCAGATAGCGGGACGCTGACGATCGAGACCGCCAATGCCTATCTCGACACCGATTATGCGGCCTCTCATGCCGAGGTGCCGCCGGGCAATTATGTCGTCATCGCGGTCAGCGATACTGGCGTCGGCATGCCTCGCGACGTGTTGGCGCGCGTTTTCGAGCCCTTCTTCACCACCAAGGAAGTCGGCCACGGTACCGGACTCGGACTGAGCCAAGTTTACGGGTTCGTCAAACAGTCCGGTGGACACGTCAACGTCTATTCCGAGGAAGGATGCGGCACCACGGTCAAAATCTATCTTCCACGATTCACCGGCGCCTCGATCGAGGAGGATGCCCCGGTGGAAACCGCATACGAGCCGCGCAGCGCGCGGGGCGAGGCCGTATTGGTCGTCGAAGACGATGCCGAAGTCCGCGCCTTTTCCGCCGACGTGCTGCGTGACGCGGGTTACCAGGTGCTTGAAGCGGGCGACGGTGCAGCGGCGCTGCGCATCCTCGAACGCCGCAATCAACGCGTGGATCTGCTCTTTACCGACGTCGTGATGCCCGGCCTGTCGGGCCGCGAACTCAGCGATCGGGCTCGCCAGCTTCGCCCCAATCTCAAGGTGCTCTACACCAGCGGCTATACCCGCAACGCGATCGTTCACGGGGGACGCCTCGACCCGGGCGTCGAGCTTCTGCCCAAGCCATTTACGTCGCGGAGCCTGATGTTGCGGGTGCGCGACCTCCTCGACGCGCGAACGGGTAAACGGCTGCTGCTCATCGAGGACGACCCGGCCGTCCGCACGCTCGCGATCGAAGCGCTTCGTTCAGCCGGATATCTGTCGGAGCCCGCAGCCAATGCCGCCGAAGGCCTGGGCCGGTTGCGCGCCGCGCAGGGCGGATATGACGCCGTGGTCATCGCGACCGGCCCAAGCGAAAAGGACAGTGACGCGCTTTTGAAGGAAATTCGCGGCCAATGGGCCGATCTCCCCGTGCTGATCACCGGGGCCGCTTCCCCGTCGGCCGAATCCGCGCAGGCCGTCGTTCGCCTTGTACGGCCCTATACCGTCCAATCGATTATCGACGGTTTGAAGAGGCTCGGCATCACATGAGCTGGATGATCTGAAGGTGGAGACACACCGGTCGATTCAACGGTACCGATCTGTTCAGACCCCCGCGCGCCATGATGTCCAGCGGCCTGCCAGCAAAGGTTCCCACGATAGAAACGGGGGCCGCCCAGGCAAGCGCATGATGATCTCCGCGCCACGAACCTGTTCCGCCGAATAATGCGGCGCCTGTCTCGGAGGCGCCTTTCGTTTGGCTTTTGTCTGGTCTGCATCGTCCGCGCCTCCCGCCGGTATTTATCCAAATCCGCCAGCAACGCCTGCCCGGTCGCCTGCGGCCGCGAGGGGACGGCCTTGGACACCTTCGGACGGTGCTTCGGGATCAGCCGTTTTTTGTCAGCGAACTCTTTTTCCCGCCGTCAGGCCGCGGTGGCGGCTGGTTTTTGTTGAGCTGATCCGAGGGACGCCGCGCATCGCCCTCCTGCTGATGCTCGGTGGAGAGATTCGGTCGCCGCGTCTCGCGCGTGGGCTTGATCGCCTTGTCGTCCATCGACGCTTCCTTCCTAGCCATCTTTCGCCGAGCCGGGCTCAGCCATGTTGCGGTGCATTTCGGCGGTGACACTTTCGGGCAGGACATGGCTGGCGGCCGCCTGCAGCTTGTTCTTGAAGCCGTGGACGACATCCGCCTTGCCCGACATGACCGCATCCCACCCGGTCCTCGCGACTTCGCCGGGGTCGTCCTTGCGCTGCTGACCGACTCTCGTGTCCTCCATCCCGGCGCGCCGGAAGAATTCGGTGTCGGTCGCGCCCGGCATCAGCGTGGTGATGGTGACGCCTTGCTTTTCCTTCATCTCGTTGCGAACGGCATCGACGAAACTGTCGATGAAGGCCTTGGTACCATTATAGACCGCCTGGAAGCTGCCGGGCATGAATCCGGCGATCGAACCGGTGACGAGCACCTTCCCTTCGTTCCGCGCCGCCATCTGCCGCAACACTCGCTGCAGCAGGTAGAGCGTGCCGACGATATTGGTGTCGATCACATGCCGCCATTGCGCGACCTCCTGATCGAGAAAGGCATGGCCCAGCCCATGACCGGCATTGGCACAAAGGAGATCGATCTCCCGCCCGCGTGCCGCGTCGAGCAGCCGATCGACGCCCTCGACGGTCGAAAGGTCGACCTCGAGCGTCTCGACATTGCCGCGCGCGCCGGCTGCCGGGTCGTGGAACGGCGTATCGGCGGCAAGCAGACGGTCGTAACCCTCGGCCGCGGCGAGCTTCGCCAACTCGCGCCCGATCCCAGTCGAGGCCCCCGTAACGATCGCGAATTTCGCCATGCTTGCTCTCCTCAGGCCGCTGCGAGGCCGGGCTTCAGCACTACCTTGGTGACCTCGTTCTGCCGGTCGTGGAACATCTTATAGCCCTGCGGGGCCTGTTCGAGCGGCAGCCGGTGCGAGATCAGGAAGGTGGTGTCGATCTTCCCCTCGAGGACCGCCTGGAGCAGCCCCGGCATATAATGCTGGACATGGGTCTGCCCGGTCTTGAGCGTCAGCCCCTTCTCCATGAAGGCGCCGAGCGGGAATTTGTCGATGAAGCCGCCATAGACCCCCGGCATCGACACGCGCCCACCCTTGCGGCAGGCGATGATCGCCTGGCGGATCGAATGCGCGCGGTCGGTGCCCAGGAAGGTCGACGCCTTGATCTGATCCCACACATTGTCGACGAAGAAACCGTGCGCCTCCAGCCCGACGGCGTCGATGCACGCGTCCGGCCCGATCCCGCCGGTCATTTCCATCAACGCATCATAGGTTTGGGTCTTCTCGAAATTGATCGTCTCGGCCCCGAACTTCTGCGCGAGTTCGAGCCGGTGCGGGAAATGATCGATCGCGATCACCCGCTCCGCCCCCATGAGAAAGGCGGATTGCACCGCGAACAGCCCGACCGGCCCGCACCCCCAGACTGCGACGGTATCGCCCGGCTCGATCTCGGCATTTTCGGCCGCCATCCAGCCGGTCGGCAGGATGTCGGACAGGAACAGCACCTTCTCGTCGTCGATGCCATCAGGCACGGCGATCGGGCCGACGTCGCTGAACGGCACGCGGACATATTCTGCCTGACCGCCAGCGTAGCCGCCGGTCATGTGGCTGTAGCCGAAAAGACCGCTCATCGGCTGGCCGTAGAGCGTTTGCGCGATATCCTGATTGTCGGCCGGCAGCCCGTTGTCGCACGCCGCATATTGATGCTTGCCGCAATGGTAGCAATTGCCGCACGCGATCGTGAACGGCACCACCACCCGCTGGCCCTTGCGCAGCGTCGAGCGCGGCCCGGTATCGACCACCTCGCCCATGAACTCGTGACCAAGGATATCTCCCTTCCGCATCGTCGGGATGAAACCATCGTAGAGATGCAGGTCCGAGCCGCAGATCGCGGTGGCGGTCACCCGGATGATCGCGTCGCGGGGATTGACGATTTCCGGGTCTTCGACCGTTTCGACGCGAACATCGTGCTTGCCGTGCCAGGTGAGCGCGCGCATCAGCCTTTCTCCTCGTCATGCGCGCGCCGCGTGCGCGCCGCGGTGGCGACCTCGCCGGTTTCCATCAATTGCTTGAACCGGCGCAGATCGCGGCGCGCCTGGATCGCGGGCTCGCGCTGGAACAGCTTCGCCACCAGCCGGCCGATCGCGCCCGCCGGGGGATCGTAGACGATCGTCGCGGTCACCACGGTGCCACGCGCGCCGGCAGGCCGGAAATCGATCCGCCCGCGGTTGGGAACATCGGCCCCCTTTTCCGATGCCCAGGCGATCAGCGTGCCCGGCACCAGATCGGTAATGCTCGAGGTCCATTCGACAATGTTCCCGCCAGGCGCCTTCACCGCCCAGCGCGAGCGTTCGTCGTCGAGCACCTCGACCCGCGCGACATTCTCCATGAACGCCGGAAGATTGGCAAAGTCGCGGAAGAAGGAGAACAATTCGGTCGCCGACCGGTTAATCGTCACAGCCTGCCCGACCACCGTTTCGCCGGCGACGTGCCCGAGACCTTCCCCGGCATATTGGTTTGCGGATCGGTCCTTCGACGCCGCCGGCGGCGCGCTGTCGGTCAAATGTTCGCTCATCGTGCGCTCCCGTGGATCGTTCTCCCCAAGCGCGCGCGACTGGCCGCAGTTCCGGCCTATCCCCGTGTTTTATTGGATGTTTCAGTTATCCATGTTAAGTCAATGGTTGCAGTCGATAGCCAAGAGCGCGAATTCCCGGAAGCCGTGATTCCAACCCACAACTGTCCCGGCGGGTCGCGTCCGCGCATTGACCCGCTTCAGCCGCTCCGATGCGGAGGCGAGCGCCTGGGAAACTTCAGCGCCGGATCGGGATTTTTACTATTCCGGTCTGATCGAGGTTCCCCAAGCGATGCCGCGCAAGCAGAATCTCAAGGTGTTCCGAACGCCGACCGGCTTCCATGACGCCTATGTCGCGGCGCCCAGCCAGAAGGCGGCGCTGGAGGCATGGGGGAGCGATGCGGATCTGTTCGCGCGCGGGGTCGCCGAGCGCGTCACCGATCCCGATCTCATGCGCGAGCCGCTTGAAAATCCCGGCACCGTCATCCGACGCTCGCGCGGCAGCATCAGCGAGCAGATAGCCGCCTTGCCGAAAAACCCACCGTCGGCGGCGAAACGACGGCAGCAGGAAGCGGCCGAACCGGCGCTGCGGAGAACTGCGAAACCGCGACCGGCCAAAACCCAAAAACCAACGAAACCGAAAAAACCACCCAAGCCCAAACCCGACGCAGCGCCGTTGCGCGCAGCCGAGCAGGCGCTGGAAGAGGCCGCAGCGCGGCACAAGATGGAGCGTACCGCGCTCGGTCAGCGGCAGGCCGATCTCGACCGCGAACGGAGGAAACTCGAGCAGCAGCAGAATGCGGAGCAAGCGAAACTGAAGCGTGAGGTCGACAAGGCGCAATCAGCCTATGACCGGGCGATGCGCGCCTGGCGCGGATAGCGACTTGGCAATCAGATCGCCCTCGGAGCCGCGGTTTTGCGGCCACGCCGCACTTTAACGTTCCTCAAGCTCGATCCAAACCGGTGCGTGATCGCTGGTCTTTTCCCAGCGGCGCGGCCGGATATCGACCTTGGCCGCTCGCAGCCGCGCGGCGGCCGGAGCGTTGAGCAGGAAGTGATCGATCCTGAGGCCCGCGTTGCGCTCGAACGCGCCGCGCCAATATTTCCAGAAGGTGTAGATCGTCTCGTTCGGGTGGAGATGACGGACCGCATCGGTCCAGCCTTGATCGCGCAACCGCTGATACGCCGCTTTCACTTCGGGGGCGAACAGCGCGTCGTCGCGCCAGCGCTCGGGCGCATAGACGTCGATGTCGGCCGGCATGACATTGAAATCGCCTGCGACGATCACCGGCGCGTCAAGCCCGACCAGCGACGACAGATGCGTCTGGAGCCGGTCGAACCAGCGCAGCTTGAAATCGAATGCGGGTCCAGGTCGCGGGTTGCCGTTTGGGAGATAAAGACCGGCGACGAGCAGACCATTGACCGCCGCCTCAATATAGCGGCTCTGCACATCAGCGGGATCACCGGGAAGCCCGCGCCGGGTTTCGTGGATCGATCCGACCCGGCTCAGGATCGCGACGCCATTCCAGCGGGTCTGGCCGTGCCAGACCGCCTCATAACCGGCGTCGCGGATCGGGATTTCCGGAAATTTGTCCTGCGGCGCCTTCAATTCCTGGAGGCAAACGATGTCGGGCTCGGCGAGCGCGAGCCAGCGGAGCAGCACCGGCAGCCGGCCATTGACGCCGTTGACGTTGTAAGTGGCGATCTTAACAGCCGCACAGCCATCATAGGTCCGACAGCTCCTGACCGGCACGTCCCCGGCCTGACAGCGCACGATGATAATTTCAGAATCTGGCGCCGATTCGTCC
The DNA here is from genome assembly GCF_001897045.1 of Sphingomonas sp. 66-10. Taxonomy (NCBI): domain Bacteria; kingdom Pseudomonadati; phylum Pseudomonadota; class Alphaproteobacteria; order Sphingomonadales; family Sphingomonadaceae; genus Sphingomonas; species Sphingomonas sp. 66-10. The sequence continues at coordinate 41,833 of NZ_MKRR01000133.1, forward strand.
AAGACGCACAGCCGAGCGCGACGTTCCTGTGATCTCCCTCATGGCCACTCTTCGACAAGTCCGCCGTCGCATCGGCCGGCAGCCAATTCATGTCGAAAACGACTGAGAGGTAGCCTCGCGCGCGATCTCGCATTCCCTCTCGCTTTGATGGCAATGAGCCGCACGGCCATAGCTAGTCTTTGGCGCCCAACCCCCTCAAGATGAGCGCAATTATCCTCGCCGACTGAGCATCCCTCCCGGGATGGGAAGGAAGCTGCCAAAGTACGCCGAGAAGCATCAAAACATCGTCGGCATTGGCACCGCGATCAATCGCGCCCACGCCCTCACATGCAGTGAGGAGCGACCGCACCGCCGACACCATCTGCTGATAGGTCTCGCGCTTGTCATCCTCGGACGTGGCTCCCTGCAGAAGTCTCGCCACGCCGCGCTTCATCGCACTGGAATCCGCCAACTGGGCACACCATAAGCGAAACGCCTCAAGCGGCGGATGCGCTTCCAACAATGTGGACGCGAGCGCCACAACGGCGCTGATCTCCTTGCGATACATGGCCAGCGCCAGAGCTTCCCGCGTCGGGAAGTGGCGATAGAGTGTGCCTTGCCCAACGCCGGCCGCCTTGCCGATAGCGCTGAGCGGCGTTTCGGGATCGGCGGTCAGCGCCTCACGTGCCACCTCGAGTATGCGATCACGGTTGGCGCGGGCGTCTGCACGCAATCCATCCTCCTTCACGGCCATATCGCCCCTTGACTAAACGGACAATTGTCCGTTACGGAACAGCAAGCGGACAATTGTCCAAATATAGCGTATGCGGAGATGGACATGCAATATGCCAAGCTCGGCCGGACGGGCCTCGATATTTCGCCTATCTGCATTGGCTGCATGGGATTCGGAGAGCCGTCACGCGGTTACCCTTCCTGGTCGCTCGACGAGGAAGCAAGTCGACGTCTCATTCGCCACGCGCTTGAGGCGGGCATCAATTTCTTCGACACCGCCAATTTATATTCGAATGGCTCCAGCGAGGAGATTCTCGGGCGGTCACTGAAGGACTTTGCGCACCGCGAAAACGTCGTGATCGCCACCAAGATCAGCGCGCCGATGCGCGATGGGCCCAATAGCATAGGGCTGTCGCGCAAGGCGATCATGACCGAAGTCGATATGAGCCTCAAACGCCTCGGCACCGACTATATCGACCTCTATCAAATCCATCGTCGCGACACGACCACCCCGTGGGAGGAAACGCTCGAGGCCCTGAACGATGTCGTCAAGGCCGGTAAGGTCCGGTACCTCGGTGCATCGTCGATGATGGCTTGGGAATTCGGCAAAGCGCTGCACCTGCAGAAGTCCAACGGCTGGGCTCGCTTCGTGTCGATGCAGGATAGCTACAATCTTCTCGACCGTGAAGAAGAACGCGAAATGCACGCGCTGTGCATCGACGAAGGGGTGCAGACCATCATCTACAGCCCACTCAACCGTGGCCGGCTGGCCCGGCCGTGGGGAGCGACCACCGCAAGGGCGGAAACCGAAGCGGCCTATAATCTGGGTGCGGCCACCGCCGACAGCGACAAGCTGATTATCGAGGCGGTGGGGACCATTGCGGAAGAACGGGGCGTCAGCCGGGCAATGATTGCGCTTGCCTGGCTGCGTCGCAATCCTGTGGTGGCGGCGCCGATTGTGGGGGCGCTCAAGGAAAAACATATCGACGATGCTGTGGCCTCGCTATCGATCAGCCTCACCGACGACGAGGCAGCACGGCTGGAAGCCCCCTATACGCCTCGGCTCGACCGTCAGGGCATGTCGGACCCGGCTATGCTGCGTCGCGCAGCCGAAGCAGCCACGGGACACAGCATAAGCCGGCTTCCGGTCCGTGAACCGAGCAAGGTAATCTGAGCCTTACCGGGTCGCCGACCTGCGTGCCGTGCATGCAATCCACGGCGAACAGCCGGTTGTTTCCCCCCTCCCCCCTTCCCGCCCCAGGTTGGTCGGGCTTCCTCGCACAATCCCGCTGAGTCTTCACCCACCGTGCGAGGCGATCGCTCCTCGCCTTCGTCGGCTGCAGCTCAGTAGAAGTCGCGCAGCACGAGTTGCCGTGCCGTTCCGTCGCACAGCCTGACGGCGTATCGCGTGCCGGGCGCCGCGCGACCCCAATGCTGGTCGACCAGTTGCTGCGACATCGGCTTGTCGTCGAGCGCGCAGATCGCGTCCCCCGCTTTCAGCCCGGCGGCCTCGGCGGGCGAATTCTTCATGACATGGGCGATCAGCAACCGGCCGTCCGCATAGGCCCCCTGGACGCCCGAGGTCGATTTGGGTCTGGGTATCGCCGGCGTGGTCCGGGCGGTCAGCTTCATCATACCGGCCGGGACGTCGACCGTCAGGTCGTAGCGCTGCAATATGCCCATGCCGATCAAGGCCTTGATGTCGTCTCCGGGAAACCAGCCGGCGTCGCTCGTCGCATGGGCGCCTTCGACCTGCAGGCCGCCGATGGTCAGCGAACCCAGTCGCCCGACCGGCTCGACGACCGCGCCCCCCGCGCCCGCCGCCATCAGGTCGGTGTCGACATGCACTTTCGCCTGCTGCATCACCGCGGGGGGCACGCTCACCTCGTCATCGCTTCCCAGGTCGATCATCGCGGAGGCGAGCGGCGCGCCGTTCACGCCGATCGTGGTGACGAGACGCGAACCGCGGGGCCCTAACCGAACCGGCGTCCCGCCGACGATCGGCTCGGCGTGACTGGGCAAGAAACGAAAGCGGTGATGATCCTCGTCGAGCTGCCATTCGAGCCTGGCCAGCAACGCAAGACCGATCACCGCGTCGAAGTTGAGGCCAGCGTTCCTCACATTGTCGAAATCGGTCACGACCAACGCGCCGGGGCGGGTCGTCCGCATCGCGCCGATATCGAGCGATATGCCGGGCGTCGCGTATGTTTGCGACGCGCCGCCGAACCCGATCGGCTTGTTCAACGGCGTTAACGCGAGATGGTGCGCATCGGCGAACGCCTTGCTCAGCACCAGCTGATCGAAGCCGGTATCGACCAGTGCGCGTGCCGGCTGGCCGTTGACGACGACCGGAATGACGACCTGGCCGCCATCGCCCGGATCGAAGTTGATCCAGCCCGATCCGGCATCGGGAAGCCAGAAAGTCGGCTCGATGGCCGGCGCGTCGGCGGCCGCGGGCGCCGCGGCGCCGAGCATGAGGCCCAACGCCGCGAACAATGCGGCCTTCACGACGACGAACTCTGCTGCGAACCAGGGTGCTCGGCCATTGCGCGTCTCGGCAGTGTCGCGCTTATTGCGCAGGCGCGAGCAAACGACAGTAATTGGGCAGAATTTTGTCGTGGCGAGCCGTCCCGCATCGCGAAAAGCGTTGGACAAGCTGGGACGCTTCGGCGCCAGCCTTGCCGTCGATCTCGCGATGCTGGCCTGCTATATCCGCGCGACGCGTGCCGGCTATTCGGCAAAAGCGATGAGGTTGCCGCCGGGATCGCGGAGGATGAAGGTTTGCGCGCCCCATATTTCACGCTTGAGGCGCTGGTGCCATTCGACACCGGCGGCGTCGAAGGCTCGGGCCAGCGCCTCGATACCCTGAACCGTTACGGTCGCCGAAAGCGCGTCGGCTTCCCGGTCGCGGAAGCCGTGCGCGAACACCTCGCCGTCTGTGTGCCGCAGGTTTAAGCAAGCGCCGCCCCGCCTGACCTGCGCGTAGAAAGGCGGATCGCCGTGCATGAACATGAGCGTAAAGCCGAGGCGATCGACATAGAAGGCGCAGGCCGCACTCAATTCCGGTACGAAAAGCTGGGGCTCGGCCGCGATCAGGATGGGTTCCTCATTCATGACCATCTTCCCCCGCGTGACCGGCGAGCCGGAGCATCACGTCGGTCGCCGCCAGCAACGCCCGACGATCGGCATCGTTCAGTTGGCGGGACATGGCATCCCTGAGCCATGCGCGACGGCGAGTCATCGCCCGCTTCAAAGCCGCCGTGCCAGCAGGCGTGAGGGCGATCTGTTGCCGGCGTCGATCCACTGGATCGATCGGCCGATCGATCAGCATGTCGGCTTCCAGCCGGGCCAGCAGGCGACTGAGCGACTGCGGCTGCAAGCCCTCGCTGCGCGCCAGCGCCGCCGCACTCATCGGCCCCGCTCGATGCAGCGATGCGAGCAACGCCAGACCGCTGCCTGTTACCTCTCCATCGAACGCGGGGCCGCGTAGTCGACGCGCCAGCCGCAACACTGCTCGAACGATCCGGGCTTCGCTGCTCTCACGATCGTCTCCGCTTGTCATTTCATACGCATTGCGTATTATTATGCGGCCGTCAACTGAGTGTTTGGTGATGGCAGAACGCTTGGAGACCGGCCGATGCTGCAGCGAATGACGGCGATCCTGCCTTGCAACGATCTCGATGCGGCGCAGCGCTTTTTCGAGCGTCTGGGCTTCACGCGCGATGATGGATGCCCCGACGACTACCGGATGCTGAGCGATGGGCATGGGGGAGATATCCACCTCAATCCCGCCGTTCCTGGCTGGCTGACGCCGGGGAGAAACCCCTTTGGGCTATACCTCTATCGCGAGAATGTCGACGCCCTGGCCGCCGTCTTTGCGGACGAGATCATCGAGCGAGAAGGCGCTGGCGACAAGCCCTGGGGCATGTATGAGTTCGCTCTGAACGGCCCCGACGAGACGCTCGTGCGCGTGGGTTGGCCCAGCCGGCTTCGCAAAGGTAGCTGAGAGACTGCCATCTACCCGTGCCGCCCCGTTCCACGCCTTTACTTGTCATCGCCGCGGTTCCGCGAAGCTGACATGCACGGTGTCGCTACCTGCCGCGCAGTATGGCAATTTGATCTTGAGAGGGGCGTGCGTTGGTGTCGTAAGTGTTCATGTCTGCCGGCCCCTTGTTTGCGGTCGGGCCGGCAATGCCACCGCCCCAATAAGGCGCGATCGCGAAGCGGTCGGTGCTCTGAGAGGTATTTTCCCAGTCGAGTCCCGTGCAGCGCTGCCAAATCCGAGCGCCGCCTGCCACGCGATGACGTGGAGCGTGCGCCGGCTCCTTCGCTGCCGACAGCCGTGATCGTGGTGCCGGACGCATTATCCGCAAGCGCCTGATACACTTGTGCGCCCTGGCCGTTGATCGTCATGAAGATATGCTCGCCGGTGTTGACCGCGTACCTGCGCGTCCTCTTGGCAGCGACGGGCAAAATGGAGGCTCTGCGACCAGGCCTCAGGGCGCCCGCGACGCCTCTGTGCCCTTGGCCAGCCACTCCTATCGGCCGGAAGCGTACTGCCAGCTCCTAACCAGGGAACGTCCCTCAACTGTCACGCAAGTGATATAGGCTTGCCGGTATGCGGCGATCCCTTCCTCGGCTTGAGCAGATCGAGGCGTTCATCGAGGGCGCGCGCGGCCCCACGTTTCGCGCCGCGGCCGATCGATGCGCGCTGAGCGCCGCAGCTTTCTCCCGCCGCATCCAGGCCTTTTCGGATCATGTCGGAGCGCGGCTGTTCGAGCGGACCGCGGGCGGCGCGCGGCTGACCGACGCGGGCAAGGATTGCTTCGCGGAGCTGGAACCCGCCTATCTCGAGCTCCGACGCATCGCGGAAAAGGTCGGCGACCGCGGGCGCCGCGATGTCACCTTGTCGCTGTCGCACTCGCTTGCGGTCGGGTGGCTGATCCCCCGGCTGGAGAAATTCCGCGCGCGGCACCCGGATATCGCGCTGACGCTCAAGACCGATCGTGGCGCCCGCGGGGTGCGCAGCGGCGAAGCTGATCTCGGGATATGCTTCACCGATATCGATCTGACCGGGCTCGACCATGTCGACTTGCTCAACGTCGCCGCCACGCCGGTCGCGGCACCGCAGATCGCCCGGGCGTTCGCGGAGGACGGTCTCGATCGCTATCCGCTCCTGTCGGTGACCCAGCCAACCGATCTGTGGGATTGGTGGACCCGGTCCACGGGAAGACCGATGCCGAGCGGGCAAGTGACTCGATTCGAGTTCATCCACGCGCTCTATGAGACCGCCTCGCAAGGGCTGGGCGTTGCGATCGGTTCCAGCCCGACGGTCTGGCCCTTCCTGGAGGCCGGGCGGCTGGAGCGGATCGGCCTGCCGGTGGCGCGTTTCCCGGGGGGCTATCAGCTCGCCGCCGCGCCCGACCGCAAGCGGCGTGGACCGGTCGGCGCGGTATGGCATTGGCTGGAAGAGCAAGCCGCGGCGACACCGCAGCTCGCCTGACTCTCAATAGCGGATCGAGAAACGCGCGAAGAATTCGCGGCCGTTGAAGTTCAGCCCGCCGGCCTCGGTATAGAGCCGGCCGTCGGTCTGGCCGATCACCTGATCGGGAAAGACATTGGTGAGGTTGAGCACGCCGAGATCGAACCGAGTGCCCTTGCCGGCATCGACGCCCAGCGTCAGGTCGACCTGGGTCTTTGGCCCGAACCGCTGCACCGTGCCGAGCGGCGCCGCGCGGAACGGCCCGTAATTGACGGCATTGGCGTTGAGGTGGAAGGCCCCAAGGGTGACGCCGGCATTGGCGGTGATCTTGCTGAGCGGTTGCGAGTCGACCAGCACGCCGATCGAGGTGGTGCCGAGCAGCGGCAGGCTGGGCAGCACGCTGTTGGTGCTCAGCCTGGTCAGCTTGTTGCGGAATCCGCCATAGCCGAGCGAGAGGTCGAGCAGCCCGGTCGACGCCTTGCCCGCCGACCAGTGCAATGTCGCCTCGATCCCTTCCGACCGGGTGTCGGCGGCGTTGGTGAAGAACCGCACTTGCGAGGCGTTGGTGATGCCGTTCGCCAGCAGGATCGCGGTCACCGCCGGCCCGGTCAGCGATTCGCTGAAGGTGATGCGGTTCTTGATGTCGATGCGATAGATGTCGATCGACAGGTCGAGCTGGCGCATCGGCGTGAGCACGATCCCGCCCGAATAATTGCGCGACGTCTCGGCCTTGAGCGGCGAAGCCCCGAGCGCCCTCGACACCGGATCGCGCACCGCGAAATTGCCGACATTGACCAGTACGCCGTTCGACAGCTGGCTGGTGACGGTCGAGAAATATTGCTGTTGAAGCGAAGGCGCGCGAAACCCCGTGCTGATCGTGCCGCGCAACGCCGCGAACGGCGCCGCGCGCCAGAACAGCGAGCCTTTCCAGATCGTGCGGCTGCCGAAATCGCTATAATCCTCGTACCGCACCGCGCCGCCCAGATCGAGACCGGGAAGCAGGCTCAGTTCCGCGTCGAGAAAAGCGCTGAGGGCGTGACGATCGACATGGACCGGCGATGGCGGGTTGTAACCGGGAAAGCCCTGCGCGCCGGCGCCCGCATAGGACAGGGGCTCGCCCTTGCGCAGCTTGTACCATTCGTAGCGATGCTCGATACCGATCGCGAGGTTCGCGCCTGCCAGTAGGTCAATCTTCCGGTCGATGGTCAGGTTGGCGATGTTCTGCGTATAACGCTGGCCGCCGCCGTCGAAGCTGGTCGGGCTCGCCGCGCCGAGCGAGGTATTGACCGAATTGGCGACGCGAATGTCGGCGCGGTTGTAGCCGATGGTATCGCTGAGGTCCCAGTTCCAGCCGGCGATCGCGCCGCGCAGCCCGACCGCGCCGCCCAGATCGAGCGTCCGCTGGCGGATCATCGGCAGGAAACCCTGGGGGTAGAAGCCCGGCGAGACACTGGGCAGCCGGAACAGCGGGGTGGATTCGGTGAAGCGGCCGTCGGCGGTGGCGAAGGCGTAAGCGGTGATATTGGCACCGAGCGGGATCTCGCTATTGAGCGCGAGATTGGCATCCTTCGATCTGGGATCGCCGAGCCGCTGTGTGACGCGGCCGAAGCGTGGGTCGACCGCCGCGGCATTGGTATGGGCGCGCGAGCGGAATTCCGATGTCACCGTGAGGAAACCGCCGTCGCCGATCGAGAAACCGTTGCGGGAGGCCGCCGCCAACGTGCCGCCGTCGCCGCGCTCGGTCGCGCCGCCGCGCAGCGAGGTAAAGCCACCGCCAGCATCCTTGCGCAGCACGACGTTGATGACGCCGGCGATCGCGTCCGAGCCATATTGCGCGGCGGCACCGTCGCGCAGCACCTCGATCCGCTCGATCGCCGACGCCGGGATGGTGTTGAGATCGACCGGCACCGTGCCACGCCCGACGCCGTTATTGGTGTTGATGACCGCGGCGGCGTGGCGGCGATGGCCGTTGACCAGCACCAGCACCTGATCCGGCGTCAGGCCGCGCAGCGTCGCCGGCCGCGTCCCTGCCGCCGAGGGAGAGGTGACCGCCGGCACGAAGTTGAACGAGGGCGACAATGCCGACAGAGCGCGAGTGAGGTTATCGGCCCCCTGATCGGTCAGCGTATCGCCGCTCAGCACGTCGACCGGCGCCGGCGTATCGGTGCGCAGCCGCGGCGTGCCGCGCGACCCCACCACCACGATGTCGGTGGACGCTTCGGCGTTGGGAGCTTGCGGATCGGGTGCCGATTGGGCGCGGGCGGCGGTAGCGGTCCCCAGGGCAAGGGCTGCGCTGGTCAGGCATAGCTGGCGAATCATCGGTCGGTCCCCTCTGGTCGCCGCGGCCTTGACCGGATGGAGCCCTGATCGGCCAACGCAAAGCATGCGTCGCGTGTTGCGGGCGATGCAATTTGCACGCGACGCAACGCGCGATGCCGCGGTTGCGCTTTCCGCAACGAATTGCGCCGGGGCAGGAAGCGACGCCCACCAACCGCGCAGGACCGCGAGACGTCATGAAGATTGCGCTGATCAGCGATACGCATCTGGCCGCGATGGCCACAGACTTTGTCAGCAACGCCGTGGCGGCGATCGACTGGATCAATAGCGACGACTTCGATCTGGTCATCCATCTCGGCGACGTGACCGCCGACGGCATCGCCGCGCCCGGGCAAGTCGAGGAAGCGAAAACGGTGCTGGACCGGCTCGACGTGCCGTTGCTCTGTGTCCCCGGCAATCACGATATCGGCGACAATCCGGTGCCCGGCCGGGCGCTCGGCGAAAAACCGTTCGACGCCGCCGCGCTCTGCCTGTTCCGCACTGCCTTCGGGGCCGATCACTGGCTCTACTCGGCGGGCGACTGGGCGCTGATCGGCCTCAACGCCCAGCTGTTCAACACCGGCAGCGCGGAGGAGACCCGGCAATTCGACTGGCTGTGCAGCGCCTTGGCGGCGGTCGACGGGCCGATCGGGCTGTTCCTGCACAAACCCTGGCTGCGCGTCGCGCTCAGCGATCAGGAGCGGCACCCACGCTATGTTCCATTGGAACAGCGGCTCGCCCTCGCGGAAGTGTTGGCCGGCCACGATCTGCGCTTCGTCGCGAGCGGGCATACGCATCAGCTGCGCCGGCTGACCGTCGATGGCGTCGAGCATTTCTGGGTACCGTCGACCGCGTTCGTCATCCCCGACAGGATGCAGGAATGGATCGGCGAGAAGATCGTCGGCGCGGCCGTCCTGACGCTCGACGGCGACGACTATAGGCTCGACTTCCAGCGGGTGCCGGGGGTGGCGCACCGCGATCTCGGCGATTATCGCGCGATCTTCCCGAAGCTCGGCGCGATTTTGGGCGAATGACGGACCGCAGCATCGGACCGCGTTACGCGCCCTATGCGCTCGCGGTGCTGATGGTCGCTTATGTCCTGGCGTTCGTGGACCGCCAGGTCCTCAACCTGCTGGTCGAACCGATCAAGCACGACCTCCAACTGAGCGACACCGGGATCAGCCTGCTTCAGGGTTTGTCGTTCGCGCTCTTCCTGTCGATCGGCGGCCTGCCGATCGGGCGGCTGGTCGACACCAGGCGGCGAGTCACGGTGCTGAGCATGGGCATCGCCTTCTGGTCGATCGCGACCGGGTGCTTCGGCCTGACCCGTATCTATGCCGTGATGCTGCTCAGCCGGATCGGGGTAGGTGTCGGCGAAGCGACGATGACGCCGTCGGCCTATTCGTTGCTGGGCGATTATTTCCCGCCGCGCCGGCTCGGCCTCGCGGTGGGGATCTATTCGATGGGGGCGTTTATCGGGTCCGGGCTCGCGATGATCCTGGGGGGAGCAATACTGGGCATGCTGCCCAAGGGCGACGTATCCCTGCCATTGGTCGGCGCGGTTCGGAACTGGCAAGCGATCTTCCTGCTGCTGGTGCCGATCGGGCTCGGCGTGGCGTTATGGGTCGCGAGCTTGCGCGAACCGCTCCGGGGCGCGGGGGACAGCGACGAGACGCCGGGCTGGGGCGAGGTGCGGCGCTATTTCGCTGCGCATTGGCGGCCGATCCTGGGGGTCGATGCCGCGGTCGGCTTCACCAATATGGCGGCCTATGGGCTGCTTTCCTGGACCCCGGCGATGATGGCGCGGACGTTCCAGATGGGGCCGGCGGCGGTAGGGTGGCGGTTGGGCTGGATCGTCATCCTTGCGTGCAGTGCCGGGACCTTCGCCGCCGGGCTGGCCGGTGATGCGTTGCGATCGCGCGGTCGCGAGACCGGGCGGCTGATGGTGATGGCGGGTGCGCTCGCTGCCGCGATCCCGCTCGCGATCGCGGCTCCCCTGATGCCGGCGCCCGGGCTGTTTTTGGCCCTCACCACCGCCTTGCTGTTCTGCCTGTCCGCCGCACTCGGCTCGGGGCCGGCGACGATGCAGGAGATCACACCGGGCCGGATGCGCGGCATTCAGCACGCGATCGCCGTGCTCACCGCCAATCTGCTCGGACTGGGGCTGGGGCCGACCATCGTCGCGCTGATCACCGATCGAGTCTTCGCCCAGCCAGCTGCGGTCGCGTGGTCGCTGGCGATCGCGCTGCCGCTCATGCTGCTGATTGCGCTCGGGTGCTGCGCATTCGCCATGAAAGTCTATGCCGGCGCCTTGCGAAGTCAGCAAATCCCCTGACCGCTGCCCACCGCAATGACGGACAGCCAACGGCGACTGCCATGCCTTCCGATAGATGCCGTTCAGCGCTGTCGCCAATTTGAAATTATCGGGTCGTACGGGCGGTAGCGGTACGGCGTCAGGCTTGCCGTCGCCCATTGATGCGAAAGATGCCCCCGATCGCGAACATCACCACAGAATATCGGATGATCGCCTATTCGTCGGGCAATTTCGGCAAGGCCCTGGTGTTCAGCGGCGCGGATCTGACGATCCTGTTTTTGCTGACCGACGTGCTGGGGCTGAACGGTGCCCAGGCAGCGGGGCTGATGCTGTTCGCGGTGCTCGGCGATCTGGTGTTCGATCTGCTTGCGGCCCGGCTCGTCCTCCATTGGCGGGCGGCGGGACGAGGCTATCGCTGGACGATAGCCTTGGCCGCGCTGCCTTGTGGGGCGGCGTTCGGATTGATCTACGCAATGCCGGTGCTGGGCCTGCGTCGTGGCTGGATGCTTGCGACCGCGATCCTCATTTTCCGCGGCGCCTATGCGATCGTCGACGTGCCGCACAATGCGCTGATGGCGCAGATCAACCGCGACAGCCGGGCGCGGGGGCGCGTCTCCGGCTACCGGTTGCTCTTCAGCACCGCGAGCGCGCTGGCCATCGCCACCGTGCTCACCCCGCTGGTGCAGCAAGCGGGGCGGGCGCGACATTTTGGCGCGTTGGCTTTCACCGGGATCGGTGCAGGCCTGGTCTTCGCGCTGACCATGCTGCTGTGCGTTTGGGGCTCGGGCGCGCGCGGCGGGAACGGCACAGAATCCGCGCTTCGGGGCGATCGCATCGCCGTTCCGCTACGCGACCCGATGGTGTTGGCAATGGGCGCGCTGGCCCTGCTCACCGGTTTCGCGATGCCGTGTTTCGGTCGGATGCTGATGTATCTGGGAACCTATGTCGTTGATCGGCCGCGTGCAGTCACCCTGCTGCTTATCGCGCTGACGGCAGGGCAATGCGGTGGCGTCCTCGCCTGGACCGCGCTCACCTACCGCTTCAGCAAGAGCCTTCTTCTCGGGGCGGGGCATGCGGTGAGTGCGCTGGGCCTCCTGTTCTTCGCCCTGAGCATCGCGTGGCCGGCGGGGCAGGTGGCGAGCGCTGCGCTGATCGGTTTCGGCTTTGCGAGCGTGTTCATGC
>NZ_MKRR01000133.1:53876-60082 GCF_001897045.1 Sphingomonas sp. 66-10
GTGAAGGCCGGTGGCGCCGGGGCGACCGCGATGATCGGCTGGGTGCTGAACGCGCTCGGCTACGTTCCCGGTGCGGTACAGCCGATAGCGGTGCGTCTCGGCATGTTCGGTCTCGGTCTGGGCGTGCCGCTCGCCGGCACGCTGCTGGCCATGTTGCTGCTCAGGCGTTTCACGCTCGACCATCGCCGGCATGCGCGGCTGTTGCGCGCGCTCGCCTGGCGTCAGGCGGGGGCGGAGCCCGTCTCCGGATTGAAGCGCGGGTTGGAGAAATCGAGTGGCGAGGGTGTCGTCTTGGCCGGCAGCACCGCGCTTTCCGCCCAGGCGCGGCAGAGCATATCGCGCAGCATCGCCGCGCCCGCGGCGGTGCGTTCGTAGATCAGGGCGCGGACGTCCTTGTCCGCCATGTTCCTGAAGCCATCACGCTTCTCGAGCTTGTAGACCGTCTCCATTCGATCGCCCGATTGATCGAGAAAGGCGAGCACCGCATCGAACATGTCGCCGTGGCGATGCGCCGGCGCGCCGATCCGGGGCATAATGTCCGCAGCGGTGAGCCCGATGCCATCGACGAAGCGGCTCTCGAACCGCCCGTGAATGCTGCGGTCGCGGGTATAGCCGTTCGGATTGGCGCCGAGCCAGCCGTCCGAGTTCACCGAGATGTGCAGCGGCTGCGCGCCATCGCCGATATAATGGCCGAGCCGGATCGCCTGGAACGCGCAGTGCTGCTCGGGAACCGATGCGTCGCCGCCGCCGGCCTGCGCAGCGCGGATCGCGCGCATGCAGACGATTAGCCGCTCATAGGCTTCCATCGCCGCATAAGGCAAAGTGCCGGTCCAGCGGACGTTGGTGCGTGCCGCGGTAGCCGGATCGCTCTGCTTGATCGTCTCGTAATGCTTATAGAGCGCGAGGATGAACTCGTAGCGCGAGCGCGGGATCGGCTTCAGGAAGGCGAATTGTTCGCGGAACCAGCCGTGGTTCGGGTCTTCCTCGATCTTCGAAAAGCCCTCCGAATCCCCGCGCCAACTGTCCGGCAGCGCGGCCGAAGCGGAGATATAGTCGACATAGCGACGGAGGAAGACCGGGCCGTCATCGGGTATCGTCTGGATCGCCGCACGGTCGATCACCGCGTGCCCCGTGCCGCCCCAGGCATGAGCGTCGGCGGGGCACAGCATGAGGGCGGCGGCCAAAGCGAAGCGGCGCATGACGGTATCTTTCAGGGATCGAGTGGATCGCGGGGGTCGACGCGCTCGGACGCTCGTGACGGACGGAACACCAGTTCGGTCGGCGACACCCGACGCACGACCTTGCCGGGCTGATAGCCGAGCTCGGCCGCGTTGCGTTCCGCGAACTTCGCGCTTTCGATATAGGCGCTCTGCAGCGGGTTGCAGACGATCACCGTCTCCGCCTCCAGCGGCGCGCCTAACCGCGCGAGCAGCCGGCCGGCGTTGCGCAGGTTGGTGGTGGTGTGGCGGGCATAGGGCTCGGTGACGATCGCGTCGGGCGACACGCCGTAGCGGTCGATCAGCGCCTTGCGCATTTCGTCGGCCTCGGTGAACGGCGTCGCGCGTGGATGCGCCCGCCCACCCGTGAGCAGGATGAAGGCGATGTCACCCTGCGCGAACCGGCGCGCGGCAAGGCGCAAATGATATTTCCCGAACGGGCTGAGCGGTTCGCCCTCGATCTCGGGGCCAACGCCCGTGACGATCATCGCGCTATAGCGATAGCGATGCCAGTCGAGCGTCTTCGCCCGCGCCATCGCCGCAGCGTTGGCGCCGGCGGTCAGCGGTTCATGGCCGATCGCATCAGTGCGATCGCTCACGTCGAGCAGCGCGAGCGCATAGTCGATGCTGGGATCGAGCCGCTGCGCCGATCCGTCGCGGGGCGTCTCGGCGATCCAGTCCGCTGCCTGGAGGCGCGCCTGATGATCCTGCGGCGAGACCGCGCCGGGGCCATCGATCGCGGTCGCGGGGATCGCCCCCAGCGCATAGGTCCGCACGATCGTGTTGATCCCCGCGATCTCGCGATCCACTTGCGCAGCGGGCGTATCATCTGCCGCGGGAAGGCCTTGCGTTTGAGCGACGGCGCGACGCATCGCCGCCGCTTCGCGATCGCTCCAGAGCAGCGCCTGCGCGCGGCAGACGAGATCGGCGCCGCACACGGCGCGTCGCTCCCGCCGCAGGCGCAGCACATCCTCCATGCCGGGCGCCCTGGCGATCCGCTCGAGCGCTGCTGGATCATGCCCGGCGGCATCGAGCAACGGGAAGAGTCGCGCGGACAGCGTTACCATCATCCCGTCGTCCACCGCCTCGGCCGAAGCCGGAGCGGTGAGCGCCGTCACCGCGAGCGCCGCGGCGGGGAGCAGCGCACGCATCACCAGCTACGGCTGACGATGAGGCGGAAGTTCCGGCCGAACAACGGGCGGCCGTAGATCGCCTCGCTGGTGCCCTGGCCGGCGAATTGGTCGGTACGCGTGTTGCCCTCGGTCAGGCCGTGGGCGTTGAACAGATTGTCGCCAACGACCTGGACGTGCCACGCCCCCCAATCGAGCGACGCGCCCGCGCCGATCGTCTGGTACCCCGGCATCGCGGTGCGGTTGAACAAGTCGACATAGCGCCGGCCGACCCATTCGAATCGCCCGAAGATCGAGAGCTTCTGCGCGCCGAGGTCGAAGTCGAAGCTCGGCCGCAAATTGCCGAAGAATTTCGCCTCGCGAATGATCTGCTTGCCGTTCACCGCACTCGGATCGGCGCCCGAGCTGTTCTGCAGATTGGCATATTCCGGGTTCTGCCAGGTCACGGAGCCTTCGAGCGAGAACCAGCGGATCGGCACGACCCGGCCATCGACTTCGACGCCCTTGACCGAGGCCTCGCCGATGAACGGCAGCGTCTGGTCGTTGCGGCCGGTCAGCGGGTTGAACGCCGCGAACGAGGCGTTGAACGGGTTGAACTTGGTGTAGAAGCCGGTCGCGTAGAGATAGTTCGGGCCGAAGCTCGCCTTCAGGCCGACTTCGTACTGACGCGCCTTGGTCTTGACGATGGTCGCATTGATGCCGGTCACCACACCCAGCTGCGGCGGCACTTCGAGGTTGGAGATGCGCCCGTAAGCGCCGAAATGGCCGTTCAGGTCGTAGTTGACGCCGACCGTCCAGTTGGTCGCCTTGGGATTCAGCCGCTGATCGAGCACCTGGCCGGTGAAGGCGCGGGTGGTGTCGTCGGCGAGCGTGGTGGCGTCACCCAGATTGACCTGCGTGGTGGGCAGCGCGATGCCCTTATAGCCATAGCGTTCAGTACGGATACCGGCGTCGACGCGCAGGCCACGCGTGATATCCCAGGTGTCGTTCGCGTAGAAGGCGATCATCTGCGCGTCGCCCTGACCCTGGTTAAGCGTCGTGGTGTAGCGCAGCACGCCGTTCTGCGTGACCGAGCCCAATACCGCGCCCGTCGACGAATAGGCGACCAGGTCGAGGGTGCGTGGCTGGCTGCGCACCTCGATGAGCATGTCCTGATAGGCCTGGAGCAGCGTGTTGCCGTAGAAGGAGCCATACAGGCCGACGCGCACGTCATGAGTGCCGATGCCCGTCTCGAACTTGCGGGTAACGCTGAGGTCGCCCTGCACCGAATAGAAGTCCGATTCCGAGGCGCGATACTGGCCGGACATGACGAGGCCCAAAGCGGTCGAGGGATCGTAGACCGTTGCGCCGTTGGTGCCCGCAAGCGCATAGCCCAGCCGCGCGACATTGGGGCCGAACGCGGTGCGCGCGGCGGTCAGATAGCCGGCGGCGAAGGTGGTGGCATCGGCGGGGTTGGTCGTCGAATAAAAGGCGTCGAAGCTCGACTTGCCCTTGGTCCCGCCGACCTTGGCGGAGACGTGCCAGCCGTTGAAGTCCGCTTCGTAATCGACCGCGGCGTTGAAGAAGCGCATGTGACGGCCGTTGGCGAGGTCGCGCTGCATGCTTTGCAGCGCTCCGGCGCCGTCGCGATATTTGATGTTGACGTTGCGCAGCGACGGCGAGTTCATCGTGCCGGTGAAATAGTCGATATAGGGATTGAGCGAGACCGCCGGGTTACGCGGATCGTTGGTCGGGATCGGCAGATAGAAGACGTTGTGGTCGTTCACATATTCGGCCGAGATCTTGACATATCCATTGTTCAGCTCGCGCTTGAGGTTGGCGCGGATCTGGCCGCCCTTGTCGCTGGGGAAACCGGCATAGCGATAACCGTCATGCTGGCGCAGGAAACCGCCGATCGCGAAAAAAGTGTTGTCGCTGATCGGGCCGGATTGCATCGCGTCGAGCCGATAAAGGCCGGTATCGCCCAGCGTGACCTGCGCCTTGCCGCGCGCCTGCGGACCGCCCGATACGGTGATGTTGTTGGCGATCGCCGCGGCGCTGCTGGCATAGATCGGCGCCGGGCCGCCGCGCACGATCTCGACCCGCTCGGTCATCAAGTCGTAGCGGTTCATGCCTTCGCCGGAGTTGAAGAAGACGCCGTCGATTTCGTGGTAGAGCGGCAGCCCGTCCTGCTGGAAGATCAGATAACCACGATCGGTCGGGATGCCACGCACGCGGGTGATGTTCTGCACCTCACCGCCGGTCGCCTCGACCTGGATGCCGGGGACCGTGCCGAGCAGGTCGGCGTAACTCTTCGGCGCTATCTTCTCGACGTTCGCCTGGCTGAGCGAGTTGATCGCATAGGAGACGTCGAAACGGCGCTGCGCGCGCGCCGAGCCGGTGACGATAATGTCCGCACCCGTATCGTCGGCGGTCTGCGCCGGGTCGGCGGCCGGCGTGTCGGCGGTCTGCGCGAAGGCCGGCGCGGATAGCGCGCAGAGCGCGAGCACCGCGCAGCCGGCGGCGAAATTATGCTTCTTCATCGGATCGTTTCCCCCGAGATATCGTGAACTCGCGGCGCCGATGCGCGGCGCGGATGACAGATTTATTTATTTCTGAGAAAATAAATCACGGGCTGCATACCGGGCTGCTATTGGCTCCGCATGATGAGGCATCCACCGGTCACGCTGCTCGAGGAAGAGAAGCGGCTGCTCTGGCAGCTGCGCACGCGCGGCCCACAATCGCGGTCTGCCCTGGCCGAGTCTCTGCAGATCAGCAACGGCGCCATCTCCAAGCTGACCAAAACGCTGATCGGGCAGGCCTTGATCGAGGAATTGCCCGCCGAGACGTTGGCGGGTCGGGGGCGCCCGACGGTGCCGCTGCGGATTTCCCCGGCTGGGGGCTATGCGGTCGGGGTAGCGATCTATGCCGGCCTGCTGGAAATCGCGCTGGTCGATTATGCCGGGGGCGTGGTGTCGCTCACGTCCGAGAAGATCGAGCCCGTCGACCCGCTTTGTTTCGCCCGCCACGTCGATCGCCGTATCCACGATCTCGCGATGGAACACCGACTGCTGGGCAGCCGGCTGTACGGCGTCGGCTTCAGCGTGCCCGGCCCGGCGCTGTCGCGCGACGGCAATCGCTGGCACGTGGTTCAGAACCTGCCCGGGTGGAAGGAGGCGCCGCTGCGCGCGATCTTCGAGGAAACGCTGCGGCTGCCGATCTGGATCGAGAATGACGCGACGGCGGCGGCGCTCGCGGAATATTATCTGGGCGGGCTGATCCGGCGCTGTACCACCGCGGTGGTGATCCTGCTCGGGCACGGCATCGGGGCGGGAATCGTTCATGAAGGCCGGCTGATGCGCGGCGAAACGGGCAGCGCCGGTGAGATCGGTATGTTCTACCCGGGTAACCAGCCGCGCCCGACGACGCTCGATCTGATCGCAACATTGCAGGCGGACGGATGCAAGGTCGGATCGCTGGCCGATTTTGCCGAGGCGATCCCGGGATATGAGGCGACGATCGATGATTGGCTGGAACGGGCCGCCGATCAGCTTCTCCAGACGATCAACTCGGCGCTCGCCTGGTTCGACCCGGGGGCGATCCGGCTGATGAGCCCTTTGCCGTCCGCGATCATGCACGGACTTGCCGAACGGCTGAACCGCCGGGCGATCAAATGGGGCGACCATATCGCCGAGAGCGAGAAGGAGCGGTACGACATCGAAATCTCCCAGCTCGGCGGCGCCGGCTCCGCGCTGGGCGCGGCGCTACTGCCGATTCATGCGTCGATCGCGCGAACATGACGACACGATTGCTCCAGCGGAGCACCAGTGGTCTGCGTTCGGTCGGCCTCCCTGTCTGCGTTCGCCTTCAAATCGGCGGG
>NZ_MKRR01000133.1:60131-68431 GCF_001897045.1 Sphingomonas sp. 66-10
GCCCGCCGAAGCTCAGCCGGTTAAAGATAGGCGGGCGATCGTCAGTCCTTGAACAGCAACGGCGCCAGTTCGCGCAAGCTTCGCCGCCACGACTGGAATTCATGTCCCGTATTGGGCGAGACATAGAAGGCACTATTGATACCGGCGTTCTTGAGCGCCTCAGCGTTCGCGCGCGGATCGACGCGGGGGCCGCCGGGAGGGCCTGCCCGGCCACCTTCGAGTTCGCGGCTGCCGAAGCTCACGAAGGTCAACTTGACCTTCTCCTTATACCCCGGAGTTGCGTTGATATCGTCCAGCGACACGGTACCACCGCTCAGCAGGCCGATATACGCGAACTTGTCGAGGTTCTTCAGCGCGATCAGCTTGGTCTCGAACCCGCCCATCGAAAGACCCGCCATGGCGCGATGGTCCGCGTCGGACAGGGTGCGAAACTCATGATCCACATAGGGGATCAATTCGTCGAGCAGCAGCGTCTGGAACGGTTTGATGTCGAAGCTGGCAAGCCCGCCGGGACTGCCCGGCCGGACATCGTTGGTCATGCCATAGGCCATGACGATAATGAACGGCCGCACCTTCCCGGCGGCGATCAGATTGTCGAGGATCAGGTTGGCATGGCCCTGGCTGGACCAGGCCGTCTCGTCCTCGCCCCAGCCGTGCTGCAGGTATAGGACCGGATATCGCCTGTTCGGGTCCTTGTCATAACCCGGCGGCGTATAGACGAACGCCCGGCGCGGGCCGCCGGTGCTGCGCGAGGGAAATAGAATCTGCTCGACCCGGCCGTGCGGGACATCCTTGAGCGCATAGAAATCAGCATCGCGCGCGGGAATCTCGATGCCGCTCTCCCAGCGCGTCGATCCGAAGAAATTGAGCGCACCGGGATCGTTGAACGTGCCACCGTCGATCGTGAGGTGATAATAATGGAAGCCCTCGTCCAGCGGCCCTTCGGAGGTGCCCGTCCAACTTCCGTCGGCGGCTTTGCTCAGGACCGTGCCGCCCCGGCCCCCAAGGCCCAGACTCACCTTCACGCTTGTCGCGGCGGGCGCGACGATGCGGAAGCGGACATAGCCTTGCGAATTGACCTGCGGATATTGCTGCCCCGGCTGGTTCAACGAGGACGGCTTGAAGTCTTCGGCGATCACGGGAGGCTGCGTCTGCGACAGCGACGGTTGCGCGATCAGGACGGCCGCAAGCGAGGCAGCAAAAGCGATCTTCACAGGATTTCCTCCCCTGGCACCCCTCCCGCTGTGTGGATCGGGAGTCTGGAATATTAGCGCTAACATTTGTCCGTTCGGTCAGAAAAATCAAGCGCCAGGGTGCGGACCAATGCCCCGCTTCGCCGCCCCTTCGATCGCTATCCGTCGGCGCGAACTTAGCGCTATCCTGCTCGGCGGCGGCCAGCGGTGGCCAGCGGTGGCCAGCGCCACGATGGCGGCGGCAAAGCCCGAAGCCGCAGCAATGCCGAGCGCCCAGCGCGGACCGTAATGACTTGCCACCCAACCGACGATCGGGGCGCCGATCGGCGTGCCGCCCAGCGCAATGCCGACGCGCAGCGCCATCACCCGCCCGCGCATGGCGGGCTCGGTCGAGAGCTGCATCAGGCTGTTCGTCGTGTTGGTGAGGGTCAGCGCCGCCACGCCGATGATGACGAGCGCGCCAGCAAACAGCCAATAGCCAGGCGCCAAGGCGGCGAAGGTGCAGCCGAGACCGAAGATCGTGGCGCCGACCAGCAACAACCGGAACTGCGGCATTTCGCGCCCGGCGCCCAAAAGCGCGCCGGACATCGTGCCGATCGCCATGATCGACGACAACAGCCCGTATCCACGGGCGTCCGTATGAAAGACGCTGACCGCCATGGTCGAGATGAAGATCGGGAAGTTCAGGCCGAACGTCCCGATCAGGAACAGCATGACGAGCATCGCCTTGAGGTCCGGGCGATCCCGCACATAGCGGAGCCCGTCGGCGAAGCCTCCCCTCCCGCGGATGGCCCGGGCGTTCGGGCGAAGCTGGGCCGTGCGCAGGAAGGCGAGCGAGACCAGCACGGCGGCGAAGGAGGCGCCATTGATCAGAAAGGCCCAGCCCGTGCCGACCGCGGCGATCACGATGCCGGAGACGGCCGGACCCACGATCCGCGCGGCGTTGAACGAGGTGGAGTTGAGCGCCACCGCATTGTGCAGATCCTCGTCCCCGACCAGTTCCGCAACGAAGGTCTGACGCACCGGGGCATCGAAAGCCGCAGCGCTGCCGAACAGGAAGGCGAAGACGTAGACATGCCAGAGCTGGACGATGCCAGTGACGGTGAGCACCCCCAATGCAATAGCGAGCGCACCCATCGTCGCCTGCGTGGCGATGAGAAGCTTGCGCTGGTTGAAATGATCGGCGGCGAAGCCCGTCCACGGCAGCAGGATGAGTTGCGGCCCGAACTGCAGCGCCATGACCCAGCCGACCGCCGAGGCATCATGATGGGTCAGTTGCGTGAGCACCAGCCAGTCCTGCGCGGTGCGCTGGACCCAGGTGCCGACGTTGGAGACGAAGGCACCGCCTACCCAGACCCGATAATTGAAGCTTCGCAGCGATCGGAAGGTGTTGCTCGCGCGAGCCTTCATCGATGCGCCGGCCCGTTGCCGCCATGGAAGCGACCGAAATGCCGTGCCGAAAACAGCGCGATCGCGAAGGCGCCGACGGCCAGGGCGAGGACGTCTGCCGTATCTTTCAATGCGAAATCACCGACGCGACAGACCAGCACATAGCCGACGAAGAGGTTGAAGAATCCCCAGAGCACATTGACGGTCGACGACGAGAGCCCTTGTCCAGGCGGTTGTGCAAAGGGACTCTGAAAAGGCCTGCCCATCATGCCGCTGACGGCATGAGGGATGGCATTCGCCAGGAATGCGCCGCCGAAGCCATATGACAGGAGTGAAAGCCAGGGCATCTCAGGCATCCTTCGTCGGGAGGAGATCGATGATCTCCCGGCTCGTGCCGGTCTCCCCCAGCCGCGGGAAGATGTTCCTGATGCTATAGTCATGCGCCTCGGGGCGGATGTCGGTCATCGCGTCGAGCGCGAGGGTGACGTTGAAGCCCGCCTCATAAGCTTGACGCGCCGTCGCCTCGACGCCGGTTCCGGTCGCCACACCTGCGACCACCACCTGGGTGACGCCTCGCGCTTTCAACCGGGCCTCGAGGTCGGTACTGGCGAAGGCGCCCCAGGTCCGCTTCGTCACAATGATATCCCCGGCTTGCCGGTTCAGTTCCGGAACGAGGTCAGTCCATCCGTCCGGACGGGCGCCCGTTTGAGGGGGCTGCTCGGTCCGGCCCGGCGCCCCGCCAGCAACATTGACGAGCACGACCGGCAGGCCGCGCTGACGGAAGGCGTCGGCCAGCGCACGGGCGCGTTCGATGACCCGATCTATGGGGTGGATGACAGGCAAGCCGACGATGCCCTTCTGAAGATCGATGATGATCAGGGCGGTGTTCGGATCGAGTATCGTCAGCGCCATCGGAATATCCTCCTGAGTTCCAGCATCGGTTTCGCGGCTGGCGGCCGCGAAACACCTTCACTCGTCGACGAGCCGCTTCAACAGGTCGACAGCCCTTGCCACCTCGCCCTGCTCCTGCGGCGAAAGCCGCATCTGAAGCGCACGCGTCAGCCAGTCCTGACGTGCGGCGCGGCCCTCCTCGACCGACTTTCGAAACGCCTCGGTGAGCGAGAACAGGGTCTGCCGTCCGTCCGCGGGATCAGGCGTTCCGCTCACGAGACCGGCATCTTTCAGCGCGGTGAGCACCGGAGCCATCGATTGCGGCCGCATCCCCTCGGCACGGGCGAGGCTCGACGCCGTAGCGGGCCCGTCCTTCTCCAGGCGGAGCAGGACCGACACCTGAGAGGGCGCGAGGTCCCCGATATGGGCTTGATCGCGCAAGCGTCGCTTTAGCCTGCCCATCAGCGCGCGGAGCTCCTGCGCCAGAAGCGATGTCGGCGCAGGTCCCTGATCATCCGGTTCGGCACTCATGTTGGACTAGCTATCAGATCGACAGGTAAGCTGTAAAGATAGTCTGATCAGATAGACTGGATAAATGGTTGCGCCGGGCGCCACAGCGCTGCCCGCTTCTTACCCCTTCAATAGAACCGGACGGACCTGCCCCGCCGCCGCGTCGCCTCGTCAGCGCCAGCCGAGCGCCGGTGCGACGTGAGTCAAGATCGCCTCGAGCACATGCGCATTATAGTCCACGCCGAGCTGGTTGGGCACGGTGAGGAGCAGGGTGTCGGCCTCCGCGATCGCTTCGTCGGCGCGCAACTGGTCGATCAGGACGTCGGGCTCGGCGGCGTAGGACCGCCCGAATATCGCACGCATCTTGTCGATGATACCAACCTGGTCGCTGCTGTCGCCGCGTCCGAAATAGGCGCGATCCTGGTCGTTCATCAGCGCGAAGATCGAACGCGACACCGACACGCGGGGCTCGCGTTTGTGGCCTGCTTCCTTCCAGGCCTCGCGATAGGCGCGGATCTGCTTGGCCTGCTGGACATGGAAGGGCTCGCCGGTTTCGTCGGCCTTGAGCGTCGAGCTCTGCAGATTCATCCCCATCCGCGCCGCCCAGATTGCGGTCGCGTTCGCCCCCGATCCCCACCAGATGCGCTCGCGCAACCCTTCCGAATGAGGCTCCAGACGGAGCAGGCCGGGCGGGTTGGGGAACATCGGATTCGGATTGGGCTGGGCGAAGCCCCTGCCCTCCAGCAGCTCGAGGAAAACCTCGGCGTGGCGCCGACCCATATCGGCATCGCTCTCGCCCTCCGCGGGCGCAAAGCCGAAATAACGCCAGCCGTCGATCACCTGTTCGGGCGAACCGCGACTGATGCCGAGTTGGAGTCGTCCCCCGCTGATGAGGTCGGCCGCGCCCGCATCCTCGATCATGTAGAACGGGTTTTCGTACCGCATGTCGATCACCCCGGTGCCGATCTCGATCCGGCGAGTCCGGGCACCGACGGCGGCGAGCAGCGGAAACGGCGAAGCGAGCTGCTGCGCGAAATGATGGACGCGGAAATAGGCGCCGTCCGCGCCCAGTTCCTCGGCCGCGACCGCCAGGTCGATCGATTGCAGCAGCATGTCGCTGGCCGAACGGGTCGCCGATTGCGATGCCGCCGACCAATGGCCGAACGAGAGAAACCCGATCTTCTTCATGAGGGGAAACCCTAGCGGTTGCGTTGCGTGCTAGCTGGCGCGCAGCTTCGGCGGATACAAGCGCATTGCCGGAATTGCTGCGTTTCGCGAACACGCGTGATCGTCCGACGCGCGACCGGCGAGCGCGTGAAAATCTGCCGGCCGTACACATCGCACCGCCGCTATCCGCCCGCGAAACGGAAAGAGAGAAAGGCAGAAGACGTTCCCGGTTCTGCCGATCACGCCATTTCAAGCCGAGCCCGGCAAGGAACAGAGGTCGGCCCATTCGGCGCCGACCAGTGCCGCCAGGCGATCGGGGCTCAACCGCACCGAGGCGGTGCGCGCGCCGGCGGCGGGATAGACCTGATCGAAGCGGCGCAGCGACAGGTCGCAATAGACCGGGAGCGGCGTCGCAAGCCCGAACGGGCAGACGCCGCCGACGGGATGGCCGGTCAATTGTTCGGCTTCTTCAGCCGATAGCATACGCGGCCGACCGCCGAGCATGTCCTTGACCTTGCGGTTGTCGAGCCGCGTGTCACCCGCGGTCACGATCAGGACCACATGCTCGCCGACCCTGAGCGACAGGGTCTTGGCGATCTGGCCCGGGGTGACACCGAGCGTGTCGGCGGCCTCGAGCACGGTCGCGGTGCTCGAGGCCTGTTCGACAATAACTACGTCCGATGCCCGCGCCGCGAAGAAGGCGCGGACCGCCTCGATACCCATCAGCCGTTCAGCTTGTCCTTGACCGCCTTGGCGGGCGCGAAGGTCAGCTTCTTCGACGCGGCGATCTCGATCACGGCGCCGGTCGCGGGGTTGCGGCCCTGGCGCGCGGGCGTGTCCTTGACCTTGAACTTGCCGAAGCCGTTGAGCGAGACTTCCTCGCCCTTGGTCGATGCCTCGACGAGGACGGCGAATACGCTGTCGACGATCTTGCGGGCATCGGCCTTGGTCAGGCCGTGCGTCTCGGCGATACGGTCGGCGAGATCGGTATTGTTCACAGGGGTTTCCTTCTGATTGGAGGCGCCCTTTATGGGCGCTCGCCCCACAGGTCCAGGCCTCGCGTCAGCGCCGCCGGGCGATCGCGTCCACTTCGATCCGATAGCCGTAATGCAGCGGGCCGACCGGAACGATCGTCCGCGCGGGGCGGCTGTCGCCGAAGAACTCCGCGTAGATCGCGTTGCACGACGGCCAGTCCGCGACATCCGAGAGATAGATGGTGACGCGCAGCACGTCGCGCGGCGTGGCGCCGCCCGCCTTCAGCACCGCGAGCAGATTGGCCAACGCCCGGCGCGCCTGGGGTTCGAATCCCTCCTGCGCCAGCGAATGATCCCCGCCGTCGCGCACCGGCAATTGCCCGGAGACGAACACCAGATCGCCGCACGCAATGCCCTGCGAATAATGCCCGGCAGGCGCGGGCGCCTCGGTCGTCTGTATTGCTACGATATCGCTCATCACCATCCTCCGAAGCGGGGCCAGACATGCATGATTGCGCCGCGCGCTTCGTCTGTCACCTGATAGGCGTCATGCTGGCTGGCGGTCGCGCAGGCGTGATTGGGGAGGATACGCACCTGATCGCCAACATGAAGGTCAGGGAAGGCCGCCGCGCTTCCGGAGCGGAGACCGAGCACGCCATGTTCCTGATTGGCGTCGATCATGATGAGATCGGGATAAGGCGTGCCGTGGAGATCGCAGACCATGCCATAGCCCTGATCGATCGGCTGCCGGGCGGTGCCGCGATCACGCGACATCGCCATCCATCCGGCATCGACGATCAGCCGTCCACGATCCGCCTGTGCCGAGATGACGGTCGCCAGCACCGACAGCGCGATATCCTGCGGCGTGCACACGCCGATCCCGGCCATCACGAGATCGAAGAAGGCGAAGACACCCGCTCTCGCCTCGGTCACGCCCGTCATGTTTTCGGAGAACAGCACGCTCGGGGTGGAGCCGATGCTGATGATGTCGAGCCGGTGGCCGGTCTCGCGCAGGATCGCCGCCGCGCGGGCGATCCCGTCCCGCTCCTGCGCCGCGCTCGCCTTCAGCGCCTCGATCGAGCGGCATTCGTAACTGCCCCCGGCATGGGTCAGCAGCCCGCCCAGCCGGAGCGCGCCGCCGATCCCGCCGGCGATCGTTCCGAGCAGCGCGGCGTCGTCGGGGCGCACGCCGGCACGATGCCCGTCGGTGTCGATCTCGATCAGCGTCGGGATCGGATCGCTCGTGTCGAAACCGCCCGCGCACACCGCCGCCGCCACCTCGTGATTGTCGACGATGACCTTGAGGTCGACACCGCGCCGGCGCAGCGCCTGCACGCGCGGGACTTTCTGCGGCGTGATGCCGACGGCGTAGAGAATATCGCGATAGCCCGCCGCGGCCAGTTCCTCGGCCTCGCGCAGCGTCGAGACCGTGACGGCGCCGCGCCCGGGCGCGATGCGCTCGATCGCCTCCAGGCATTTCACGGTTTTGACATGCGGCCGAAGCGCGACGCCGAGCGACGCGATCTTGTCGCGCATCCGCGCGATGTTGCGGTCCATCGTCGCGCGATCGAGGAGAAGCGCGGGGGTATCCAATTGGGTGATCGGGGTTGCCGCGGACTGTGCTGGCACCGGTTGCTCCATGTCGGTGTGGCGAAAGGGGGTTGTACCGCCGGCTGCTCGCTGCGCTATGCTGGCTTCGCTTAGTGTAACCATAAGGTGCATCTTATGTTGTCGGCCGACGACCTCGAACTGTTCGTCACGGTGGGATCGTCGGCGTCATTGGCGGCGGCGGCGCGTACGTTGGGGATCACGCCCCCGGCGGTCAGCCAGCGATTGACGCATATCGAGCGCAAGCTGGCGCTGCGGCTGGTCGAGCGATCCAATCGCGGGCTGAAACTGACCAGCGACGGCGAATTGCTGTTCAAACGGGCGAATGAGATTCTGTTGCAGTTCACCCGGATGGAAGACGAGCTCGCCCAGCGCGGCGGCAAGAATGCGGGGGTGTTGCGGGTGGTCGCCCCGCTGGGTTTCGGACGGGCCTATGTCGTGGGGCTGGTGATCGATTATCATGCGACGCATCCCGATGTACGGGTCGATCTCAATCTGTCGGATCGCCCGGGCATCGGGCTCGCCACCGCCTGCGATATCCTGATCCAGATCGGCGAGTTGCGCGATA
>NZ_MKRR01000133.1:68495-79660 GCF_001897045.1 Sphingomonas sp. 66-10
GCCAATCTGCGCGATCATCGCTGCATCGCGCTGCGCGAGAACGACGAGGACGTGACATTGTGGCGGTTCGAGAATGCGCGCGGTGAGCGGATCAACGTGCGGATCGAGCCGGTGCTGTCGAGCAACGACGGCGCGGTGACCAAGGCGCTGGCGCTCGCCGGGGCCGGGATCACGGTCCGATCCGAATGGGACGTGGCGGAGGATATCGCCGCACGGCGGCTGGTGCCGCTGCTGCCTGGCTGGAAGCTCCCCGATGCCGATATCACCGCGATCCTCGGCCGCCGCGGCGAGCGGGCGGCAAGGGTGGACGATTTTCTCGGTTTGTTGCGTCGCTCGCTGCGGCCGGTGCCGTGGCGGCAGCGCGGCGGGCAGGTCGCCGGCTGAGCCGGTGCTGGCCGCGCCCCGCGATCATGCGGCGCTGTAACGCTCGACCCCGTCGACGAAGGTGCGCAGGACGCGCGTACCGGAATATTGCACCGGCGCCGCCGACAACAGGTCGCGATCGAGCACCACGATGTCGGCGAGATAGCCCGGCCGCAATCGGCCGAGCCGATCGTCCTGGAAGCCGGCATAAGCAGCGGTGCGGGTGTAGGCGGTCAGCGCCTGTTCCACCGTCACCCGCTGTTCGGGATGCCAGCCACGGGGATTGTTCCCGTCGATCGTCGCGCGGCGCACCGCCGCGTCGATCCCGGTCAGCGGATCGATCGGCGCGACCGGCCAGTCGGAGCCGAAACAGGTGGCAACCCCTGCCTCCAGCAGCGAGCGGAAGGCGTAGGTGCGCGTCAGCCGTTCCTCGCCGATCCGCTTGACCGCCCATCGCCCGTCGTCGATCGCGTGATAGGGCTGGACCGAGGCGATGACCTTCTGTCGGTGCATCCGCGCAACCGCGCCGGGCGACAGATGCTGCGCATGCTCGATCCGGAACCGGCGGTCGCGTGCGCCGTTGCGGCGGACGGCCTCGGCATAGATGTCGAGCACCGCGTCATTCGCCTCGTCGCCGATCGCATGGGTGGTGATCGCCAGCCCCGCGGCGTCGGCCGCAACGACCCATGCCCGCATCGTCTCGACGCTGGTGGACCAGACGCCGCGCGCGGCCGGCGCATCGGCATAGGGCTGGTAGAAGCGCGCGGTGCGGGCACCGAGCGACCCGTCCGAGACGCATTTCATCGCACCCCATCGCACCCAATCGTCGCCGCGCCCTTCCGCCCTGACCAGCGCGGCCATGCGTTGCCAGTCGGCCAGCGGTACAAATGAATAGAAGCGCAGACCGGTCGGCCCGGCCGTGCGCAGCCGGCGCACCGCATCGTGAACCGACCAGTCGACTTCGGTATTATGGACCTGCGCGACGCCGCGGGACAGGGCATAAGCGATGCCCGTCTTGATCAGCCTGTCCGCCTCTGCCGGCGCAATCGGCGGGATCGCTTTCAGCACGGCATAAGCGGCATTATCCTTGACGATGCCGGTCGGCTCGCCCCTGGCATCGCGCTCGATCACGCCGCCGGGAATATCGGGCGTGTCGCGGGTAATTCCTGCCAGCTTCAGCGCCACCGAATTGAGCAGCAGCGCGTGGAGATCGGTGCGCGGGATCGCCACCGGCACATCGGCGGTGACGGGATCGATCCAGCCGCGATCGGGCACCGCGCCGCCGAACCTCTGCTCATCCCACGGCCCGCCGAGCAGCCACTGGCCGGGCGAAAGCTGGCGCGCAGCCCGGCCGATCCGTTCGATGAATTCCGCACGCGTGGTTACCGTCAGCAGGTCCGGATGGAGAAGATCCGCCGACCCGCGGAGGAAATGCGTGTGGCAGTCGGTGAACGCCGGCATGACGAACGCGCCACCGCAGTCGATCACCCGCGTGCTGCGTCCGATCGAGCCGCGAACAGCGCCGTCGCCGAGTGCGGCGATCCGGTTGCCGGCGATTCCGACGGCGTCGCTACGCCCGCCGTCGCCGGTCCACACCCGGGCGTTGACAAGCGCGGTGTCGAGCAGCCGGCCGGCGGCGAAGGCGGTGCCGCACAACAGCGCCGCGGCGCCCGACAGGATCATGTCCCGGCGATCGACCCGTATCATTTCGGCTCTCCCCCATCGTTCCGCCGGGCGGCGAACCTCTCCATCCAGCTGCGCAATTCGGGATCGGGGTGGTGCGTAACGATCGCGCGAAAGGTTTCGGGCGGCTCGTCCTGCCCCAGCTTGAAACGCCCGTGGACGCTTTCCACCCGGGCGCGGAACCCGATGATCATGGCCGCAAGCTTGTCGCGGCGCGCGCCCAGTTCCGCCGCTCGCCACGGCCTCGCCCGCCCGTGCTCCTCCGCGTCGATCAATGCGTCGAGCGCGGCATCGGTCAGCGCCGCGTCAAAGGCCACGGCCGCGGCGATACGAAGATGCGCGAAGTTCCAGGTCGGCGCCCAATCGCGCCGGCCGGCATGTTCGGGCGAGATATAGCCATTCGGGCCGCTAAACAGGAACAGCGCGCGCGGATTGGCGGTCAACTGCGCATGGAGCGGGTTGCGGCGCGCCATATGCCCGATCAACGAGACCAGCCGCCCGGCGACATCATATTCGCCGATCATCGGCAGCTGGCAAACCGCGGCGGGGTCGGCTGCATCGCCGATCACCCATGCGAGCGGATAGCCGGCGATCAGCGCCGCGACATCCGCGTCCGAATATCGCTCGAAAGGTCCGCTCACGGTCGACCTCCGATGGCGGGGTTCATCGCGCGGCCGGGGTCGGGCAGCGCTGGTCGGGCCGGCGATCGGGCGACAGCACCTTGCCTGCCAGCGCCAGCGTCCGCTTGCCTCGATCGACCGCAAGACGGCCGTTGACGAGGACATAGTCGATCCCGTCGGGATAGACGCTCGGTTCGAGCGCGGTGGTATTGTCGCGCAGATGCGGCAGATCGATCACCGCGAGATCGGCCTTCATCCCCACCGCGATCCGCCCGCGATCGCCGATATGGACGATCGTCGCGGGAAGCGCGGTCATCGAGTGCACCGCCTGTTCCAGCGTATCGACGCCTTGCTGCTGGGAATAATAAGCGATGCGGCGCGGGAAGCTGCCGAACAGCCGGCGGTTGGTGTTGATATACTTGCGGCTGCCGGTCGCTTCCTCGGGCAGGATGATCCAGCCGTCGGTCGACGTCGCCGCCCAGGGCTGGCGGTAGAAGGTCTTGATATCGTCGTCGAGCATGCTGAACGCGCGCATCCGCGCGCCGCCCGGCAGGCTTGGGTCCCCCTCGCGCTGGAGCGCCAGGACGAGATCGGGCAGATCGAGCTTGCGCAGCGCCATCAGCTCTGAAAGCCGTTTCCCGACATAGGACCGATCGGGATAGGCGAGGACGACGATATTCTCCGGCCCGCCCTTCAGCGCGACGAAGTGGCGGATGTCTTCGATCAGATCTGCGCGACGGGTGGAATCTGCCGTCGCGAGCAGACGGTCGAGCCGCGTCCGATAATCGGATGCCGGCTGTGTCGCCCCATCGGCGCCGAACGCCCAGCGCGGGATGGCGACGAAATCGCCGTCGGAACCGCTGCTGTCATAAGGATAGACGTCCATGAACACCCGGTCGCCGCGATCGCGCGCCGCCTGCAATTTGGCGACCGGCCGCTTGGCCTCGCCGCGATAGCCGGGGCCCCACGCCTTCATGTGGGAAAACACCCCCGTCGCTCCGGCTTCATGCGCAACCGCCAGGACTTCGTCGATCGACTGATCGAGCGTGGGCGGTGGTGCGCCCCGGCTAGTGCTGGGCAGATACCACATCGGCGCGATGCCCTGGCTGCGCAAATGCGGAATGAAGATGCCATCATAGGCCGGCAGCGCGCGACCCAATTCGATCAGTTCGTGCCGATCGGCGTAACGGCCGCTGTCATATTCCAGGCCCAGCGAAAGGCCGAACGAGCCTTCGCAAGCCATATCGTGGCGGATGATATCCTGCATCCGCCGGATCTCGTCATCGTTCGCGGGCCGCTTCGCGTCGGCCGGTTTCATCACCAGCGCACGCAGCCCGTTATGCCCATTGGTCAGCGCGATGTTCGTGCCGATGCCGAGCGTTCGCATCCGCGCGCCTTCGTCGCGCAGCGAAGCGGGTTGCGCGCCGTCCGGGTTGCCCAGCACCGTTGTTACCCCCTGCGCGACATAATTCTGCCCCGCACGAAGCCGGGGGTCGGTCGACAGGAAGCCATGTTCGCCCGCTTCGTCGTCGGCGACATGCGCGTGCATGTCGATGAAGCCGGGGGTAACGATCCGCGCTTTGGCGTCGATGATGCGATCGGCGGCGGCGGCGGAAAGGTCGCCGATGGCGGCGATCACCTCGCCGCGAATGCCGATGTCGCCGCGGAAGCGCTTGCCGCCCGTGCCGTCGACGATCTCGCCGCCGCGGATCACGATATCGTAATGAACAGGCGACCCGCTCGGGCGCGCCGCTAGTCCCGGCCCCACCGCAATGGTGGCGATCAGCAGCGCAAGCGACGCGCAGGAGAGACGATACGGCATCGGGGTTCCTCTTTTGCCGGGTCGGCGGGATCAGCGGATCAACTGCGCGTCCATCGAATAATCGTCATTGTGGATGACGAGCCCGCTGACCTTGCCGTCATAGCCGCGGACGAACTCGACCTGCTCGACACCGTCGTCGGCCTCGATGAACCAGCTTCCGCCTTCCGGTATCAACGTATCTTCGAGCTTGTTGCCTTCGGAATCGCGATAAGTGACGCGGAGCCGATCCTCGCGCATTGCGATCTCGATGTCCTTTACGTCGAGCGAGAAGGCGAGCGAGCGCTGGCTGGCGATCGTCGATGGCGAAGCGACGCGGTAATGACCGACATAGGCCCGCAGCATGTCGGCGCTGGGCGTCGCCGCGGGAATGGTGATGCTGCCGCCCATCCGCCAGCCCTCGGCGGCGGCGACGGCGCGGCGGATTTCCTTCAGCAGCCCGTCACCGTTTTCGCCGTTGGTAAAGATGACGACGCCGTCGCCGGTGGCGAGATGGCCTTCCATCCACGCCTTGTACGAATCGTTCGATCCGCCGTGCGAGAAGATGCGGTCGACGCCGTGCCCGCTGAGCTGGGGGCCGAGGCCATAAGGGCTGACGCCGACCTCGGTCATCATCTGCTGCGCGGTGGCGTTGGCAAGGAAGGCGCCTTCGCGATCGTTATAGGATCGGATCATCGCGATCACGTAGCGGGCATAATCGGAGGGGGTTGTCCAAAGACCCGACGCGGCGATTTCCGGCATCGATTCGTAACCGCGCGGCAGCGCTCGCGCCGCGCCGTCCGGGCCGTGCGCCTTGGCGATATTGCCCCATTTGTCGGCGATCGTCGCTTCGTAACTGCTACGCGTCATGCCGAGCGGTTCGAACAGGTAGCGTCGTGCCGCGGCGTTGAACGCGATGCCCGAGACATCCTCTATCAGCAGTTGCTCGACGGTGATGCCGCCCCCCGAATAACGCCAGTGGCTGCCCGGCACATAGGTCACGCGGACCGGCGCGGTGACCGCCGGGGGGCGACCGTCGAGCGTGTCGAACACCGTCGGCAGTGCCGCGCCCGGCTGGAAATCGGGGAAACCGTGGACGGTGAGCCCGGCGGAATGCGACATAAGCCCGCGCAACGTCACCGGGCTTTGCGCGACCAGATCGTTCGCCGGCACCTTCCAGCGGCGCAGATAGGCGTTCACGTCGCGATCGAGATCGAGGATCCCGGCGTCCACCATCCTGAGCGCGATCCCGGCCGCGGCGACCTTGCTGACCGACCCCACCGAAAACATCGTATCGGCATCGACCTTTTCCGGTCGCCCGCGCTGCAGGACGCCATATCCTTTGGCCCAGAGGAGCTTGCCCCCGCGGATCACCGCGATGCTGACGCCGGGGACGCGCCAGTGCTCCATCCGTTCCTCGATCGTCCAGCGCGCCGGCACCTCGCCGGCGATGTCGAACGCCGGGCGCAGCCCGTTTTCGACTGCCGCTGCGCTTGCCGCCGAATTCGCGGCGCTGGCCTGGGCGTATGCGCCTGGCGCGACGCCAGCGCTCAACATGAGAGCGAGCAGCAAGGAAGGTAATTTCATCGCTCTGCTCCTTTTGCGTTCAATAGCGATACGAGATCGTCGCGCCGATCGTGCGCGGGCGGAAGATCACGTCGCGGAACAGCGCCGACGAGATCGGATCGTGGCTGACCGCGAGCCGGTCGCGAGAATTGAACAGGTTGTTGATGAACAGCGACGCGTCGATTCCGTCCTTGCGCACGCCCACCCGCAGCGCGGCGACATGGGTTGCGGCCTGGGAAGTGTCGAGCGGATCATAACCGATCGTCGCGACCCGGCCGTAATTCCACCCGGCGCCGTAATTATATTCGCCGTGAAGATAGCCACTGATCCCCGCACTCGACGCGAGGTCGGTTTCATAATCGCCCGACAGCGAGACGGTCCACGGCGCGACGAAGAGCGGATCGTCCTTCGAGATCACGATCGACCGCGAGCCGTTGCGCAGCACGCCGCCGTAGACCGTGTCCTTGTATTTCGCATCGGTGTAGCCGACCGATGCTTCCAGCGTGAGGCCGTGGACCGGGGCGGCGGTAATATGGAGATCGAAGCCGCGGCTGCGCGCGGCGCCGAGATTGCCGATGAAGGTGAAGCCGCACGAATTGAGCGGGATCGAGGCCTGGATATTCTGCCAGTCGATGTAGAAAGCGCTGGTCTCGATCCGCAGCCGGCGGTTGAAGGCGGCGCCCTTGACCCCGGCCTCGTAACTCCACACCGAGTCCGACTTGTAATCGGCCGGCGCGCCGCTGAGTCCGAGCGCGGCGAGATCCTTGCCGCAGGTCAGCGCCGGCACCGGGTTATTGCCCCCACCGGTCCGAAAGCCCTTCGCCACAGAGGCATAGAGCATCAGATCGCGATCGGGCTTGTATTCGATGCCGAACTTGGGGGTGACCGGGGTTTCCGACTGCCGCGAGCTGCCGCGGGTGACCTCGCCGTTGAACGGGCCGCCCTGCACATTGCTCGAACGGAATTTGGTACGCGCCACGCGCAACCCGGCGGTAAGCGTGAGCTGTTCGGTCAGGCTGAAGTCGAGCTGGCCGAAACCCGCGATCTGCTTGTCGCGTGATTGGTCATAACCGTAATAGATCACGTTGCCGGGCTGGACGAGCGGAATGCCGAACGCACCCTCGACCGTCGTGCCGAAAAGCGCCTGGGTCAGATCGTCGCCGTTGGTGATATGGACGTCCTCGGTCGCATATTGTTTGGCGTCCTGATAGAATAATCCGAATACCCACTTCAGCCGCCCGGTGCCGTTCGACTGCAGCCGCACTTCCTGCGTGAACACTTTCTGGCGGTTGTTCATCGCCGCGACCGACGGGCTCTTGCTGCGATAGGCGGCAAGATAGTCGCCGCCGAGCAATTCCGCAGTATAAGCGGTATAATCCACGTCGAGCGGATTCTTGCGATCGAAATAGGAAGTATTCGAGATCAGCGAAGCCGGCCCCAGATCCCAGTTCGCCGCCAGGCTATAGAGCAGATAGCGATCGCGCGACGGCTGGCGCAATGCCTGCCCGCTCTTGAACACGCCATTTGCCGGGTTCGAAAGATTGCGCCAGATCTGGTTGGAATCGCGGCCCTTGACCTCCTGATACAGGATTGCCGGCGTGATCTTCAGCCGATCGGTCGGCGCGAATTGCAGCGCGCCGCGCAATGAGATCGTCTCGAGCGCGTTGGCATTCTTGTCGATCTGCGCGCCGGTCAGCGGATCGACGCGGTCGATCCAGCCGCCGTCGCGTCGATAGAAACCACTGACGCGGAAGCCGAGCTTATCGTTGACGATCGGGCCGCCGATCGCCGCGCCGACCTCGTTGGTCGGGTCGCCGTGCTCGGTGAACGCCTGTTCGGCGCGCATATAGCCGCTGTATTTGGTCAGCGACGGTTCGGGGGTGATGAAGCGTACCGCGCCACCTTCGGAACCGGCACCGAACAACGTCCCTTGCGGTCCGCGCAGCACCTCGACCCGCTCGACATCGAAGATCGCGAGATAGGCGTTGGAGGAGGTGTTGCCCGCGCCGAGGGTGCGGACCTGGATCGGCGTATCGTCGACATAGATGCCGGTGGTGCCCGCGCCGACCGTCGAGGATATGCCACGGATCGAAATACGGGTCGAACCGCCCCAGGCCGGCGTGAAGGTCAGGCCCGGCGTGATCCGGCTGAGATCGCTTACATTGCGGATGCCGCGATCGTCGAGCGCCGCCTGACTCATCGCCGTGATCGCGATCGGGACATCGGCGATCGAGCTTTGGCGACGTGTCGCGGTGACGATGATATCGCCGACGCCGGCGCTGCCCGGCACACCCGTCTGTTCCGCGGCGCCCTGTTGTCCGCTTTCCGCGCGCTGCGCCTGTGCCGCCAGCGGCGCGAGCGCCGCGCCTGTCAGCAACGCCAGTTTCCAGACCGCCATATCGTCCTCCCTTTTGAATGCTGGATAAGAAGCGCGATGTTCTCGCGCGGCGCGTCGATGTCCGCCGCCCAATGGGAAGCGGCCGGGCGTCATTGTCGTTATGTTATCGGTGTCGTGGCCGCCGTCGCGATGTGACCGCGGCAGGCAAGGCCCGGATCACCGCGGCGCGAAACGCGGCCTGTCGTGCATGATGTTCGTCGTCACCGGCATTGGGCCAGGCACTGATCTCGGCGATCACCGTCTCGCGCCGCGGATCGACGTAGATATACTGGCCCATGATGCCGATCGCCGCGAAGGTGCCGGGCGAAGGCACCCACCATTGATAGCCATAGCCCAGATCGCCCTCGGCATGATCGGTATAAGCGCTGGTCGCCTGCGCCATCCAGCCGCGGGGGAGGATGGGTTTGCCTTCGACCATGCCTCCGCCCATCGCGAACAGGCCGATGCGGCCATAATCCCTGAGCGTGACGTTGAGGCAGCAGCCGCCGATCTCGACTCCACCGTCGGTCACCCAACTCGCGTCGCTCTCCATGCCGTAGCGCCGCCAGATCTTGCGCGACAGATAGTCGGCGAGGGGCTCGCCGACCGCGCGGGTGACGATGATGCCGATCATATTGCTCTCGCCGGTGCTGTAATGCCAGCGCGTGCCGGGGGGTGCAGCGCGGGGCAGTTTCTGCATCGTCGCGATCAGCGACGTGCCGCTGTCATGCGCCATCGACGCGGCGAGCCGGCCGACATCGGAATCGGGATCGGCATAATCCTCGTTCCACGCAACGCCCGAGCGCATCGTCAACACCTGGCGGATCGTCACCCCGTCATAGGCGCTGCCCTTCAATTCCGGGATATAACGGGTGACCGGGGCGTCGATGCCGGCGATCTTGCCGTCCGCGATCGCCGCGCCGAGCAACGTCGAGGTCAGCGATTTGGCGATCGAGAAGGATATCCAGCGATCTTGCGGCGTGATCCCCAGCGCATATTTCTCGAGAACGATCCGCCCCTTATGGATGACAAGCAGGCCGGCGGTGCGATTGCGCGCCATATAATCGTCGGCCGAACCGCTTTCCGCCCCGTAGCGATAGGCAGGGCGGATCGCGGCGGCCGCGACGGGCAACGGGCGGACCTTCGCTCCGCGCCGCACGATATGCGTCGAGAAGATGCGGTCGATGTGGCGGTAACCCGCGACCTGCGCGTCGCCGCGCCATTGCAGAAGCGCCTCCCGCTTCGGCAGTTGCTCCGCGACCGCGCCGCCAGCCTGCGTTGCCACGGCGATCGCGGCCAATCCGGACAAGAGCTGTAATTTCCCGCGGTACACGGTCCCTCCGCCCCCATTTCGCCTCGTCGGCAATCTTATGGCGACCGCGCGGCGCGCAGCCGTCGCCGGCCAACATCAACCTGACGGTCAGTCGCGGCGTTCGCTTAGGCTTGTATCGCCGCACGGCGCGAGCGCCACACCGCCTCAGCTTACTACTGCCTTAAGATGAAGCTAAACACGGACGCAGCGAGGAGTACGCTGGCAACGTAATTTCTACCGAGCTTCGCGGATCATCCGTCCAACTCTTTTCGCCGCATCCGGGCCAGGGCGACCGCATCATCACCCGCGGGAAAGTGCAACGTGCCGGTGGTATCATGGACCGCGTTCCACACCGCCTCGGCGACGTCGCCTTCCTTCGTCGTCATCGGCGGGTTGGCGAAGGCGTCGAGGATCGGCTGCGCGAAATCGGCATAACCGCCGGGGAGAAGGTCCCCGACCGGGATGATCGCATTCGCGCCGAACCGGGTGGTCGGCGCATAGCCCGGCTCGACAAGCTTCACGGAAACGCCGAAATGGCCAAGCTCGTGCGCGAGCGAGGCCGAGAAGCCCTCGATCGCCTGCTTGGTCGCGGTATAGGCCGCGGCGAGCGGAAATGCGCCGAGCGTCACGCTCGACGTTACGTTGACGAGGATGCCCGACCGCCGCGCGCGCATCTGCGGAATGACCGCCCGGCACATCGCCATGACGCCAATCGTATTGGTCTCGATCAGCTGGCGAACCAGCGACATCGGCATCGCCTCGAACGCCCCCACTCCACCGACTCCGGCATTGTTGACCAGCACGTCGATCGGGCCGGCGGCATCGATCAGCGCGGCAATGCTCTCGTCGCTCGTCACGTCGAGCGGCAGGACGCGCAGCCGGCCACTCCGATCGTCGAACAACGCCGGATCGGGGCGCCGCATCGTCGCGATGACATTCCAACCGCGCGACAGAAAGAATTCGGCGGTCGCCTTGCCATAGCCGGACGAGGCACCGGTAATCAGGATCGTTCGGGTCATCATCTGTCTCCTTGGGTCGATTGATACCGAGATAGACAGGCAGGTACGGACGATCTATAATTCAACGTCCAATATTGATTACGGATCGTCCACGATGGATCCCCTGAGCGATATGATTGCGCTGCTTCAGCCGAGCGCCGCCGTGTCGAAGCCGATCTCGGCGCGTGGCGAGTGGGGCGTGTGCTATGCGGCGCATGACGCACCCGGTTTCACGATCGTTCTTGCCGGCGAAGCATGGATCGCATTCGACGGAAAAGAGCCGCTACGCCTCGTCTCCGGCGATTTCGTGCTGCTGCCGACGACTCCGGCGTTTTCGCTCTCGAGCAAGCCGGGCGCCCCCTGCATCGCGGTCGAGCCGCGCAACGCGGCGGTCCGTCACGGCGACCCGCAGGGCGACCCCGATTTCGTCGCGCTCGGCGGGAGCTTC
>NZ_MKRR01000133.1:79670-89670 GCF_001897045.1 Sphingomonas sp. 66-10
TCCATATTCCGGCCGCAGCGGGCTGGGCGACGCGGTTCGGCCGGCTGATCGCGCTGCTGTCGGAAGAATGCGCGTCCGACTATCCGGGCAAGGAGCTCGTCATCCGGCGGATGCTCGAAGTGCTGCTGATCGAGGCATTGCGCTGGCGCGCGACCGACGGCGCGGGAGGGCTGCTGCGCGGCATGCGTGACGCGGCGCTGGCGCGGGTGCTTGGCGCGATCCACGCCGACGTGCGCGCCGGGTGGACGGTTGCCGAACTGGCGCGGATCGCCGGCATGTCGCGATCGGCCTTCGCGGCGCGCTTTCACGAAGCCTTGGGGTGTGCGCCGATCGAATATCTCGCACGCTGGCGCATGGCGCTCGCCAAGGATGCGCTGATACGCGGGGCGAAATCGCTTGACCGGATCGCGGACGAGATCGGCTATGAATCGGCCAGCGCGTTCAGCACCGCGTTCCGCAAGAGGCTCGGCTGCTCGCCGGGCCGGTTCCGGTCAGCCTAGCCCAAGCGCGTGGAAGACCTGCATCGGATCGAAATAGGGCCGCTCGCAGATGATCTTGTCGCCGCCCGGCGGAAATTCGAACGACGCGGCCATCCTGACGCGGAAGCGCCGCCCGGTCGGCTCGATCACCCGCCCGCCGACGCGCAGCGGGCCGAGATGCGTGCCGGTCAGCCAGAACTCGACCAGCACGGTGTCACCGGCATGAGCGAGCGCGATGATCTCATTGCCCTGATCAGGAAAGGGCGTCCGCGAGGCGCGGAAATAGCCGCGCACGGCCTCTTCGCCGTCATAGACCGTCCCGGTGCCGTACATTTCGTAGCGCGGATGCTCGAAGGTGGCGATCACCGCGTCCCAGTCGCACGCGCATTCGAGCGCCATGTGATCGCGCACCGTCTGCAGCCGCCGTTCCGCGAGTTCGTTCATCATCGCTCTCCTGTCTGTTGCTTCAATCGATCGGCTCAGCAGCGGCGGTCAGACCGTAAAGGAAGAAATCCGCTACCTCAGCCGCGGTGCGTTCCGCGCGATCGAGATCCTCGCCCTCGATCCAACGGCCAAGGAACAGGAACGTCCCCGCCGAGGCAAGCGAGACCGCCTGGGCGTCGAATCGCCGGTTGAGCCCCGCCGCCATGCCGCGTTCGGCAAATCCCACCGAAAGATCGAGCAACGCCGACGCGCGCTGCGAATAGCGCCGCTGATCTTCCGCCGGCAGGCAGCGGAAGAAGATGTTGAGCGACATCGGATGCAGCCCGTAGAGCTGCGCCATCACATTCAACTCCAGCGCGCGCCGTGATTGCTCGATGCTGTCTGCGCCTTCCTCGGCAACGCTCATCAGGCGATCGTAGATTTCGAACCCGCGCTCGAAGCAATGGCGGACCAGCGCGGTCTTGCTCTTGAAGTGATGATAGAAAAGCCCCTTGGTCGCGCCGACCTCAGCCGCCACGTCGTCGAGCGAGACGCCCTCGACCCCGCGTCGATTGAACAGCCGCGACGCCGCGCGCGCCACCTCCTCAATGCGATCGTCTGGCCGCGCGGCAAGGATCGGCGCCAGCAAATTCGCCGCCTCCGCCGGATGCCGCCCGCGCCCCTTGTTGCTGACGATTCCGCGCTCGACCAGCGGCGGCAGTTCCGCCCCGATCCGGGCGGCAAGATTTTCGCCCGCGCGCCCGGTCCACAATTCGCCGAGCGGCGCCCAGAAAACGAGCCCCCAGATCGTCCGCGCCGCGATCGCCGCATTGCAGGCGCGCACCGAGCCGTCGCGCTGGCCCGCGGTGATCAGCGCGGCCAGCCGATCGAACAATTCGTCCTGCCCGCGCTCAACTTCCGCGCGCGCCTCGCCCGACAGCAGATCGACCTCGGCGGCGATCGCGGCGATCGGCCGGTCATGCCCGATCGCCTCGCGCACGAAACCAGCGATCTTGGCGAGCCCCATGCCGGGGAGCGACATGGCGTCGTGAAGCAGCGCCTGCAGCGCGCCGAGCGACTCGAGATAGCATTGCCGCGCGAGATCCTCCCGCCCGGCGCAATAATTATACAGTGCCGCGCGCGAGACCCCGACGGCGCGCGCGATCGCGGCGAGATCGGCCGCCGCGACCCCGACGCGGCGAAACTCCGCGCACGCTTCCTCCAGGACCGCCGCGCGTCGCGCCGCGCGTGCGGCGTCGCGGAGCGGCTTGCCCGCCGCGCTCCTGTCGATGGTCCGGCTCATCGTCTCATCCGTGCCCGATCGCAAGCATATTGACAACTCGGTATGGCCGGACATACCAATATGTCAGAGATAATAACAGATCGGCATGATCCGATGGGGAGGATATCGTGAGCAGGATCTTTCCGTGCGCGCGCCTTTGCGGGGGCATGATCGCCGGCCTGGCGATCGCCGGCCCTTTATCGCAGGCCTATGCGCAGGCCGTCCCGCCCACGCCGGCCGCCAGCGGGAGCGACGGCGCGGGCGACATCGTCGTCACCGCCTACAAACGCGAGGAACGGCTGCAGAATGTCGGCGCGACGATCGAGGCGCTGTCGGCCGAAACACTGCGCACGTCGCGCATCGCGGGGATCAACGACCTGTCGTCCTATGCCCCCAATGTCGACATCAAGGAGACGGTGCCCGGCGCGCTGCCGACCGTCACGATCCGCGGCATCGGGCTCGACGATTTCAGCACCGTGTCGAGCCCGGCCGCCGGGGTCTATGTCGATGAGATCCCCCTCGCCTCGCCCGGCCTGATGAGCGGCAATCTGTTCGATCTGCAGCGGATCGAGGTGCTGAAAGGGCCGCAGGGCACGCTTTACGGCCGCAACACCACCGCGGGCGCGATCAACATCCTGTCCGCGCCGCCCGAGAAGACATTCGGCTATGCCGCGCGGATCAGCTACGGCAATTACGATACGGTCGATGCCGATGTCATGATCAACGCCCCGCTCGGCGATCGCGCGCAGCTTCGCCTCAGCGGCAAGACGGTGCAGCAGGGCACAGGATATTGGACCAGCTCGCTGCTCGAAAACGGCGCGCCGGGGCGCCGCGATATCGGCAGCCGCAACATCTGGCTCGGCCGCGCGGAGCTTGCGCTCCAGCCGACCGACGATCTCGATTTGTTGTTCAAGGTGGAGGGCGAACGCTCGCGCTCCGAAATGGGCGTGCCGCAATTCAACGGCACGTTCGCCGCCGGGATGCCGTTCGTGCTGTGCCCCGCGGTGCTGGCGGGGCATCTCGACAACGGCAATTGCACCGATGCCTATGGCTATCGCCAGACCCGCAGCGACCCCTACAAGGGCGATTGGAAGGGCAGCTTCCCCTATAATATCGATCAGGTGAATTTGCTCGCGAAGATCCGCTATCGCGTCGGCGGGTTCGAACTGACCTCGATCACCGGCTATATCGACTTCAAGCGGCTCTATCACATCGATGTCGATGCCACCCCGCTCGACCAGTTCGACTTTATCGAGAACGAGAAGATCCGCCAGTTCACCCAGGAATTGCGCGTCGGCCGCGAGACAAAGCTTGTCGATATCATCGCCGGCGGTTTCTATTCCTGGGATCGCGTGGCAGGCGACAACACCAACGTGACCGAGCAATGGCCGCTCGTGCTGTTCGGCGCGGCGAGCGGCGCGGGCACGACGACCTATAATCAGGTCACCCGCTCGGCCGCGCTATACGCCAATGCGACGTGGCATTTCGGGCCGCGCGTCGATCTCGTCACCGGGCTGCGCTACACCAGCGAGAAGCGGCATTATGTCGGCGGGACGACCTTCGACACGCCCTCGCCGCTGTTCGGCATCAACGACACCTTCATCGACGGCACGATCCGCGACCATAATCTCACCGGGCGGGTCGCGCTCAACTTCCGCCCGCGCGAGGGGGTGCTGCTCTACGCCTCCGCCTCGCGCGGGCGGAAGAGCGGCGGCTTCTTCAGCGGCTTCACCAACAATGATGCCCAGCTCATCCCCTATCGCCCCGAGACGCTCAACGCGTTCGAAGTGGGGGCGAAGACGCAATTCTCGCGGCTGGTGACCTTCAACATCGCGGGCTTCTGGTACGATTATCACGACCCGCAGACCTATGTGCGCTATGTCGACCCGGCGACCGGGCTGTCGGTCCAGAAGGTCGGCAACGTCAGCCACGCGCGCGTATTCGGCAGCGACATCGACATGATCCTGCGCCCGACCGAGCGCTGGACGTTGACCGGCGGCATCGGGCTGCTCGATACGCGTCTCGCCTCGTTCACCACCGCCGCCGGAACGATCCCGGCCGGGAACCGCCTGCCCAATGCACCGACGACCTCGTTCACCGGCCGCATCCGCTACGATCTGCCGGTCGGCGATGCGATGCGCATCAGCTTCCAGGGCGAGACGCGTTATTCGTCGTCGGTGTTCAAGGATGCCGCCAACGACCCGCTGATCGCGGCGGGGCGCTACTGGCTGTTCAACGGCCGCATCGCGCTGACCCATCATGCCGGCTGGGAAGTCGCGATATGGGGCCGCAACCTCACCGACAAGAGATATGAAGTGCAGGGTACCGACCTCGCGACGCTGGGCATCGTCAACAAGAATTACAACGCGCCGCGTACCTTCGGCGTCGAGCTTTCCTGGCGGCATTGATGCGGAGATCGATGATGAGCGACGACTTTGCCATCTCGGGCGTGTGCGATCCGCGCTTTGCGGCGGTGCGCGAGGCCTTTCATGCCAATTTCACCGAACGCAACGAAATCGGCGCGGCGGTCGCGGTGATCGTCGGCGGCAAGGTCGTGGTCGATCTGATCGGCGGGTGGCGCGACGCGGGGCGCACCCAGCCGTGGCAGCCCGGCACATTGGTCAACGTCTGGTCGTCGACCAAGGGGGTCGCCGCCGCCTGTTTTGCGATGCTCGTCGATGCTGGGCGCCTGTCGTACGACGATCCGGTCGCGCGCTACTGGCCCGAATTCGCCGCCGAGGGAAAGGCGACGATTACGATCGGCCAATTGCTTTCGCATCAGGCGGGTTTGTGCGGCTTCACCGCCCCGGCGCGGTTCGCGGATCTGCTCGGCGGTAGCGCGGCGGCAGCCCGACTCGCGGCGCAGGCGCCGCTGTGGCGGCCGGGGACCGCATCGGGCTATCACGCAATCTCGGTCGGCATTCTCGCGACCGAGCTCTTCGAGCGGATCACCGGCACTTCGCTGCGCCAGTTCGTCGCCGACGAGTTGCGCGGCCGGCGCGGACTCGAAATCTCGATCGGGCTGGACGCCAAAGACGAAGCCCGCCGCGCCGAGATGATCGCACCGCCCGATATGGATTCGGCGCAAGTCGGATCGCTCACCGCACCACAGATCGCCGCGCTCGCCAATCCGCCGCTCGATCCGCTCGCGCCCAATACCCCCGAATGGCGCGCCGCGGACCTGCCCTCCGCCAATGGCCACGCCAATGCACGCGGGCTCGCCGCGCTCTACGCAGCGCTGCTCGACGGCCGACTAGTCAGCCGCGACAGCCTTGTCCGCGCCACCCGCACGCAGATCGAAGGCGTCGATCTCGTGCTCGGCCTGCCGGTTCGCTGGGGCGCGGGCTTCCTCATGAATACCGACGGCATCTACGGCCCCAATCCTGCGGCTTTCGGTCATTCCGGCTGGGGCGGCTCCTTCGCCATGGGCGATCCGGGCGCGCAGGTCGCGATGAGCTACACGATGAACCGCATGGGCACGCAGCTCCGCGACGACCCGCGCGCCAAGGCATTGATCGACGCGCTCTACGCCGCGATCGACTGACCCAAATTCCGCCGGCCGGCCGCTGGTCCCGCTACGATCTTCGAAGGAAAGAGGCGATCGCCTCAACCGTCTGGCCAGGCTGCTCTTCCATCAGCCAATGGCCCGAATTCGGCACGACCAACCCGGTCACATTGTCCGCCGCGGCACGCATGATTACCGCCATCGTCGGCCCGAGCGAATGATCCCCGCCGATCGCCAATATCGGCATTTTCAACGGACCATGAGCAACCGAGGCGCGATTGTCGATCACATCCTGGTCGAAAGCGGCAAATTGCGAGAAGCCGGCGTGCATCCGTCCCGGCGCGGCATAGAGCGTCGCATAATGGACGCGCGCGCCATCCGGGAACGCAGTTCGCGTCGCCGCGAATTCGTTCCAGAAGCGATCGAGATAGATACGCTCGCGGCCAGCGACGAGCCGCTCCATATCCGGCCCGCCAAAGCGGAAATGCCACAATAGCGGGCTCTTCAATATCTCGTCCCACGGCCCGACCCCCGGCACCGGCGCATCCATCATGACGAGCCGCGTGGTGCGATCCGGATAAGCCTCCGCGAAAGCGAAAGCCACCATATTGCCGATGTCGTGTCCGACCACATCGGCCCGCCGGACATTGAGCTTGTCGAGGATGCCGGCCAGGTCCTGCGCCTGGTTCTTTTTCGTGAAACCGTCTGTCGCGACGGCCGACAGACCCATGCCGCGCAGGTCGGGGATTATGACCATGTGATCGCGCATCAGCGCCGCGGCGAGCGGAACCCACATGTCGCCGGTATCGCCATAGCCGTGGACGAGCAGCACGGCCGGCCCTGCGCCGCCAACGCGGACGTGCAGCGTCGTGCCGTTCGTCGCGATGTCCGTCGTCC
Organism: Sphingomonas sp. 66-10; assembly: GCF_001897045.1. Lineage (NCBI taxonomy): Bacteria > Pseudomonadati > Pseudomonadota > Alphaproteobacteria > Sphingomonadales > Sphingomonadaceae > Sphingomonas > Sphingomonas sp. 66-10. The sequence continues at coordinate 86,257 of NZ_MKRR01000133.1, forward strand.
TGAAGCCCGCCGGAAAGGCAAATTCCTGCGCGGATGCATGCTGCGCGGCAAACAAGGAGAAAAACAGGACGAGCATTGCCGCGATCGCGCGCTTCATATTCCTTCCCCTTTTCTTGTCGACCTCGTCCCGCTTTTGCCTCGGTTTGATGCCCCACATCGCGCAACGGATTACGACGATCAGCAGACATGGACCTCCGGCCGCCAATAGGAAAGGGCGGATGCGAATTTCATTTACCCAGGCACGAACCAGCGCGCGCCGTAGCCGGACAGCACATTATCCTCCGCACCGTTGATCCGAAGGACAACGTGCCGATCGCGCGCGCCATCGAACGTCACGGGGTCGGGCGAGAGATTGTAAGCGCACCGGATCGTCTCGGCGCCAGCAACCCGGTCGAAGACGAGGAGTTCGGTCCCCGCCTCGATCAGCCGGAAATCGCCGCGACGCAGTGCCGGCCGATCGTTGCGCAACGCCAGTACACGCCGGGTGTGACTGAGCAGGGAATCAGGCCTCGCCTCTTGCACGGCAACCGCGCGCGCACGATTGGGCGCGCCGAGCGGCAGCCACGGTTTGCCGGTCGTGAAACCGCCAAGGTCGTCCGCGGTCCAGGGCAACGGCGTTCGCGCACCATCGCGCGACAAGGTCATCGGCCAGTTGGCGATCGCCTCGGGATCCTGCAGCAGTTCGAACGGAATCTCATCCTGTTCGAGCCCAAGCTCCTCGCCTTGATAGAGGATGATATTGCCGCGCAACGAGGCGAGCAGCGCGAGCTTCATTCGCGCATAGCGCTCGATCATATCCGGCGCGGACCAGCGCGACACCGCCCTGGGCGCGTCGTGGTTTTCGAACGCCCAGCTCGGCCAGCCTTCGGCCTCCCCGTCGGCGCCCGTTTCGCCCGGCCATTTTGCCATCACCTCGGCAACCAGCCGCGGGGTGAGATCGGGCGCGTAGAGAAAATCGAAGCCATAGGCGCTCGAAAGGCGCCGCGAGCCGGCGGTATAACTCTTCAATTCGGGCTCCGCCTTGTCGCCGCCCACTTCGGCGACGGTGTGGATCGCGCCATATTCATCGCAGACAGCGCGGATGCGCTCGATGAACGGGATCACGCCGGGCTGGGACTGGCTGTAGAGTTTGGTCTGGAAATCAAACGGACGCGTGCGGACCCGCCCGGTATCCGGCGCTGGCGGATTGTCGCGTAGCAGCGGATCGTGCATCGAATGGTTCAGCGCGTCGAGCCGAAATCCATCGACACCGCGATCGAGCCAGAAGCGCGCGACCGCCAGCAGGGCATCCTGAACGTCGCGATTATGCCCGTTGAGCTGGGGTTGCTGAGCCAGAAAGGTGTGCATGTAATATTGCCCGCGTCGGGCGTCCCAGGTCCAGGCGGGACCGCCGAACACCGACTGCCAGTTGCATGGCGGTGTTCCATCGTCACGCGGATCGGCCCAGACATACCAGTCGGCCTTTTCATTGACGCGGCTCCCGCGGCTTTCGGCGAACCACGGATGAAGGTCCGAGGTATGGGCATAGACCTGATCGATGATCACCTTGAGACCCAGCGCATGCGCCCGGGCAACCAGCGCGTCGAAATCGGCAAGCGTCCCGAAAATGCGATCGACGTCGCAATAATCCGACACGTCATAGCCGAAATCGCGCATCGGCGAGGTGTAGAATGGCGAGATCCAGATCGCGTCGACGCCCAGCGAAGCGACATAATCGAGGCCGGCGGTGATTCCGGGAAGGTCGCCGATCCCGTCGCCGTCGCTGTCACGAAAACTGCGCGGATATATTTGATAGATCGTGGCTCCCTTCCACCACGGATCGTCGCCGGACCCCATGAGCATGCTCCACCTGCCGTTCGCATACGCAGCATGACCGGGGGCGCCCGCCTAGGCAAATGCTCAATCGCGCGACAATCGACGACCGAGCGATCTTGTCGAATCGATCTGCCGTGTCCTACGCTCGGCCGCAGAAGGAGAGAATGCAGGAGGAGCCGACGCTGCCAGGGCTCGGCGCGACAGCGGGTCAACCCGCCCGCGCATGAGCGATATGGCGACGCGGATGGACGCGGGAGAGGACGTGGAGACAAACCGGCGGCCGCCTGTCAGGTGGTTTGCCTGACGGACGGAGCACCTGCCGTGACCCTCGACCCCGCTTCCTCGGCCGCCCAGCTCGACACGCTCATCCTCGATGTTTTGCGCCATCGCGTCGGCAAGGACGAACTCGCCGCCAAGCCGCATGACTGGTTCAACGCCACGGTGCTCGCCGTCCGCGACAAGATTGTCGATCACTGGATCGAGTCGACGCGGCGCACCTATGAGGCGGACGGCAAGCGGGTCTATTATCTCAGCCTCGAATTCCTGATCGGCCGCTTGCTCCGCGACGCGCTCTCCAATCTCGGCCTGACGCGCGACATGGAGCAGGCGTTGCGCGACCACGGGCTCGACCTTGCGCAACTCGAGGAACTGGAGCCGGACGCGGCCTTGGGCAATGGCGGTCTCGGGCGGCTTGCCGCCTGTTTCATGGAGAGCCTCGCGACGCTCGACATTCCCGCTTATGGCTATGGCATCCGTTATGTGAACGGCATGTTCCGCCAGCGCATCGATGATGGCTGGCAGGTCGAACTGCCCGAGACCTGGCTTGCGCACGGCAACCCGTGGGAGTTCGACCGGCGCGAGAGCGCCTATTTGATCGGCTTCGGCGGCGAGGTCGTCGCGGACGGCGACAGCGTCGAATGGCGCCCGGCCGAAAAGGTCGAGGCGAGCGCGATCGATACGCCGGTGGTCGGCTGGCGCGGCACGCGGGTCAACACATTGCGGCTATGGACCGCAACCGCGCTCGATCCGATCAAGCTCGATGCCTTCAACGCGGGTGATCATGTCGGCGCGCTGGCGGACGAGGTAAGGGCCGATGCGCTCGTTCGCGTACTCTACCCGGCGGATTCAAACGCGGCCGGGCAGGAGCTGAGGCTGAGACAGGAATATTTCTTCTCCTCGGCCTCGATCCAGGACATCGTCCGCCGGCATGTCCAATATGAGGGCGATATCCGCAGCCTCCCGGACCACGCGGCGATCCAGCTCAACGACACGCATCCGTCGGTCGCGGTGGCCGAACTGATGCGGCTGATGATCGACGATCATGGCCTCGAATTCGACGAAGCCTGGGACATCTGCCGGAAGACCATCGGCTACACCAATCATACCTTGCTGCCCGAAGCGCTGGAATCCTGGCCCTTGCCGCTGTTCGAACGATTGCTGCCGCGGCACATGCAGATCATCTACGCGATCAACAGCCGCGTCTTGCGCGAGGCGCGGCGCGCGGGAATGGACGAACGGGCGATCGCGGCGATTTCGCTGATCGACGAGGGCGGCGAGCGGCGGGTGAGGATGGCGAACCTCGCCTTCGTCGGCGCGCAT
>NZ_MKRR01000133.1:89693-94344 GCF_001897045.1 Sphingomonas sp. 66-10
TCTATCCGACCCGGATCAACAACAAGACCAACGGCGTCACGCCGCGCCGCTGGCTGCAACAGTGCAATCCGGGCCTTACCGCGGTCATCCGCGACGCGATCGGCGACGGCTTCCTCGATGATGCCGAAAAACTCGCGGACCTGAACGCGCTGGCCGGCGATGCCGCCCTCGGCGAGCGCGTCGCCGAGGTCAAAAGATCGAACAAGGTGAAACTCGCCGCTCATCTCAAGGAACTGACCGGCGTCCGGCTCAACCCCGACGCCTTATTCGACGTCCAGATCAAGCGTATCCACGAATATAAGCGCCAGTTGCTGAATCTGATCGAGACCGTCGCGCTTTACGATCAGATCCGCAGCCATCCCGAGAAGGATTGGGTACCACGCGTCAAGATCCTCGGCGGCAAGGCGGCGCCCAGCTATTCCAACGCCAAGCTGATCATCAAACTGGCGAACGACATCGCCCGGCGGATCAACGCCGATCCGTCGGTCGGCGGGCTGCTCAAGGTCGTGTTCGTCCCCAATTACAATGTCACCCTCGCCGAACGCATCATTCCCGCGGCCGATTTGTCGGAACAGATTTCCACCGCGGGGATGGAAGCCTCGGGCACCGGCAACATGAAATTCGCCCTGAACGGCGCCCTGACGATCGGCACGCTCGACGGCGCGAATATCGAGATCAAGGATCGTGTCGGCGACGACAATATCTTCATCTTCGGCCTTACTGCGGACGAGGTCCTCGAGAAAAGGAACAACGGATACGATCCGCGCAAAACGATCGACGGCTCGAGCGAACTCCAGCAGGCGATGGCCGCGATCGCCTCGGGCGTATTCTCGCACGACGATCCCAAGCGCTATGTCGATCTGATGGGCGGGATCTACGACCACGACTGGTTCATGATCGCCGCCGATTTCGACAGCTATACCGCCGCGCAGCGCGCGGTCGATCAGGTCTGGGAGACGCCCGCGACCTGGCAGGCAATGGCGATCCGCAACATCGCCAATGTCGGCTGGTTCAGTTCGGATCGCACGATTGGTGAATATGCGAGGGATATCTGGGGAGTTAAGTGAAGCCATCGAAGGCCGCCATCGACGCCCTGCTGGAAGGCACCCATGCCGATCCCTTCTCCCTTCTCGGGGTGCATGGCGGGCCAAAGGGGGTTTTCGCGCGGGCGATCCTCCGCGGCGCGACGACGGTCGAGGTCCATGACCTGAGCGACAACCCGCTGGGCGCGCTGAAACAGGTCGATCCGCGCGGACTGTTCGAGGGATGGATCGCGGGCTCTCCCGTACCGGTAAAATACCATTGCCGGGCGGATGTGGGCGAATGGTGGGTCACCGACGCTTATTCGTTCGGGCCGGTCCTCGGGCCGATGGACGATTTCCTGATCGCGCAAGGCACCCATTTGCGGCTGTTCGACAAGATGGGCGCCCATATCGTCGAGCATCAGGGCGCAAAGGGCGTGCATTTTGCGGTATGGGCGCCTAATGCGCGGATCGTCTCGGTGGTCGGCGACTTCAACGACTGGGACCCGGCGCGCCATTCGATGCGGCGGCGGGCAGACATTGGTGTCTGGGAGATTTTCGTCCCCGATATCGGCGAATGGAACGCCTATAAATATCGCCTCATTGGACCGGGCGGGGCGATCTTGCCGCTCAAGGCCGATCCCTTTGCCTTCGCCTCGGAATTGCGACCACAGACCGCGTCGCTGGTCGCCACCCCGGGCAAAGTGCGCTGGGGCGATGAGCGGCACCGTGCTCACTGGGCAAGCGTCGACCCCCGCCGCCAGCCGATTTCGATCTACGAGGTTCATGCCGGCTCCTGGAACCGCGATCCGGCGGGCTGGTTCCTCTCATGGGACCGGCTCGCCGACGAGCTGATCCCCTATGTCGTCGAGCTCGGTTTCACCCATATCGAGTTTCTGCCTGTTTCCGAATATCCCTATGATCCGAGCTGGGGGTATCAGACGACGGGCCTTTATGCCCCCTCGTCCCGCTTCGGCGACCCCGAGGGCTTTGCACGCTTCGTCGACGGCGCGCATCGGGCCGGAATTTCCGTCCTTATCGACTGGGTGCCCGCGCACTTCCCGACCGACGCGCATGGCCTCGCCCGCTTTGATGGCACCGCCTTGTACGAGCATGAGGATCCCCGGCTCGGCTTCCATCCGGACTGGAACACCGCCATCTACAACTTCGGCCGCCGCGAGGTGGCAAGCTTTCTCGTCAACAACGCCTTATTCTGGGCCGAGCGCTACCATGTCGATGGCCTCAGGGTCGATGCGGTCGCCTCGATGTTGTATCGCGATTATTCCCGCCGCGACGGCGAATGGATCCGCAACAAGGATGGCGGGCGCGAAAACTGGGAAGCGGTGGCGTTCCTGCAGGCGATGAACAAGGCCGTCTATGGCAGCCATGCGGGCTTCATGACCATTGCCGAAGAGTCGACCGCCTGGCCCGGCGCGACGCTCCCCGTCCATGAGAACGGCCTGGGGTTCGGGTTCAAATGGAACATGGGCTTCATGCACGATACGCTGGCCTATATGGGGCGCGATCCGATCCATCGGCAATATCATCATGATGATATCACCTTCGGCCTCACCTATGCCTTCAGCGAGAATTTCGTCTTGCCGCTGAGCCATGACGAGGTGGTCCACGGCAAGGGCAGCCTCATCAACAAGATGAGCGGAGACGATTGGCAGAAATTTGCCGGCCTGCGCGCTTATTATGGCCTGATGTGGGGGTATCCGGGGAAGAAGCTTCTGTTCATGGGCCAGGAATTTGCCCAGCGGCGCGAATGGTCTGAGGCCCGGCCACTCGATTGGGACCTGCGCGCCGCGCCGGCCCATGAAGGGGTCCGCAATCTCGTGCGCGACCTCAACCGGCTCTATCGCGAAAAAGCCGCACTGCACGCGCGCGATTGCGAAGCGGAAGGGTTCGAATGGCTGATCGTCGACGACAAGGCAAATTCGGTATTTGCCTGGTTGCGCAAGGCGCCCGGGGCAGCGCCCGTCGCGGTCATATCCAATATGACCCCGGCGATACGCGAAGGCTATCGCCTGCCCCTGCCCCATGACGGCGGCTGGGACGAGGTGCTCAACAGCGATGCGGAAATCTACGGCGGCACCGGGACAGGCAATCTCGGCCGGATAATCGCCTCGGGCGGCGCGGCTGAGGTAACGCTGCCGCCGCTCGCGACGTTGATGTTCGAATGGAACGGGCGGTGAGCGGGAGAGTGCGGGATGCGTGACGTTTCAGGCCGGCCGCTGGCGCGCGAGGCGATGGCCTATGTCCTTGCGGGAGGACGCGGCAGCCGCTTGCGGGAATTGACCGACAATCGCGCAAAACCCGCGGTCTATTTCGGCGGGATGAGCCGGATCATCGACTTCGCCCTCTCCAACGCGATCAATTCGGGCATCCGGCGCATCGGCGTTGCCACCCAGTACAAGGCACATTCGCTGATCCGCCATATGAACCGCGCGTGGAATTTCATGCGGCCGGAGCGCAATGAGAGCTTCGATATCCTGCCGGCCTCGCAGCGCATTTCCGAACTCTTGTGGTACGAGGGCACCGCCGACGCGGTCTATCAGAATATCGACATCATCGCGGCCCATGCGCCGCGCTATATGATCGTTCTCGCCGGCGATCACATCTACAAGATGGACTATGAGTTGATGCTGCAACAGCATGTCAACTCGGGCGCGGATGTCACCGTCGGCTGCCTCGTCGTCCCCCGCAAGGATGCGAGCGATTTTGGCATCATGGCGGTGGATGCCGACAATGTGATCACCGATTTTATCGAAAAACCCGCCGATCCTCCTTCGATCCCCGGCGATCCGGGGCATTCGCTCGCCTCGATGGGCATCTATGTGTTCGAGACGCGATTCCTGTTCGAGCAATTGCAGCGCGATGCGGCAGAGCGGGATTCGAAGCGCGATTTCGGCGGGGACATCATCCCCTATATCGTCAAGCACGGAAAGGCGGTGGCCCACCGCTTCGCCGACAGCTGCATCCGCGCGGCGGAGGAGATCGAGGAATATTGGCGCGATGTCGGCACGCTCGACGCCTATTTTGAAGCCAATCTCGACCTGACCGATACCGTGCCGAAGCTCAACCTCTACGATCGCGACTGGCCGATCTGGACCGACCAGATCGTGTCCGCGCCGGCAAAGTTCGTCCATGACGAGGAAGGCCGCCGCGGCCATGCGATCTCGTCGCTCATCTCGCAGGATTGCATCGTGTCCGGCGCGGTCGCACGCCGCAGCCTGTTGTTCACCGGGGTGAAGATGGGTTCCTGGTCGAGCGTCAATGATGCGGTGATCCTGCCCTATTGCAATATCGGCCGGCATGCGCGGCTCAGCCGGGTGATCGTCGATTCAGGCGTGCGCATCCCCGAGGGGCTGGTCGTCGGCGAGGATCCGGAACTCGATGATCGTCGGTTCCGCCGCACGGAAAACGGCGTGTGCCTGATCAACAAGGCGATGATCGATCGGCTGATATGACGCTTTCCATACTCTCGGTCGCTTCGGAAGCGGTCCCGTTGATCAAGACCGGCGGCCTCGCCGATGTTGCCGGCGCGCTTCCGGCAGCGGTGGCGCCGCACGATATCGAGCTGACCACATTGCTGCCGGGTTACCCTTCGGTGCGCCGCGCGCTCG
>NZ_MKRR01000133.1:94395-123866 GCF_001897045.1 Sphingomonas sp. 66-10
CGTTGTTCGATCGCGACGGAAGCCCCTATGCCGACAATGCCGGGCACGACTGGGAGGATAACTGGCGGCGCTTCGCAGCTTTTGGCCGGGCGGCGGCGGATATCGCGGGCGGCGCGGTCAAGGGCCGCGGATTCGATCTCGTCCATGCGCATGATTGGCAAGCCGGTCTCGCCCCCGCCTATCTGCGCTTCGCACCGCCGCGACAGCTCAAGCGCGCGATGCCGGCGGTCATGACGATCCACAACATGGCCTTCCAGGGCTATTTCCCCGCCACCATTTTCGACGCGCTCGGCCTGCCGGGAAATGCCTGGGCGCTCGACGGCGTGGAATATCATGGCGGCGTCGGGTTCCTCAAAGCGGGGCTCGAAAGTGCCGCGGCGATCACCACCGTCAGCCCCACCTACGCGCGCGAGATCCGCACCGGGGAGTTCGGCATGGGGCTGGAGGGGCTGATCGTCAGCCGGGGCGAGCGGGTTTCGGGGATCGTCAACGGGATCGACACGGCCCAATGGAATCCCGAGACGGATCGAGCCATCGCCAGCCCCTTCTCGGTCCGAACGCTGGCAAAGCGAACGGCCAACAAACGCGCGCTGGAGCAGGAATTCGCGCTCGAGCCCGGCGACGGTCCGCTGTTCGTCGTGGTGAGCCGGCTGACCTGGCAAAAGGGCCTCGACGTGCTGCTCGACGTCCTCGATCATCTCGTCTCGCGCGGCGGCCGCCTCGCGCTGCTCGGTTCGGGCGATGTCGCGCTGGAGCAGGCCTATCTTGCCGCCGCCGCGCGGCACCCGGGCCGCATCGCCATCCGCACCGGTTATGACGAGGCGCTTTCCCACCGGTTGCAGGCGGGCGGCGACGCGATTCTCATCCCCAGCCGGTTCGAGCCGTGCGGGCTGACCCAGCTTTATGGTCTGCGCTACGGCTGCGTGCCGATCGTCGCGCGTACCGGCGGCCTTGCCGACACCGTGATCGACGTCAACCTCGCCGCTCTGTCGATCGGGGCGGCGACGGGAATTCAGTTCGACGGCGTCACGCCCGCCGCGCTCAGCGCCGCAATCGAGCGGGCAATGGCCTTGTGGCAACGTCCGGACGACTGGCGTTCGATCCAGCGCGCCGGGATGAAACAGGATTTCTCCTGGCGGCGGAGTGGTGCGGCCTATGCCGCGCTCTACCGCGCGCTTTGTGCCCCTCCCGCCATATGACCTACGGCGCCATCGCTGGTCCCGCCGGGACGATCTTTCGCGTGCGCGCGCCCGAGGCGCAAAGCGTGACCTTGTGCCTTTTCGAGCGCGACCACGAAGTGCGACGGGAAATGCGCCGCGAGGGAACCGACTGGGTCGCCGAAGCCCCTGCCCCGCCCGGCACTCTTTATGGCTATCGCGCCGCCGGGTCGTTCGACCCCGCACAAGGCCGCTGGTTCGACGCGTCGAAGCTGCTCGTCGATCCCTATGCGACAGAGCTCGACCGGCGCTTCGCTTACACGCCATCGCTCCACGCATTCGGCACCGACACAGGCCCAATGGTGCCGAAAGCGATCGTCCCCGGGGACCTTCCGGTGGTGGAGCCCGCACCGCCGGTCTTCACGCACGGCGGGCTGATCTACGAAGCCAATGTCCGCGCGCTGACCATGCTCCATCCCGATGTGCCGGAAGAATTGCGCGGAACCGTCGCCGCTTTGGCTCATCCGGCGATCATCGCCCATCTCACCCGGCTCCATGTGAGCGCGATCGAGCTGATGCCGATCGTTGCCTGGATCGACGAGCGGCATCTGCCGCCGCTCGGCCTCTGCAACGCCTGGGGCTATAACCCGGTGGTGCCGATGGCGCTCGATCCCGGATTGTGCCCGGGAGGCGTCGCCGAGTTGCGTGAAACGGTGGCTGCGCTCCACGCCGCCGGAATCGGCGTGATCCTCGACCTTGTGTTCAATCACACCGGCGAAAGCGATGTGCTCGGGCCGACGTTGAGCTTTCGCGGGCTCGACAATCAGGGGGTCTATGCGCACGATCGCGAAGGCCGGCTGATCAACGACACCGGCTGCGGCAACACGCTGAACTTTGGCGAGCCCTATGTCCGCGAACTTGCCCGCGCGACCTTGCGTCATTTCGTGCGGCATTGCGGGATCGACGGATTCCGCTTCGATCTCGCGCCGGTCATGGCGCGCAGCCCCGGTTTCCAGGCCGACGCGCCGATCTTCGCCGAAATCGCCGCCGACCCGATATTGGCCGATCGCGTCCTGATCGCGGAGCCGTGGGACCCGGGTCCCGGCGGCTATCAGCTCGGCGCCTTTCCGGAAAACTGGCTCGAATGGAACGACCGTTTCCGCGACGACGTGCGCCGCTTCTGGCGCGGCGACGGCACGGTCGGCACGCTGGCAACGCGGCTTGCGGGATCCTCGGACTTGTTCGGGCCTCATAGCCGCTCGGTCAATTTCATCGCGGCGCATGATGGGATGACGCTCGCCGATACGGTCGCTTATGCCGGTCGCCACAATTGGGCGAACGGCGAGGAAAACCGCGACGGGCAAGGTGACAACGCCTCGTGGAACAACGGCGTGGAAGGGCCGAGCGATGATCCGAACGTCGTCGCGCATCGAGCCGCGGACGCAAGGGCATTGCTGGGGACATTGTTCGCTTCGACCGGATCGATCATGCTGACCGCCGGCGATGAGTTTGGCCGAACGCAGCTCGGCAACAACAATGCCTATTGCCAGGACAATCACCTGACATGGCTCGACTGGGGCACCCGCGACCGTCTGCTGGAAGATCATGTCGCGGCGCTGGCGCAATGGCGCGCCGCCCGCGCCGGCTGGTTCGCGACCTTTCCGCGGCAGGGCGACTGGCTGTCGCCGTCGGGCCAGCCCATGACGATTGCCGAATGGGAAGATCCGGCGACGAGCGGTCTGACATATCGCTCGCTCGATTCCGACCGGCCCTATTCGATCGATATCGACCGCATCGGCCGGAGGGTGGGTACATCTGCGTAGAATTCCTCGCCTTCTGTCCCAATTGGTGACGAATGAGCGATCCTTCATGTTGTACCCGGCGACCCCTGCATTAATCCGGGAGGGGATGCCCTCCCAGTCCCGCGAGCAGCGGGCCCTGTCGCCGATTGTCGAAAGAACGATGCCGCTGGCGCGGCAGCGGCGAACGGAGATTGGGAGTGCCATGCGCGGATCGGAACAATGATTGCCGCACTCTTGCAAACCGCCTTATTGGTTTTCAACGGCGTCCCGCAAAGCGCGAACGTTGGTGAAAGTCGAAGCGTGAGGTTTCACCCGATGGACAGGACGGAAAAATCGGCCGAACCCGCCTGGCTAAGGGCTGCACGTGCCGCCATTCCGGTGATCGCCGCCTCGCTTCTCGGGCAATGGGCGACCTGGCTCAATCTCGCCCCATGGTATGCCGGCCTCCTGAAACCGTCGTTCAATCCGCCAAACTGGATATTCGCGCCAGTCTGGACGAGCCTGTATGTGCTGATGGCCTATTCGGTCTGGCGTATCCTCAAAGTCCCCGCGAGACGGATCGAGCGCCGGATTGCTTTAACCTTATTCTTCGTGCAGCTCGCGCTCAATGCTTCGTGGTCATGGCTGTTTTTCGGACTCAACAGCCCTCTTGCCGGGCTCGTGAACGTCGTGCCGCAATTTGTGGTGATCATTGCAACGATCGATCGATTTCGCCGGCTTGATCTCGTGGCGGCACGGTGCCTCATGCCATTGGCCGCATGGGTTGCGTTCGCCTCAGTGCTGAACTTCGAAATCTGGCGCCTCAATGGCTAGCCCTGCGTTGCACGAACGGCCCGCCGAGCCAACTCTTTCCGATCCGGAGCGCCCTGTTATCCTGTGGTTTCGCGACGACCTGCGCATATCGGATAATCCAGCGCTTAACGCCGCCGCCGCAACTGGCCGCAAGATCATCTGCATCTTCGTGCACGATGAGGAATCGCCCGGGTTGCGGCCGCTTGGGGGCGCCGCGCGATGGTGGCTTCACGGCTCGCTCGAAGCGCTGGACGGAGACCTGCGCCGGCGCGGTGCCTGGCTGTCGATCTATCGTGGACGGGCGCAGACGATCATCCTCGCGCTCGCCGCCGAAACCAACGCGGCGGCGATATTCTGGAACCGGCGCTATGGCGGGGCCGAGCGCCTGCTCGACGAAACACTGAAGTCGGCACTCAAGGAGCGACGGATCGCGGCCAAGAGCTTCAACGGCCATCTGCTTCATGAGCCATGGGCGATCAGGACGAAGGCGGGCCAGCCGTTCCGCGTCTTTTCAGCCTTCTGGCGCGCCGCGCAGGACACCGGAGACCCCGTCCCGCCGCTCACCGCCCCCGCGCAGCTGGAACCGTTCCGCGGCAAGCATCGCAAAAGGCTGCGGGCGGTTACCCTCGCCGATCTCTCGCTCGAACCGTCCACACCCGACTGGGCCAGCGGCCTGCGATCGAGCTGGCAACGCGGAGAGCAGGGCGCGCACGATCAGCTCGGCTGTTTTCTGGACAAGCATTTCGGCAATTATGCCGGCTTCAGGGACTATCCCGATCGCGCGGCGACCTCGCGCCTCTCACCCTACCTGCGCTTCGGCAATATCTCCCCGCGCCAGCTCTGGCATGCCGCCGCCGCGGCAACCCATGCCGAAGGGCACGGAACATCCTATCGAAATCTCGAGAAATTCCAAACCGAACTGGGCTGGCGCGAATTCTCCTATCATCTTCTCTATCGTCACCCTGACCTCGCCGATCGAAACCTGCAGCCGCAGTTCGACGCGATGCCGTGGCGGGTCGATCCGCAAGCATTGCGCGCCTGGCAAACCGGCCGAACCGGCTACCCCTTTGTCGACGCGGGAATGCGCGAACTCTGGCACACTGGATGGATGCACAATCGTGTGCGCATGATCGTCGCGTCGTTCTTGGTGAAGCACCTGCTCATCGACTGGCGCCAAGGCGAACAATGGTTTTGGGATACGTTGGTCGATGCCGATCCCGCCAACAACCCGGCGAGCTGGCAATGGGTAGCGGGAAGTGGGGCGGATGCGGCGCCCTATTTCCGGGTCTTCAACCCTGTTCTTCAGGGGGAAAAATTCGATCCCGACGGGGCCTATATCCGACGCTGGTTGCCCGAGCTATCCGGCCTTCCAAGCTCCAGCATCCATCGACCTGGCGAACTTGAAGCCATCACAGCGGGCTATCCCGAGAGAATAGTTGAACATAAGCGCGCGCGGGCGCGCGCGCTCGAAGCATATAAGAATCTGCGCACAACGAGTGCCCCGGGCCACGGTCGATTTTCTTCGTCCAATCGATAACTTGCTATAAATTCTTTGAAGCAAAGCTCCGGAGTGCTAATTTGGGGTACAAGTTCTGAGCCGGCCGATCGGCTGGCCCCGCCGATGTAGGATCACGCCCCGGTCGCCGCCGAAAATGGCAGGCGCGACCGCGTATATCGGCGGTATGATGCGCCGAGCGCGATTGCATCGCGCAACGGCCGCGGTTTGTTGACCAAATTCCGTTGAGCGGCGCCCAGCATCGCGCCACAAGGCGATGATGGCCAGTTCCAGCATCGTGCAGATTCTCCACGCCGCCCGCACGCGTATCGTCGCGCACGGCATGGCGGGGCTGAGCCTGCGCGCGATCGTGCAGGATGCGGAAAGTTCGCTCGGATCGCTGCATTATCGGATCGGCGACAAGGGCGCGCTGATCGGCGTGCTGGCCGCCGAGGAAGCCGACGAACGGCGACGGATGGCCGCGACATGGGAGCCCCGCGCCGCGGCGCTCGATCTGTCGGTGCCCGATACGCTCGCCGCGCTGATCGCCGCGTGGCTCGACGAGGCGGCGACGCTGCGCCGCGATCACGCCGTCGCCGGGTGCGAGCTGATGCTCGAGGCGACGATCGATCTCGCGACGCGCACGGGAATGGACGACATGCTCGGCGCCGAAGACGATTTCTGGATCGGGTTGCTGCGCCCCGCCGCCGGCGAGGATGCGACGCTCTTCGGGCGCGCGATCGCCGGCTATTGCCGCGACGAGCTTCCCTTCACGCTCGTCGCATCCGGTCATCCCGATTATCGCCTGCTGCGCGCCGCGACGATCGCGCGGCTCGCGGCGCGGTTTCGCGCGCCGGCATCGGGCATCGCCAGCCATTTCGAGGCGCTGGTAGACCGCTGCGGCACGCCGCGCGATACCGCCGTGCTGCCGGTCGGCCTGCCCGAAGGCTCGCGCAAGGCCGAGCTGGCGGGCTACGCCGCGGCATTGATCGCCGAGCGCGGGATCGCGGCGCTCAGCCACCGCACGGTCGCCGCCCGCGCGGGCGTCGCCAATTCCAATGTCGCGCATTATTTCCGCACCCACGACGATTTGCTGCGCGCCGGCATGGGCGCACTGATCCTCGGGATGCGCAGCGAGCTGACGCAGGGCATCGCGCAGCAACGCGCGGCGCGCGGCGATGCGCTGTTGCGCGCCACCCATTCGGTCGCACTGACCGCGCTGCGCGACGCGCGGCTGATCCCGTTCGCGCTCGATATGCGCCGGCGGCGCGGCGAGAATGTACGGGCGGAGATCGCCGCGGGCGTCGGCGGCGCGGCGGGGCTCGATGCCGCCGCGACGCAGGCCGCGGTGGTCACATTGGTCGGTGCCCGCCTCGGTGCGCTGGCGCGCGGCGACGGCGCCGCCTTCGCGATCGATATCGCCGCGCTCGCCCGGTTGCGCGACGGCGACTGACTCCGCCGGCGGCGGCCGGGGAGAGCCGCCGCCGGGGCGCGCGCCTATCTGGCGGGCGGCGCAATCCGGGCCGGGCCACCGCCCGGCAAGGTCACGACATAGGGGGTGCCATAAGCATTGCCGGGCTTCTCGAAATCGGTCGAGACGATCTGCGCGCCGCTGGCGAAGGCCGCGGTCGCGCGGCGCTGATCGTTGGTCTTCGCCTCATAGGTTTCGATGTCGGCGCGCGAGCGGACGATATAGCCTTTGGCGATCTCGTCCCCGATCTCCTTGCCGCGAACGAGCGCGTTATCGTCGAGGATGAAGGCGGCATGATCCTGCCCCGGCTGGGAATCGAGGAACGCCATCCGCCCCTTCAAGCCCGGATGCCCCTCCAGATAGGCCGAGGCGCCGTCATGCCCGGTAGCGGTGATGAGCTGGAAGATGAACTTGCCGCGCGCCTTGCCCAGCGTCGGCCAATTGCCCGCCAGCACCGCTTTTTCCAGCGTCGGATAGGTCCCGCGCACCTCATCGGGGGTGATGACATTGGCGCGGCCGATCACCTCGGCGATCGTGCGGTCGATCTCGTCATAGGTCGCGCTGGTGAACGGCGGCGGGGTGGTCGAACCGGGGAGGATCGGGATCGCCTGCACCTTCGCCTCGATCATCACGAAGATCGGGATATGCCCGGGATGCTGGTCCGACCACGCCTTCATCTCGGCGAGGCAGCCGCGGAAGGTCGGGCAGGAGCTGCGGAAATCCAGGTCTGCCATATGCAGCACCTTGATCCCCGGCGCCTTCATCGCCGCGGGATCGAACGGCAGAAGATCGGTCACACCCTCAGCGCGCAGCAACCGATAAGCCGCCGGATCGGCATAAGCGCCGCCGTCGGGATCGGCGTTCACGTCGATCTCCAGCCCGCGCACGCCGAGATCGAGCTGCTCGGTGAGGCTCGGGTGGCGATAGCTCAGCGCTTCCTTGAACGATACGTCGTTTGGGTGGGCGATCAGCATCTCACGGCGCCGCTCCTCCGGCATCTGCGCGGCGAGCTTGCCCATCGACGGCAGCCGCGTTTCGAGCAGCGCGAGCACGCGCGGGTCGACCCCGATCGAATAGCTGTTGTGCGTACCGAGCACCTGGATGCGATTGAGCGGCAGCGAATCCGGCAAATCCGGCGCCTCGCGCGCTGGCTGCGCCGCGGCGGCGGCGGCAAAGGCGAGCGCGAGCAGCGGCAACGCCCGCATGGCATGTTTCGACATGATGTGAACCTTCTTTCGGGGCGTCGATCAGAAATTGACGTTGGCGAACACGCCGGCGGTACGGCGCGCGTTGGGCGACGTATAGTGAAGCAGCCCGAGCTGGCCGTAGAGCTGCCAGCCGGTCGAGAAATAGGTGTCGAACAGATTGCGTGCGAACACCCCGAATTCGAGCTTGTTGTCGGCGGTCACCGCGCTCAGCCGCGCATTGACCAGCCCGAAGCCGGGGACGCGCGAATAAGCGGGCTGGCCGACCACCGTCCAATAGGTGCTGCGATAGGCATAATCGGCATGCGCCCTTACCTTCATGCCGTCGCTGATCGCATGGTCATAATCGACCGCGGCGGTTGCCGAGAAATCGGGCGAATTGGGCAAGCGCGTATTGGTGTAGTTGGTCGTCGGGTTATAGACGTAATTGGTGAACCACGCATCGGTGTAGCTGCCCGACGCGCTCAGCGACAGCGAACGGGTCGGGCGCACCGCGAGCGTCGCCTCGACGCCCTGCGTCCTCAGGCCCCCGGCATTGCCGATCGCGGTGGCGAGCAGGAAACCGCCGCCGCCGTCGGGCACCTGCGTCAGGATCGTCGCCTGGAAATCGGTGAAATCGGAGCGGAAGACGTCGATGTTGAAGCGCAGCTTGTGATTGAACCACTCCGATTTCAGCCCGGCTTCATAGGCCTTGACGGTCTCGTGGCGATAAGGCGCATATTTGTTGCCGACGAACGCGATCCCCGCCGGCTTATAGCCGGTGCTGACGGTCGCGTAGAGCATCGCCGTCGACGTGATCTGGAATTCGGGCGAGACGCGGACCGAGAAATTGTCGCCCTTCACGCTGCCATAGGGAAAGACCGGCGGCGCGGTGGTCGCGACGAATTTGGGGGTGAAGCCCGCGACCTGCTGCGGATCGACCGTGATATAGGACAGGCTTTGCGAGACGTTGTCGTGGGTATAGCGCCCGCCGACCGCGACGCGGAACCGGTCCGAAAGGTTGAACTGGACCTGCCCGAATGCTGCCGCGGTCTCGTTCACCGCGTGGAACAGCGAGGTATTACCGCTCTTTCCGATCGCGCCGGTCAGCGCGTAGAGCGTCGAGATCGGCACACCATTGGTATAGACCGGCGCGCCGAGCGTCGCCCATTGCAGCTGGGTCTGCGTCGCCTCTAGCCGGTTGTAGAACAATCCGAGGAACCAGGCGATCGGCCGCTCCTGCGGCGAGGCGAGGTGGAATTCCTGGCTGACCTTCTCGGTGAAGAGATGTCCGTAGTTGAACGGGATATAGGCATATTTGTCGATCGGGGTGAGGCTCGCCGGGGTGTTGTTGTTGTACAGCGTGTAGCGATAGGCGCTGATCGAGGTCAGGTCGTAATCGCCGAGCTTGGCGTGGATGCGCGCCGAGGCGCCCCATTCCTCGGTCTCGATCGCCCCGTAACTCGAATCCGCCGTGTCGGCATTTTTCGGACCGGGATAGACGCCGAGCGAATTGAGGATCGCGGTAACGTTGGCCGGCTGCCCGGAAACCGGGGTGCGCACGCTGCTGTCCCAATGATGCGCATAGTCGCCCGAGATCGTGACGTCGAACCTGGCGTTGGGCTCGAAATAGAGTTTAGCGCGGCCGCCATATTCGTGGACCGAGCCGACCAGCCGGTTGAGCGTGACGTTGCGGCCGAAACCGTCCTGCGCCTGATCGAAGCCCGAAATGCGCAGCGCGGCATATTGCCCCAGCGGCAGGTTGACCGTCGCGTTGAGGATGCGGTCATTATGCTCGCCGTAGCTCGCGCTGGCGCGCAGCGAGGTGACGCCGAGCCTGGGCTTGTTGGTCGAAACCGCGATCACGCCCGAGGTGGAATTCTTGCCGAACAACGTGCCCTGCGGACCCATCAGCACGTCGACGCGCGCGATATCGACCATCCCGGTCAGCCCGTTGGCACGCTGGCCGTCCATCACCACGTCGTCGACCACGACATTGACCGATTTGGCATTGGAAAAGTCCCAGGAGGTGGTGCCGACGCCGCGGATCTGGAACGCGGCGCCCTGGGTCGGATCATATTGCACGCCCGGCGCGAGATATTGGAGGTCGGTCACATTGGTGTAGCCGGCATTGGCGATCGCTTGCCCGTCGATCGTCTGGATCGACAGCGGCACTCTTTGGCTATTCTCACTTCGTCGCTGCGCCGTAACCACCACCTCCTGTAATCCCCCGGAATCCTGCGTTCGCGCTGCATCGCCAGCCTGCGCCTGCGCGGCCGCTGCGCAGGGAAAGACAAAGAACGCGAGCCCGCTTGCGCCAACGGATAAGAACGATCGTACGAACATCCGCGACTCGCGCAACATAGAATTTTCTCTCGCTTAAACCCCGAATGAGGGGCGCGATAGTCGATGAATATTACGCTTTCGAGACGATCGTACTATCGATTGGAAAAGTTCAGGGGTAAACGTCACACCCCGGTCGCGCGACCGATCGGGTACTCGCGCTGAGGGGTCACAATCTCATCGCGCTCCCCAAGGGCGCTTCCCGCCACAAGGGGGCTTCGTTAGGATAGCTTCTGAACCGATCGGGGCGGAAAAACCGCCCGTCGCTCGGTCGGCTGCTTGCACGGGAAACCGGATTTGGACACGATTACCGCGGACACGATGATCGCCCTGCCCGGTGGCACGTTCACGATGGGGTCGGAGCGTTTCTACCCGGAGGAGGCGCCGGTGCGGCGCGTGCGCGTCGACCCGTTCCGGATCGACGCGGCCCCCGTCACCAACCGCGCATTCGCGCGCTTCGTCGCCGAGACGGGCTATGTCACCTTCGCGGAAATCGCCCCCGATCCCGCCGATTATCCGGATATCGACCCCGCGCTCGCGCAACCCGGCTCGCTGGTGTTCACCAAGTCCGCCGGGCCGGTCGATCTCTCCGATCCGTCGCAATGGTGGCGGTTCGTGCTCGGTGCCGACTGGCGCCACCCCACCGGCCCCGACAGTTCGCTCGAAGGGCTCGACGATCACCCGGTGGTCCACGTCGTCCATCAGGACGCCAAGGCTTATGCCGACTGGGCGGGCAAGAGCCTGCCGACCGAGGCGGAATGGGAATATGCCGCGCGCGGCGGGCTCGAGGCGCGCGAATTCGCCTGGGGCGACGAACTGACCCCCGACGGGCAATGGCGCGCCAACACCTGGCAGGGCCTGTTTCCTTTCGCCAATCAGCTGCTCGACGGCTGGGAACGCACCTCGCCGATCGGCGCCTATCCGCCGAACGACTTCGGGCTCTACGACATGATCGGCAATGTCTGGGAATGGACCGAGGATTGGTATGCGGATGCGTCGGCTGCGGCGGCGCGCGGGAAGACCAAGACCAGGCCCTCATGCTGCGTCGCCGACAATCCGCGCGGCGCCAAGATTTTCCAGAGCTGGGACCCGGCCAACGCGGCGCGCAAGGTCCCGCGCAAGGTAATCAAAGGCGGCTCGCATCTGTGCGCGCCGAGCTATTGCCAGCGCTATCGCCCTGCCGCGCGGCATCCCCAGGCGATCGACAGTTCGACCAGCCATATCGGCTTCCGCTGCGTGGTGCGCGCGGCCTAGCGCTCGAAGGAGCCCCCGCTCATGCAGGTGAACCCGCTCGGCTGCCTGAGCGACCACTATTATCGCAATTACTATAAGGATTTGCCGTCGCACGGCTATCCGCAATATAAGACATGCAAGCCGACCCGGGCGAAAGCTATAGCGTGGCTGAGCGCCACCCCGACACTCTCGCCGATCTGGCCGCGCGTCTTGCTCGCGCGCGCGAAACCTTCGCCTCCTTCCGCACCCACCCGTCGACAATTGTCGGCGGACAGGCGGCGCCCGAGCAACCCCCGAGAACATCCGATTAGCCGCCGCGCCGTCGCGCGCCTTACCGCGCAACGCGGTGCGCGGTGCCGAAAACCCGCGGCAGCTTTCGGGCTCAAAGGAACCTGCGCCAAAGGGCCGATCGTGGTCGCACTCCTGCGTAGCCGTCCAGCCTTTTTCCGGCCTCCCGCAGCAGCGATACTTCCGACCACATCGTCGCGCCGCGCCGCCTTGGCCCGCCCCACCGCAATTGAGCAGCACATTCCGGGAATGCGCTGGTCTCACGGCGAATGGCCTGATTGACTTCAATCATTGAAGTAATGTAACACGATTCGATACCAGCGAGCTTGCCATTGTTCCGATGAGTCCCTCCGATCGCGCTTTTTCATCCGGGGTAACCACCCCGCGCGATCCGCTGGGTCTGCTGGAAGGGCGCTGGATTTTGCAGATTCTCCTGCGGCTCAAGGACAATGATCTGCGTTTTTCCGACCTGCGGGCCGCCTTGCCGGCGATCAGCGCCAATGTTCTGGCCCAACGGATGCGTGATCTCGAAGCGGCCGGGCTTGTGCGTCGGCTTTATCTGCCGCCTCCGGCTGCGAGCCAGGTCTATGCGCTCGCGCCTTCCGCGGACTCGCTGCGCCCGGCGCTCGAATATCTGGCACATTGGCGGGCCCGGCATCGCGCGCGCGCTCATCAGGAGCCGGCATGAAAACGCGTCGCTTCGACGGGGCGCCACGATCATCGGGCGGATTACCGTTCAAGTCGGCCATTCGTGCCGGTGTCACGGTACGCCGCCTGGGCCATCATCTCGCACGCGCTTCCTGTCATCCGGCTCGGCATTCGCCCACCTTGCGCTTCGTCCACATCGGGCGTAAAGCTTCAATAATTGAAGTAATAAGACCCTTCCCAAGGCAAGTGTCCGTCAACGATGGAGATGTGATGCGCTGGTTTGATCGGTTGCAAAGCTGGAACGAGGTAGTCGCGCCATGAAGCCGAAATCGTTCGTCGGAATGCGCTGTTCGATCGCCGGCGCGCTGGAGCTGATCGGTGATCGCTGGGCATTGCTCATCATCCGCGATCTTTCGCTGGGCCTGAGCCGCTATGACGACCTTCGCGCGAGCACAGGCATCCCGGCCGCGACGCTCGCCGCGCGGCTCAAGCACCTGTCCGCCTCGGACATCGTCGAGCGCGTCCGCTACCAGGAACGCCCTCCCCGCGATGAATATCGTCTGACGCCCAAGGGGCGTGACCTGTGGAAGGTCAGCGTTGCTCTCCGCGAATGGGGCGATCGCTGGGACGCCAGTGGCTTCGGCCAGCCGGCGATCGAAATGGTCGATCGCGAAACCGGCAGACCGCTGATCCTCGCGCTCGTTGACGCCGAAACGCGCGAGGCGGTGCCGCGCGACCGCGTCCGGCTTCGCGCAGGGCCTGGCGCCGACGACACGGTGCGCCATCTTCTCGAACGCTCGACGGGAGCCAATTCATGACCCAGCCAATTGAGCTTTTCTACGATTTCCGTAGTCCTTACAGCTATCTCGCCTTCACTCAGTTGCGCGGGATGAACGTCGACATCGCGCTCAGGCCAATGAAAGTCCTGACCCTGATGGAGAAGGTCGGCAACGTGCCGACCACGATCACTTGCGCGGCCAAGGGGCGCTACGCGCGAGCGGATCTCGGCCGCTGGGCGCAGCGCTACGGCCTCACGCTCAACCCGGCGAACATGCGCGAGGTCGACGGTGAGGCCTGCGCGCGCGCCGTGCTCGCCGCTCGCTCTCCGTCGGAGGCGGCGGCGATCACGCTGGCGCTGTACCGGGCGTGCTGGAGCGAGGGGAACGCGCTCGCCACGAAGGACGATGTTCTCGCCGCGATCACGGCGGCGGGCATCGACGCCATCCCGATCGCCGAGCGGATCGACACGCCAGCGGTGATCGAGCAGCTCGACGCGAACACCGACGAAGCCGCCGCGCGGGGCGTCTTCGGCTCACCCACCGTCTTTGTCGGCGAGACGATGTTCTTCGGCAATGATCGGCTCGATTTCGTACGCGAGGAACTCGAGCGCCTGGAGGAAGCCGCGTGACCGACAGGGCAAAGCCGCTGGCGCTCGTCACCGGGGTCGGGCCGGGAACCGGCGCCGCCGTCGTGCGACGCTTCGCCGAGGCCGGCTATCGTGTGGCGATGCTGGCGCGCGATGCCGCCCGGCTCGCCGCGCTGGAGCAGGAGATCGCCGATACGATCGCGGTGCCGTGCGACGTCAGCGACGCCGCGGCGCTGGAGCGAGCTGTGGCTGACGTGGGATTCCCGAAGGTCGTCGTTCATAATGCGGTCGGCGGCGCGTTCGGCACGTTCATGAACATCGCGCCCGAGACGCTGCAGAAGAACTTCGACATCAACACGATGGCGCTGTTCCACCTCGCCCGGCTGACCTCGCCGGCAATGATCGAGGCGGGCGAAGGCGCGCTGATCGTCACCGGCAACACCTCGGCGCAGCGCGGCAAGGCCGCGTTCGCCGGCTTCGCACCGACCAAGGCGGCGCAGCGCATCCTGGCGGAATCGCTGGCGCGCGACCTGGGGCCGAAAGGCGTCCATGTCGCCTATCTCGTCATCGACGCGGCGATCGACGTGCCGTGGCAGCGCGAACTTCAGCCTGACAAGCCGGACGACTTTTTCATCTCGCCGACATCGATCGCGGCCGAGGTGTTCCACCTCGCGCACCAACCGCGCGACGCGTGGTCGTTCCTCGCGGAGCTCCGGCCGTTCCATGAGCCGTGGTGAGCAAGATGGCGGACGAAGGCAGCGGCCCCGATGGCCTGGCGCAGCTTCAGGCGATGTTGGGCGGCGGGTTGAAGGCCCCGATCGGACAGACGCTCGGCTTCGATCTGGTCGAGGTCGAGCGCGGGCACGTGGTGTTCGAGGGGAAGCCTGACCGCAGCGTTTATAACCCGCTCGGCGCGGTTCACGGCGGCTATGCCGCGACGCTGCTCGACAGTGCATGCGGCATCGCCACGCACTCCCAACTCGGGCCGGAACGCGGATATACCACGCTGGAACTCAAGGTTTCCTACCTGCGTGGGCTAAGCGAGAACAGCGGCACGGTACGCGCGACCGGCCGCACCGTCTCGGTTGGCCGCCGGGTGGCGTTCGCCGAAGCCGAACTCCACGACGGCGAAGGCCGGCTGTGCGCGACGGCCACTTCGACGCTGCTGGTATTCGACGTTGAGCCTCGCCAGCGGAGGGACATCTGAACGGCGCAGATTAGGGTCGCCCGGCGAAAGTGCTCAGGAGAGCAGCAGCGCGCCGGCCACGATCACCGCCGCGACGAGGATGGCGCCCGCGATCAAACGGGCCGCGGACGCGGTTGCGCCCCCCTCTTCCCGCGCGACGGCGGTCCCGGCAGGATCGGCTTCGAGGCGACGGATCGCCGCCCGCAGCAGGCGCGGCGCGTCGTCGCCGATCTTGCTCAGTTCCCACGCCAGCGCCTGCACGGTCGGCATCCAATGCTCGGGCGACAGCCGTTTGCGCGCGATCCGCAGCGAGGAGCGTTGCATCGCTTCGGACAGATCGAAGTCCGGCTGGATCCCGGATAACACCCCGTCGACCGTGATCAGCGCCTTGAAGATCAGCAACAGATCGGACGGCAGGGTCATGCCCTCGTCCCGTATCAGCGCCATGAAGTCGGTGACCACCGCGCTCAGCACGAGGCGCCCACCGCCGTGCCGCGCGATCAACCGCTCGGCGGCGGCCCGCACCCGCTCGGCGGGCACGCCGCTTCCCACGGACCAGGCCGCGAGGACATCGGCCAATGGCGCCGGATCGCCGGCGTTGAGCGCCTGCGTGAAGCCGATGAACTCCTCGCGGCGGCGCGGCGAGACGTGGCCGATCATACCGAGATCGAGCAGCGCGATGCGATTGCCGGGCAGGCACAACAGGTTCCCGGGATGTGGATCGCCGTGGAAGCGGCCGTTGACCAGCACCATATCGAGGACGAGGTCGGCGCCCAATTCGGCGATCGCGGCCGGATCGATCCCGGCCGCACGCAATGTGTCGCCGTCGCGCGGCGCGATGCCCTCGACATAATCCATCACCAAGAGGGTCTCGGACGTCCAGGCCCAATGTATCTCCGGCACCACAACGCGCGGTTCGCGCGCAAAGTCGGCGCGCAGGCGATCGGCGTTGCGGCCCTCCGCGGTGTAGTCGAGCTCCTCCAGCACCGCCTCCGCCAACTGGCGCATCAGCGCGGACGGCGCAAAACGGCGCGCCTCGGCGCTTGCTGCCTCCGCGATCGCGGCGAGCTGTGCAATCAGCCTGAGATCCGCCTCCATGCGCGGCCGGATGCCGGGGCGGCGGATCTTGAGCACCACCTGTCGTCCGTCGTGCAAGGTCGCGCGATGCACCTGCGCCATCGATGCGGCGGCAAGCGGCGCCACGTCGAATTGGGCAAACGTGGCTTCCGGAGGCTGGCCGAGCGCCGCCTCCACCGCCGCGCGCAATTCTTCGAACGGCAGGGTCGGCGCGCTGCTATGTAGCTTCTCCAGTTCGGCGATCCACTCGGGCGGCAGCAGGTCGCCGCGCGTTGCGAGGATCTGGCCGAGCTTGACGAAGGTCGGGCCGAGCGCCTCGAGCGCCAGGCGCGTCCGCCGCGGCAGGCTCTGCGGCTCGTCGGCGCCTTCTTCCGCCTGCTCCCCCTGTTCGAGCCCAAGACGCGCCAGGAGCATGCCGAGCCCAAATCGAGAAGCGACACGAAAAATCTCCGCGAGCCGATTGCGGTCCCGGCCGGCTACGAGCAGCGTCTTGATCATGGGGAACGCTATAGCGAGCGATCGCGCTGGCTTGCAGGAACTAATGCACTCGGCTCGCGTCATAAGCGCGGAAAACCCCGGGGCGTCGCTACCAGATACGCACACGGTCGACGGGATCGAGGTAGAGACGATCGCCCGGTTTCACACCGAACGCGTCGTACCAGGCGTCGATGTTCCGGACGACGCCATTCACCCTGAACGTTGACGGGCTATGCGGGTCCGATGCGAGGGCGGCCCTAAGCGCCTCGTCGCGGATGTTTTCCCGGTAGGTCTGCGCCCACGACAGAAAGACCCGCTGATCGCCGGTGGTGCCGTCGAGGATCGGCGCGGGCTTCCCTTTGAGCGCGAGATGATAGGCCTCCAGCGCGACATTGAGGCCGCCAAGATCGCCGATATTCTCGCTAAGCGTCGTCCGGCCATTCAGCTGGACCCCCGGGATCGGCTCATAACGCGAATATTGCTCGGCAAGGCGAGAGGTCAGTGCCTTGAACCGGACGATGTCGGCCTTTTCCCACCAGTCGCGCTGAGCGCCTTTCGCGTCGGTCTTCGCGCCCTGATCGTCGAACGCATGGCTCATCTCATGACCGATCACGCCGCCGATACCGCCGTAATTCACCGCGAGATCGGCGGCGGGATCGAAGTAGGGCGGCTGCAGGATCGCGGCGGGAAAGACGATCTCGTTGAAGAAGCTGTTGGAATAGGCGTTGACGTTCTGTGGGGTCATTCCCCATTCGTCGCGGTCGGCCGGCTGCGCGAGGCGCGCGATCCGTCGTTTCCAGTCCCACAGCAGCGCGCGCTTGCGGTTGCCGAGAGGATCGCCCGCGCGGACCTCCAGCGTCGCATAGTCGCGCCAGCTCTCCGGGTAGCCCACCTTCACACGGATCGCTGCGAGCTTCGTCAGCGCGGCCTGCTTCGTGCCGGCCGACATCCAGTCGAGCCGCTCGATCCGGGCGCGGAACGCAGTCCGCAGATTCTCAACCAGCGCGGTGATCTGCACTTTCGCATCGGGCGTGAAATGGCGCTGGACGTAGCGCTGGCCGACCGCCTCGCCGAGCGCCGCGTTGAGCGCGACCGTGGCGCGTTTCCAGCGCTCCCGTTTCTGCGGCAGGCCGGAAAGCACGCGGCCGTTGAAGTCGAATGACAGGTCGTCGAACGCCGCGGGAAGCACATCGGCCATGCCGTTCAGATAATGAAACGTCATATAGGCGCGCCACGTCGCGACCGGCGTGCGGCCGAACAGCCCGGCCAGCTCGCGGATCGCGCTGTCCTCCTTGAGGACGTAAAAGTCGTGGCGGGCGATCCCGAGCGCGTCGAGCGTCGCGTCCCACGGATAATCGGGTGCGAACGCCTTGAGCTCGGCGCGCGATTTGGGGTGATAGGTCAGATCGCGCTCGGCGCGCTTCTCGCGCGTCCAGTGCGCCCGGGCGATTGCGGTCTCGAGTGCCAGCACATTGTCGGCCGCGGCCTCGGGATCAGGATAATGATCGAGCGCCAGCATCCGCGCGGCATAGGATCGGAACCTGGCCCGCACCTCGACGGACCGCGGGTCCGTTTTCAAATAGAAATCCCGATCGGGGAGGCTGAGGCCCGATTGGACGATATTGATCGCATAGCGATCGGGGTTCGCGGCGTCCGGCCACGGCGTCAGGGATAAGGGGCCGCCGAGCCCGAGCTCGGGATCCCCCATCAGCCGCGCGACATCCTCATGCGAACGAGCCGCGGCGATCAGCGCGAGGTCCGCGCTGGCAGGGGCCAATCCCGCCGCCTCGATCGCCTTGGTGTCGAGATAGGCGTTGTAGGCATCGGCGATCTTGCGCTCAATCGACCCGGCTGGTTGCGGCCGCCCGGCAATGTCATCGACGATCGCCTTGACGTCGCTCTCGGCCTTCGCACGGAGCATCGCGAAGGGCCCCCAGGCGCTACGATCGGGCGGGATCGGCATCGCCTGCTTCCAGGCGCCGCTGGCGTATCGGTCGAAGTCGTCGCCCGGCTTCGCCGAACGATCCATCCCGCCGAGATCGAACCCCCAGGGCGGAATGGCCGGCGATGCAGCGGCGAGCACCAGGCCGAGCAACGGCAGCGCTACCGGGCGGACGCCCGCACGAAGGCGCCTCAGGCCCGCAAGCATGTCCCGCCGTCTCATCGGACAATAATGTAGGCGCCTACGTTATTGTCAATCGCTTTCTTCCTCGCCGAACGCGATGCCGAGGAAGTAGCCGCAGTATCTCACGGTCATGTCCCGAGTGACGTGTCGGCGCGAACATTTGATCTGCGTATTGAGCGCAATCATCTCGGGCGCTGACGGCTTCGCGCCTGCGAGCGTCGCGATCGGTGAGGAGCAGCGCAATCATGCGCTTATTTCCGCACATAACGGGATCACGAAACTCGCTGCGTCTCCCTGTCGGCGCAGCCGATGCCTGATGAACGCATCGCCCGCGCCGGAAAGATCAGCCGGCAGCCGGGCGATGCGCGCCATAGCAATGGAGGAAATGCTGGACGGCGAGCGCCGCCTCGCGTTTCGCGCGGCGGTCGTCGTGATCGGCGATGCCCCACAGGACATGCTGATGATAGCCGCCGGCACATAGATTGAAGAACATCAGCGCCGCTTCCCGCGGATCGTCCGCCGACAGATTGCCGGCGCGGACCTGCGCGGTGATATAATCGATCAGCACGGCCTGACCGGCACCCGGTCCGCGATCGTAGAAGATCCGCCCGATTTCGGGGAAACGCTCGACCTCGCCAACGATGAGGCGCTGGAGCGCGATCGCATCGGGCAAGGTGATGCGATCGATCAGGCGCTCGGCAAGGATCGTCAGCGCCTCGCGCGGCTCACGCGAGGGCGTGAGAATTTCGATCACCGACGCGCGGAAGGCGGTCGTCACCTCATCGATCGCCGCGGTGAACAATTCCTCCTTGGAGGCGAAATAGCTCCACAACGTACCCTTGGAGCCGCCCATTTCCTCGGCGATCGCCGACATCGAGGTGCGATCATAGCCGTGTTCGAGAAAATGCCGCCACGCGACCGCGACGATCGCGGCGCGGCGCTCGGCCTTGCGCGCTTCGCGGCGGCCCGGCGCGGGTTTCGCTGCTTCCTTCATATTCCCGTACCATATAGTACGATTTTATATTGACAAGAGCGGCACGCGGGATCAGGCGAAAAACCGTACTTACTGGTACGGAGTTTCAATCGTGCGAGTCGTCACTGATCATCGGGCGTCGCTGCGAGCGGCAGCGCTTGCGCTGCTGCTGTCGGGGTGCGTCTCCGTCCCGCCGCTCGGGCCGCGGCCGGAGATGCGCGCGACGCAAAGCTTCGCGGCAGACCAAAGCCTTGCCCCCGCCGTCTCGCCCGCGGCAACCTGGCCCGACGGCAATTGGTGGCGCGGCTATGGCGATGCCCAGCTCACCACGCTGATCGAGGAAGGACTGTCCGGCGCGCCCGATATCGCCGCGGCGATCGCGCGGCTGCGGCAGGCCGACGGCTATCGCCAGCAGGCGGGCGCGGCGCTGCTGCCGCGGGTCGACGCGCAGGCGCAGGCCGGCGGCGCCAAGCAAAGCTACAACAACGGCATCCCCGCCGCCTTCGTCCCGAAGGGGTGGAAGGATACCGGCAGCGCCGCGCTCGATTTCAGCTTCGACCTCGATCTGTGGGGAAAGAATCGCGCCAATCTGCGCGCAGCGACCTCCGATGCCGATGCGGCGGCGATCGATGTCGCACAGGCGCGGCTGCTGCTCGCTACCAATATCGCCAGCGCTTATGCCGATCTCGCGCGGCTGTTTGCCGAGCGCGATGTGCAGGCCGACGCGGTGGCCTCGCGCGTCGAGACGCAGAAGCTGGTCGCCGATCGCGTCGCGGTCGGGCTCGATACCCGCGCCGAGCTCAAACAGGCCGATGCCGCGGTGCCGGCCGAGCGGACCCAGCTTTCCCAGATCGACGAATCGATCGCACTCACCCGCAACCGGCTCGCCGCGCTGATCGGCAAGGGTCCCGACCGCGGGCTTTCGATCCAGCGCCCGACGCTCTCCTTCGCCGCGCGCAGCGTGCCGGCCGACGTCACCACCGATCTGATCGGTCGCCGTCCCGACATCGTTTCGGCGCGCGCGCGGGTCGAGGCGAGCGCGGCGCGGATCAAGGCCGCGCGGGCGGATTTCTATCCCTCGGTCAGCCTGACCGCGCTGGTCGGCTTCCAATCGCTCGGGCTTTCGAACCTGTTCGTGTCGGGATCGCACAACGGGCAGGCCGCCGCCGCGGTGAGCCTGCCGATCTTCCACGGCGGCGAGATCAGGGGCAAATATCGCGTCGCGCGCGCCAGCTATGACGAAGCGGTCGGGAGCTATGACGGCGCGGTCGCCACGGCGTTCCACGACGTCGCCGATGCGGTCACCAGCCAGTCGATGCTCGGCGAACAGCTTGCCCAGTCGCGTCAGTCGCTCGCCGACGCGCGGGAGGCCTATGCCGTCGCGAAGCTGCGCTACCAGGGCGGGCTCTCCAATTACCTTGCGGTGCTCACCGCGCAGAACAGCATGCTCCAGCAGCAGCGCGTGGTGGTCGATCTCGAGGCGCGCGCCTTCACCCTCGACGTCGCTTTGGTGCGCGCGCTCGGCGGCGGCGCGGTCGCTGCTTCCCCCTCCCCCGTCAGCGCCGCAGCCGGCGCGGTTTCCAAGGACAAGATTCATGGCTGACGCCGATCCCCGTTTCGACGCGAGCGCCGAGATCGCCACCCCACCCGCCCCCGGCAATCCCAAGCGGCGCAAGGCGCTGCTCGGCATCGCCGGTGCGGTGCTGCTCGCCGGCGGCGGCTATGGCATCTGGTATGTGGCGGTCGGCAGCCATTATGTCTCGACCGACAACGCTTATGTCGGCGCCGATACCGCACAGGTGACCCCGATGGTCGCGGGGCAGGTGGCGCAGGTGCTGGTGTCGGACACGCAGAATGTGAAGCGCGGCGACGTGCTCGTGCGGATCGACGATGCCGATGCGCGGATCGCGCTCGCCGATGCCGAGGCCGCGCTGGCCAAGGCGAAGCGCCAGTTCGGGCAGACCAGCGCGACCGGCCAGTCGCTCGCCGCGACGCTGGCGGCGCGCGATCAGGCGATCGCCAGCGCGCAGGCCGGCCTCGCCTCGGCTCAGGCGGCTTTCCAGAAGGCGTCGGTCGATCTCGACCGCCGCAGGAAGCTCGCACCGAGCGGCGCGGTCTCGGCCGACGAGCTGACCTCCGCGGTCAACGGCTATGCCGCGGCGAAGAGCAGCCTCGACAGCGCGCGCAGCGCGGTGCAGCAGGCGATCGCGGCCAAGGATGCCGCGAAAGGCGATCTCGCCGCCAATCGCGCGCTGACCACCGGCACGACGGTCGAGACCAACCCGGACGTGCTCGCCGCGCAGGCGCGGGTCGATCAGGCGCGGCTCGATCTCGCGCGCACCGTGATCCGCGCGCCGGTCGACGGCGTGGTGACGAGCCGCGCGGTCCAGGTCGGCCAGCGGCTCGCCGCCGGCACCGCGGTGATGAAGATCGTGCCGGTCGACCAGCTTTATGTCGACGCCAATTTCAAGGAAGGCCAACTCACCCGCGTGAAGCCGGGGCAGAGGGTGACGGTCACCTCCGACCTCTACGGCAGCGACGTCGTGTTCCACGGGACGGTCACCGGCTTTTCGGGTGGGACCGGCGCGGCGTTCGCGTTGATCCCGGCGCAGAATGCGACCGGCAACTGGATCAAGGTGGTCCAGCGGCTGCCGGTGCGCATCAGGCTCGATCCGCGCGAACTCAAGGCGCATCCGCTGCGCGTCGGGCTGTCGATGGACGCCGAGATCCACCTCTGAGCGCTCCGCCGCCAGCCCGAAGGAGGGCAACATCCGTGGCCACGCAATCCGAACAACCCGTCACGCTTTCCGGCCTGCCGCTGCTGCTCGCGGCGCTCGGGCTGGGGCTGAGCAATTTCATGGTGGTGCTCGACACCACGATCGCCAACGTCTCCGTCCCGCATATTTCGGGCGCGATCGGGGTGGCGCCCGATCAGGGGACGTGGATCATCACCTCTTATTCGGTGGCGGAGGCGGTGTGCGTGCCGCTCACGGGCTTCCTCACCGCACGCTTCGGCAGCGTGAAATTGTTCATCGGCGCGCTGATCGGCTTCGCGCTCTTCTCCTTCCTGTGCGGCATCTCGACCTCGCTCCCCGAGATCGTGCTGTTCCGGCTCGGCCAGGGTTTCTGTGGCGGCCCGCTGATGCCGATCACCCAGACGCTGATGATGCGCATCTTCCCCAAGGAGCGGCAGGGGCAGGCGCTCGGCATCTGGTCGATGACGACGGTGACCGCGCCGATCTTCGGCCCGATCCTCGGCGGCGTGCTCAGCGACAATTGGTCGTGGCATTGGATCTTCTTCGTCAACCTGCCGGTCGCGATCGCGTGCATCGCCGCCGCGATCCTGCTGCTGCGCCCGGTCGAGACCGCGCTGCGCCCGGCGCGGATCGATCGCAGCGGGCTCGCACTGCTCGTGGTGTGGATCGCCGCGCTGCAGCTGATGCTCGATCTCGGCCACGATCGCGACTGGTTCAACAACCATCTGATCATCGCGCTGGCGGTGATCGCGGCGGTCGGCTTCGCGGTGTTCTGCGCCTGGGAGTTGACCGAGGAGCATCCCGCGGTCAATTTGCGCGTCTTCCGCCCCCGCGGCTTCACCGCCAGCGTGATCGCGCTCGCCTTCGCCTTCGGCACCTTCTTCACCACCGCGGTGATCATCCCGCAATGGCTGCAGGCCGATCTTGGCTATACCGCCACCTGGGCGGGCTATGCGACCGCGTTCACGGGCGTTTCGGCGCTGCTGGTGGCACCGATCGCGGCCAATCTGTCCAACCGCGTCGACGCGCGCATCCTCGTCTGCTTCGGCGTGCTGTGGCTCGGCGCGACATCATTGCTGCGGACGCACTGGTTCAGCGGCGCCGATTTCTGGACGCTGGCGATCCCGCAATTGCTGCAGGGCGTCGGCATGCCGTTCTTCTTCATCTCGATCACCACGATCGGGTTGAGCGCGGTCGACCCCGACGAGCTCGAATCGGCGGCGGGGCTGATGAGCTTCCTGCGCACCTTGTCCGGCGCGGTCGGCACCTCGATCGTCACGACCTATTGGGACAATCAGACCCGCGCCGCGCACAGCGAGCTGGTCGGCAAGCTCAATACCGACGACACCGTGGCCGCGCTGCAGAGCCAGGGGTTCGACCCCGGATCGATCGCCGGGCAGATCGAGCGGCTGGTGAGCACCGAGGCGAGCTCGCTCGCGACCAATCATGTCTTCCTGGTCTCGGCGGGGATGTTCTTCGTCGCCGCGATGCTGATCTGGGCCGCCCCCAAGCCGGCGCGGCAGATCGAACCGGGCGCAGCGCATTGAGGCCCCGACGAGCGTGGAGAGTTTCAAGAAACTAGAAAAGAATTATCGATCTTTTGCCGGTTTTATCGAGCATGCGATCGGCCGATATGAATGAGGGCGCGGCGACATCGCGCAGCACGAACAGGAGCATGACGATCATGGCCTATGTGCAATTCGAACAGATGCCGGACGCATCGGCGGCCGGCGCGGTGCGGCGCCCGCGCGCCGAATTCGGCGCGATCGAGCGCGAGGTGCTGCGACTGTCCTACGGCGACACGCGCTCGTCGCTCGGTGCGCCGGGCCATTTTGCCCGGATCGGCGGCTGGCTCGCGGGCCGGCGCGCCAAGCCGGCGCTTGCCGATCCGCGGCTCGAGGCGTTGCGCCGCTATGCCGTGCTTTACCGTCTCGACGGCGAAGCGCTCGATCCGATTGAGGAAACCGCGATCGCCGCCGCCGGGTTCGATCGGCATGCGCTTCGCGACGTGCGGCTGCTCGTCGACCGGCATGTCGCAAACCGTTCCCATAACGCCGCATCGCGGCTTCGTTCGGTGTTCACGTTCCTTGGGGGGACGGTCGTCCTCGGCGCCGTCGCACTGCTGCTCCAGCAGGCGACCGACGACCTTGCCGTCTCCGCGATCGTCTCGGGCATTCTCGGCGCGACTGCCGTGTCGCTGCATCACCCCGCCGCGCGAGCCTGACCGGCGCACGGAACCAAGCCGCCCGCCAATTTGTTGCGCACGGAACCGGTCGCAAATTGGGGGGACAAGATGCCTGCCTCGTCAATCGAACTGGCTGCATTGCGCAAACCTTCCCCCGATGAATCCGCCGATTATGCGCGGGCGCGGCAAAGCCTGCTGGCGGAAGAGATCGAGCTGCAGCGCCATCTCGACCGGGTCGCGGCGCTGCGCCGAGAGCTGCCGCCCGGCCCGCTGATTAAAGCGGACTATCGCTTTAGCGACGCGAACGGCACCGAGGTCCGCCTGATCGACCTGTTCGGCGACAAGAATAGCTTGCTGACCTATTTCTGGATGTACGGCCCTGAGCGCGCGCGCCCGTGCCCGATGTGCACCAATTTGCTCGGGCCGCTCAACGCCAATGCCAATGATCTGCGACAGCGGGTCGCGCTGGCGGTGTTCGGGCGCAGCCCGGTCGAGCGGCAGATCGCCTTTGCGCAGGAGCGCGGCTGGCATCACCTGCGGTTCCACCAGACGGTGGGCGACAGCTATCCGCTCGATTTCGGCGTGTTCGATCCGGCGACCAAGGCGGAATATCCGCTGCTTGCGGTGTTCCGGAAGGATGGCGACGAGGTCCGCTTGTTCTGGAAAGGGGAAATGACCGGCGAGATGGCGGACCCCGGCAAGGACCCGCGCGGCGGCCCCGATTTCGCGCCCTTATGGACCGCGCTCGATCTCACCCCCGAAGGGCGCGGAGAAACTTGGTATCCGAAGCTGGAATATGATTGAGCGTCGTCCTTGACGCACCCTCCCCCGTCCCGCCACATCGGCGGAAAGCGCGGCCCCTGACCGGCCGGGCATCGAAGGGACGGGCAAAAGGGTGACGGCAGCAGCACCGGCAAGGAAACGTCGAACCCAGGCCGAGCGCACCGCGGAAACCCGCGAGGCGCTGCTGGAAGCCGCGATCGGGCTGCTTTATCGCAACGGTTACAGCAAGACGCCGATCGAACTGATCGCCGAAGAGGCGGGCGTGACGCGCGGCGCGATGCGTCACCATTTCCGCACGCGCGCGCAATTGATGGCGGCGGTGATCTGCACCGTCTACGAGCAGGAGCATCGCAGCTATCGCGAGATCGCCGCCAGCCGCGGTCGTGCGGCGGTTCTTTCGGACTGGCCCGACATGCTGTGGGCGGTGCTGAGCAAACCCTCGGGCCTCGCGGTGCTCGAAGTGCTGCAGGCGTCGCGCAGCGATCCCGAGCTCGCCGCGCTCGTCATGCCGATGCAGGCGCAGATCGAGCAGATGTCGTTCGAGGCGATCAAGGAGCAGTTCGGCAGCGACGACGAGGCCGAGACCCGCGCCGCGATCAGGTTGTTCGTCTGGGCGGTGCGCGGCCTTTCGATCGCGCAGGTGCTGACGCCCAACCCCGCCGACACCCGCCGCTCGATCGACTTTCTCAAGATGCTGATCGAGGGGGCGACGAAAGCGGGCCTGGTCGACGCGCAGGGCCGCCCGGGGCCGGCGCGGCGCACCGACTGACCGCGCTAAGGCAGCGGCTGGCCTTCGCGGCATATCATCGCGATCCGGTCGAACTCGTGCGAGCCGTCGTCGGTGGCGAGCATCTTCAGATGCCCCAGCCAGACGAAGCGCCTGAACACCGGATCCCTCGAAGTGCGCTTTTCGCCACACGCGATCTGCGGGGCGTCGCGGCGGACCGCAACGCTGCGCAATTCGGCACCGCGATCGGCGATCGACGCGAGGATCGCGGTCTCGATCGCCGGCGTAGGCGCGGTCGCGGCCGGCGATCCCGTGGGAGTCGGCGCCGCGTGGGCGCGCAGCGGCTCCATCGGTTCGGCGGTGCCGGTATCGATCGCTTTCGTCCGCGCGACCTCGGGCGCGGCGGGCGCGCGGAAGAAGAGGAAGACGGCGGCCGCGATCACCGCGACCACCGCAAGGGGAAGCAAATAACGGTCTGTTACGCGACGCATCGCCTCATTCTCGTCTCTGTCGGGGAAACCGATCCTCGGCCGCACGCCGCTTTTTCGCGGCGGACGTGCGACCGCAACGATCACGGCACGTTGCTGACCTGCCCGGTCCATGCGCTAGCGGTGAAGAACTCGCCGGATCCGGCCTTGAACGCCGCGCCGGCGGCGGCATCGCCTTTGAGCTTCCACACCAGCCACGCGGTCGGGAAGCCGAGATAGCCATAGGTCCCGTTGTTGCAGGATTGGAGAATCCCGAGCAGCCCGCACCCCGGCGTGCCCGAGATATCGTTATGGTTGGTGCCCTTGAGCAATCCCTTGGCCTTGGCCATCGCCGCCGGCGTCGCGTTGTAATAAGCGGTTTGCGAATTGAGCTGCGTCCCGCTGCCCTGCGTATCCGGCGCGATCAGCCCGTCGGCGGTGCCGCTGACATAGAAGATCGACCCCGCCCCGCCGGCCAGGGTCGGCGTCAGCAGGCAATTGTCCGCCGGATTGCACCACATCTGGCTCGGCAGATGGAAGACCACCGCGGTACTGATCACCCCGTTCGAATGGAACATCGCATTGGCCGCGCCCGAGGCGCCCTGCGAATGGCCCGCCGCGCCGACATGCGAGAAATCGATGCGATGGTAGAAGGGGCTGGCCGGATCGGCTTCCTCGCCCTGCATATAAGCAAGCGAATCCAGCGCGGTATTGCCAAATCCGGTTTGCTGATCGCGGGTCGCGACGATCACGAAACCCCAGGAGGCGAGGTGCCGCAGCCAATAGGTATATTTGTCGGGCGTCGCCGCGGTCCCGTTGGCCCACACCACCAGCGGCCACCGCGTCGTCGAGGAAGTGACGTCGCTGGGATAGAATATATCGCATTGGTTGCCCTTTGAATCGCACGGTGCCGCCGAGCGGGTCTGGGTCGTGGCGAATGGGCCGTTGGCATAATATTTCGTTTCGATCGGCCCG
Source organism: Sphingomonas sp. 66-10 (assembly GCF_001897045.1). Classification (NCBI taxonomy): domain Bacteria; kingdom Pseudomonadati; phylum Pseudomonadota; class Alphaproteobacteria; order Sphingomonadales; family Sphingomonadaceae; genus Sphingomonas; species Sphingomonas sp. 66-10. The sequence continues at coordinate 121,906 of NZ_MKRR01000133.1, forward strand.
GTGGGTGCGTTCGGCACCGACTGCGCCAGCGCCGGAACCACCGGTATTACGGTGGCGAGGAGCGCCGCAACGGCCGCTCGCGATAATCCCTTCATCTGCCTCTCCCTTTGATCGACTTTCCGGCCGGGCGCCCGATCGATCGACGGTGCTCCCGATCGCGCGGCCCGGCCGCCAAAGATGTTAAAGCCGAGATTGAATTTACATTCAGTAAAGAATGTAAATTCAATCGAGCACGAGAGCGGCGCCAGCGCGCGGTGAACCCCGACCTGCGATGAAGCGTTGAACCTCCGCTAATAAGGAGATGTCCCATGCGTATGAAATTGGTCGCCGCTATCGCTGCCGCCACCGTCGCGCTGCCGGTCGCGTTGCCGGCACCGGCTGCCGCCCAGCATCGCGATCGCGATTATCGCTGGCAGGGGGACAGGCAGGGCTGGGATGCATCGCATTCCTATCGCCCGGGGCGCTATCGGGAGCGCCGCCTCAGCCGCAACGATCGCATCTACCGCGGCCGCGACGGGCGTTATTATTGCCGCCGCAACGACGGTACCACCGGTCTGGTGATCGGTGGTCTGGCAGGCGGCCTGCTCGGCAACGCGATCGGCGGCGATACGCTCGGCACGCTGATCGGCGGCGCCGGCGGCGCCTTGCTCGGCCGTTCGGTCGATCGCGGCCAGGTGCGCTGCCGCTAACCTCACTTTAGACGGTCGGGAGCTCGGATCACGGTGATCCGAGCGCCCGATCGATGGCTCGCCCCTAGAACCAGCCACCCCCTGCCACGCGTAATCCCTGAGCCTCTTCATCGCGGCACGCGCGGCCGCTGGAAACTTGCCGCTGCCGGTGGGTCCCAACCGTAAATGTCGCCGAAGACGGCCAGTGAGCCGCCGTTCGATGTTGGGCCGATCGTGAAATAGCCGATAAGGACCGGCATCGGGCGCGGCAGCGCGATGTTGCGCGTCTGGCCGGCGCCGACGATCGCCTTCACCGCCCCCGGCGGCATATCCGCCTTCGTCCCAACGAGATCGGTCGCCAGCGCGATTGCTCCTTCCACGCGAATGCAACCGTGACTAAGCGCGGGAACGGCGCGATCGAACAGATCCTGCGCCGGCGTGTCGTGGAGGTAGATCCCATAGGCATTCGGCATGTCGATCTTGACCTTGCCCAGCACATTCGCGGGCCCCGGCTGCTGGATAACGGCGATCCTGCCACCGGCGTCACGGCGAACGACATAACCCCCTGCCCGCGCCATGTCGGGATGGGCGAAGAGGCGCGCGCCGAGCTTCTCGCCCTCGGCGATCGGCTCAGGCACCGTCCAGACCGGGTTGAGCACGACCGCCGCGGCTTTCTCCGCCAGAATCGGCGTCGCGGTATCGCCGGGCTTGCCGACGATCACGCGATAGTTCCGAACGACGTCGCCACCGCGCACCTGCCGAAGCCGGAACTCGGGCACGTTGACGAACAGATAGTCGCTGCCGAAGTCGCGCGGAAACCAGCGCCAGCGATCCATATTGACGCGCAACAACGCACGTCGGCGGATGTCAGCGGCAGGAGTCCCGGCCAAAGCCTCCTTCAGCGCAGCATAATCGGGCGCCGTGGGGTCGAGCGACGCAAGGGTGCCGGAGATGTCATGCGTGCGGAGGGCACGCGCCAACACCGCGTCGGCCGGGTTACGAATCTCGTCGTCGTCGTCGACATACCATGCACCGCGGTCATCGACGGGCGTGCGACCATCACGCAAATCCTCGACCAGCGCGGTGAAGGAAGCATCGGCGGCAGCGTCGAGGACCGCGCCTTCCCTATTTTCGATCGCGCGCCGTAGCGTTTGAGGCGCATAATCGGCGGGAATCAGTCCTTCATTCTCGATCCCGTCGATATAGGCCAGGAGCGCCCTTGCGTCGGCGATCGTCCACCGGCTCTCTGCTCGTTGTGCGTGCGCGCCCGAAATGATCGAGACGGCGAGCAGC
>NZ_MKRR01000133.1:123912-126848 GCF_001897045.1 Sphingomonas sp. 66-10
ATGTCGCGGTTTGCGCGGGACCAGCCGTTTCGCCCTGGTCCGCTGCGCGGGAGCGACCGCCTCGGCCTGAGGCGCGAGCGCGGGGACGACCACCGGGACCGGCGCCGCGGCCGGCGTAACCGCTGGCGCCGGCGCGGGAACCGGCGGCGAGAGGACCGGCATCGCGTCCGTCGCGCGCACCCCGGTCTCCGGCGCCCGGCGTGTCGCGCCGCCGAACCGCCAGCGGATATTCCCGAGCACCGCATTGTCGCGTGCGCCGTCGCCGAACTGGCCGCGATACGAGACGCCCAGCGACAGATGCCGCGCAATCGTCATATCGACGCCGGGTTCGACGAAGGCGGTGTTGCGCGCGATCGGCACGCCCGCCGTCTGGAAGCGCGATCCGTCGCCGCCCACGAAAGCGAGCGCGGCGACGGGCCGGACATCATCGAACGCGTGGCGCCAACCCGCCGTCGCATAAATTCTGAGATCGAACCCGGCGGCATCGCCCAGCTCGACCGCACCGCGCAGGCCCAGGGTGGAAAAGCCGACACGCGCCCGGTTGGCGTTCCCGACCAGCGCCGCCGCGCCACCTCGCTCGTGGAAGCCGTTGGTACGCAGCGCGACATAGGCGATTCCCGCGAACGGCTCGACCGCCGCCTTGCCGACCGGAATGCCATAGCCGATCTCGCCGAACACCTGCGTTCCGGACGCGTCATAGCCGCTGCGCAGCCGGTCGCGGAAGTCGGCGAAGGCGACGGTGCGGTCGCCGTGGATGCGATAAAGGCTGTAAGCGACGCCCCCGCGCACGCCGAAGCCGCCGAACTGCCCGGCGCCGTAGGCAGCGATATGATAACTGTCGATCGACCCGGTGCCATTCCGGTCGGCAATGTCGAACCCGCTGTGCGTATAGCCGCCGGCGATGCCCAACCGCACCTCATCGCTCGGCGCGACATCGACGCCGGCGATCATCCCCTGGAGATCGCGGTGGAGGCTCGACGCATTGCCGTCGCCACGCAGCTTGCCCCAGCCGCCGAGCACCTGTCCCCAGACGACCGGCTGGTAGGGCGAATCGCTTGCACAATGCCGGATCGCCCCCTCGCCCGCCGCGACCGGGTCCGCATTCTGGCAGAGAATATTGCCCGCTGCGGACAGCGCCCCGAGCGGACCGGAGCCGCCAGCCGCCCCGGTACGCGCGCGCTCGAGCACGGCATCGCGCAGATAATGGCTGTCGGACAGCAATGACGAGCTCACGCTGGCATGCAATTGACCGGCGAGCTGCGAAAAGCCGCTGCGCGCGGTTTGTACGTCGGAAACCGCGATGACGCCAACGATCGGGTTGCTGACGCCAAGCCGATCGATCGCAACGGCCGCCGCCGCCTGATTGGGCGTTGCGGCGATGCTGGCGAAGGGCATGCTGTTGCGCTCGAGCGTCGCGGACACATAGGTCGAGCCATAGGTCAGGCTGGGATCGACGAAGACGAAAGTCGAATTGACCGCGCCGAATTGTCCCTGGACCCCGCCGGTCGCGTTGAGGACGGTGTAGGTGGTCCCGAGACGATATTGGCCCGGCGCCGAGACCAGCGTGAGCGTCGCGCCGCCGATCTGCGCCGATCCGGCCACCGCAAGGCTTGCGCGCTGCACCGGGTTGATCGCGATTTGCAATGTCGACCCGGGCTGGAGCGTCGCATCGCCGTTGATCGAGAGCGCTTGCCCCGGGGTCAGCGCGGCGACGGTGCTGCCGGCCGCCGCGACGAGGCCACCGACGCTGCCGGTGCCGGTCAGCATCGCGCCATTATTCACGGCGACGATCGAATTGCCGATCGCGCCGGTGACGGCCAGTGTTCCGCCGTTGATCGTCGTCGGACCGCTATAGCTGCTGGCGCCGGCCAGGGTCAGCGTGCCCGTACCGTTCAGCGTCAACCCGCCGGTGCCGCTGATCGCGCCGGCAAAACTGCTGCTGCCGTTCTCGTTCAAGGCGAGGCTGGTCCCGCCGAGCGTGATCTGGCTGCCCGCGACGCCCGACAGAGTGCCGATGCTCTGCGGTGACGATGCGGTGCTCACGTCGAAGATCGCGGTCGGCCCGGCGAGGTCGACGGCGCCGCCCGCGGCGAGGCTACCCCCCGCGCCGATCGCCAGCGTGCCGCTGTTGACCCTCGTGCCGCCGGTGTAACTGTTCGCGCCCGTCAGGGTCAGCGCGCCGCCCCCGCCGAGCGTCAGCCCACCCGTTCCGCCGATCGTACCGGCAAAATCGCTGCTACCGCCGCCGCCCACGGTCAGGCTGGTGCCGCCGAGCGCGATCTGGCTCCCCGCGACGCCCGACAGAGTGCCGATGGTTTGGACCGCATTGGCGGCGCTCAGATCGAACACCGCACCCGCGCCTGCGAGGCTGACCGCGCCGCCCGCCGCAAGGCTGCCGCCTGCGCCGATCGCGAGCGTGCCGCTGTTGACCGTCGTCCCGCCGGTATAATTGTTCGCGCCCGCCAGGGTCAGCGTGCCGGTTCCGGCCAGCGTCAGCCCGCCGCTCCCACCGATTACGCCGCCCAGCCCTAGGCTGGCTCCGCCGCCGATCGTGAGACCGGCACCGTTCAAGATGACGGCATTGGCCAGTGTGACGCCCGGGACGCTCGCGCTCAGCGTGCCGCCGAGGCCGTTCACGGTCAGCGCACCCGAGCCGAGCGCCGTGTTCGCGCCGACCGCGAGGCCACCGCCGCCGCCGAACGTCGTGCCACCGCTATAGCTGTTCGCGCCGCTGAGGGTCACCGTGCCCGTGCCGCCAAGCGTCAGCCCGCCGGTCCCGCCGATGACCCCGGTCAAACCGACATTATTGACCCCGCCGAGCGTCAGGGCGGCGCCATTCAGATTGATTGCATTGGCGAGCGTGATGCCCGGCGCGGCCGCGCCCAGGGTGCCACCAGGACCGCTCACCGTGAGCGCCCCGGCCCCTAAAGCGTTGT
>NZ_MKRR01000133.1:126906-127595 GCF_001897045.1 Sphingomonas sp. 66-10
CGGTGCCGCCGATCACGCCGTTCAGCACGATATTGTTGCCGCCGCCGAGCGTCAGTGTCGCGTCATTGAGATCGATCGCGTTGGCAAGCGCAAGTCCGGGCAGGACGGTGGTCAATGTGCCGCCGAGACCGCTCACGATGAGCGCCCCCGAACCGAGCGCCGCGTTCCCGCCCAGCGCGAGACCGCCACCGCCGCTCAGCGTCGTGCCGCCGGTATAGGCGTTCGCGCCGTTCAGCGTCACCGTCCCGGTCCCGCCGAGTGTCAACCCGCCGGTCCCACCGATCGCACCGCCGAGCGCGAGGTCGTTGCTGCCGACCAGCGTCAGGCCGACATCATTGAGGTTGATTGCATTGGCCAGTGTGATGCCGGGCACGGTCGCACCGAGCGTACCGCCCAGCCCGCTAACCGTCAGCGCGCCGCTGCCCAAGGCGCCATTCGCGCCGAGCGCAAGTCCACCGCCGCCGCTGAGGGTGGTGCCGCCGCTGTAGCTGTTCACCCCGGTGAGCGCCAGCGTCCCCGACCCGCCGATACCGAGGCCACCCGTACCGCTGATCAGTCCCGCGAAGCTACTATTGGCGCCGCCGCCCAGCGTCAGGCTGGTGGCCCCGAGCGCGACCTGGCTGCCGGCGACGCCCGACAAGGTGCCGATCGTCTGCGGTGAATTAGCCGCGCTGAGATCGAACACCGCG
>NZ_MKRR01000133.1:127770-130608 GCF_001897045.1 Sphingomonas sp. 66-10
TCGTCTGCGGCGATCCAGCACCGCTCACATCGAATACCGCGCCCGCGCCGGCAAGGTTGACGCCGCCCGTCGCCGCGAGGCTGCCGCCCGCGCCGATCGCGAGCGTGCCGCTGTCGATCGTGGTGCCGCCGGTATAAGTGTTGGTGCCGGTCAGGGTCAGCGCACCGATTCCATTGAGCGTCACGCCGCCGGTGCCGCCGATCACGCCGGCAAAGGCGCTGTTGGTGCTCCCCCCGATCACCAGATTGGTGCCACCGAGCGCGATCTGGCTGCCTGCCGTGCCCGACAAGGTGCCGATCGTCTGCGGCGAGCCCGCGGCGCTCAGATCGAACACTGCGGTCGCGCCGGCGAGGTTGACCGCGCCGCCTGCCGCAAGGCTGCCGCCCGCGCCGAGCGCGAGCGTACCCGCGTCGATCGCGGTGCCGCCCGTGTAATTATTAGCGCCGGTCAGCGTCACGATTCCGCTGCCATTGACCGTCAACCCACCGGTCCCGCCGATCACGCCGCCCAGCGCGAGATTGTTGGCGCCGCCGAGCGTGAGGCCCGCGCCATTGAGATCGATCGCATTGGCAAGGGTGATGCCGGGTGCCGCTGCGTTGAGCGTCCCTCCCTGCCCGCTCACCGTCAGCGCACCGGTCCCCAGTGCGCCGGTTGCACCCAGCGCGAGCGTCCCGCCGCCGGTCAGCGCGGTGCCGCCGGTGTAGCCGTTGGCCGCGCCGAGCGTCACAATGCCCGTCCCGCCGAGCGTCAGCCCCCCGGTACCGCCGATCGTACCGTTGAGCGCGAGATCGTTGGCGCCGCCGAGCGTCAGGTTCGCGCCGTTGAGATCGATCGCATTGGCGAGGCTAATGCCGGGCACGGCCCCACTGAGCGTCCCGCCGAGTCCAGCGACCGTCAGCGCACCCGTTCCCAGCGCAGCGTTCGCGCCGAGCGCGAGGCCGCCGCCCCCGTTGAGCGTCGTCCCGCCGGCATAATTGTTCGTGCCGGCGAGAGTGACCGTATTGGCGCCCGCGAGAACCAGTCCGCCGGAACCGCCGATAACGCCATTGAGCGCGACGTCGTTGGTGCCGCCGAGCGTCAGCGTCGCGCCATTGAGGTTGATCGCATTGGCCACCGCGACGCCAGGCAGCGTTGCGCTCAAGGCACCGCCGGCCCCACTCACCGTCAACGCGCCGGTGCCGAGCGCGGTGTTCGTGCCAAGCGCAAGATCGCCCCCGCCGCTCAGCGTCGTGCCGCCGCTATAGCTGTTGGCACCGCCCAGGGTCACCGCGGCGGCGCCAGCAAGCGTCAGGCCACCCGTGCCGGCGACCACGCCATTGAGCGCGATGCTGTTGCTACCCCCAAGCGTCAGGCCGGCGCCGTTGAGGTCGACGGCATTCGCCAGCGCGATGCCGGGGACCGATGCGCTCAGCGTCCCGCCGAGGCCGTTCACGGTCAGCGCGCCGGTGCCGAGCGCCGTATTTGCGCCGAGCGCCAGCCCGCCGCCGCTGTTGAGCGTCGTCCCGCCGCTATAATTGTTGGCGCCGGTAAGGGTGATTGTGCCGGTCCCACCGAGCGTCAGCCCACCCGTTCCGCCGATCGCGCCCGCGAGCGTGAGGCCATTGGCATCGCCCAGCGTCAGCGTCGCGCCGTTGAGATCGATCGCATTGGCCAGTGCGATGCCGGGCACCGCTGCGCTCAAGGTGCCGCCAGCACCGCTCACCGTCAGCGCGCCGGTGCCGAGTGCGCCGTTCGCGCCCAGCGCCAGCCCGCCGCCACCGTCGAGTATCGTGCCGCCGGCAAAGCTGTTCGCGCTGTTGAGCGTCACCGTGCCGGTGCCGCCGAGCACCAGCCCGCCGGTGCCGCCGATCACGCCGCCCAGCGCGAGATCGTTGGCGCCGCCAAGCGTCAGGTTCGCGCCGTTGAGATCGATCGCATTGGCCAATGCAATGCCCGGCGCGGCCGCGCTCAGCGTCCCGCCGAGGCCACCGACCGTCAGCGCGCCCGTGCCCAGCGCGCCGTTCGCGCCGAGCGCGAGGCCGCCACCGCCGTTGAGCAATGTCCCACCGCTATAGCTATTGGTCGCGCCGAGCGTCACGGTGCCCGTCCCGCCAAGCGTCAGCCCGCCGGTGCCGCCGAGCGTGCCGTTGAGCGCGAGGCTGTTGGCGCCGCCGAGCGTCAGATTGCCATTGAGGTCGATCGCGTTCGCAAGCGCGATGCCGGGGCTCGCCGCGCTCAACGTGCCGCCGAGCACGCCCACGGTGAGCGCGCCGCTCCCCAGCGCGATACTGTCTCCGAGCACCAGATTGCCGCCGTTGAGCCCGACCCCTCCGGTATAGCTGCTGGCGCCGGTGAGGCTCACGACGCCGGTTCCCCCCAGTATCAGCCCGCCCGTGCCGCTGATCGCGCCGCTCAGGGTGTAATTGTTGGCCCCGCCGAAGGTGAGATTGGCGCCGTTGAGGTCGATCGCATTGGCGAGGGTAAGGCCTGCGGTGGTGGCGCTCAGCGTCGCGCCGAGCCCGCTCACCGTCAGCGCGCCCGTCCCCAGCGCATTATCGGAACCGAACGCGAGGGTGCCGCCGCCGCTGAGCGTCGTGCCGCCGCTATAGGCGTTCGCGCCGTTCAGCGTCACCGTCCCGGTGCCGCCGAACGTCAGCCCGCCCGTACCACCGATCGCGCCGCTTAGCGCGAGGTCGTTGCTGCCGGCGAGGGTCAACCCCGCGCCGTTAAGGTCGATCGCATTGGCGAGCGCCACGCCCGGCGCGGCTGCACTCAGCGTTCCACCGAGCCCGCTGACGGTCAACGCGCCGGTGCTGAGCGCGCCATTAGCGCCAACTACGAGCCCTCCGCCGCCGCTCA
>NZ_MKRR01000133.1:130615-154374 GCF_001897045.1 Sphingomonas sp. 66-10
CGCCGATCATGCCGGCGAAACTACTGTTGGCGCTGCCGCCCAGCGTCAGGTTGGTGCCGCCCAGCGCGATCTGGCTGCCGGCGACGCCCGACAAGATGTCGATCGTCTGCGGCGAGTTTGCCGCGGCGAGATCGAACACCGCGGTCGCGCCCGCAAGGTTGACCGCACCGCCCGCCGCGAGGCTGCCGCCCGCCCCCAGCGCGAGCGTGCCGCTGTTGATCGTCGTCCCGCCGGTAAAGCTGTTCGCCCCCGTCAGGGTCAGCGTCCCGGTGCCCCCCAGCGTCAGCCCGCCGGTGCCGGTGATCGCGCCGCTCACGCCAAGATTGTTGCCGCCGCCGATCGTCAGACCGGCACCGTTGAGGTTGACGGCGTTGGCCAGCGTGACGCCACTCGTTGCCGCGCTCAGCGTGCCGCCGAGCCCGCTCACGGTCAGGGCGCCCGTCCCCAGTGCGGCATTCGCACCGACCGCAAGGCCGCCGCCGCCGCTCAGCGTCGTGCCGCCGCTATAAGCATTCGCGCCGTTCAGCGTCACCGTCCCGGTCCCGCCGAGCGTCAGCCCACCGCTCCCGCCGATCGCACCGCTGAGCGCGAGGTCGTTGCTGCCGGCGAGGGTCAGCCCCGTGCCGTTGAGGTTGACCGCATTCGCCAGCGCGACGCCGTTGGTCGCGGCGCTCAACGTGCCGCCGAGCCCGCCAACGCTCAGCGCGCCCGTGCCGAGCGCGGTATCGGCGCCGACAGCGAGAGTGCCGCCACCGGTCAGCGATGTGCCGCCGCTATAGCTGTTGGCGCTGCCCAAGGCGACCGTCCCCGTCCCGCCGAGCGTCAACCCGCCAGTCCCACCGATCGCGCCGCTTAGCGCGATATCATTCGCGCCGCCGAGCGTCAGACCCGCGCCGTTCAGGTCGATCGCATTGGTCAAGCTGGCGCCGGGCACCGCCGCGCTCAGCGTCCCGCCCAGCCCGCTCACCGTCAGCGTGCCGATGCCCAAGGCGCCATTCGCACCAAGCGCAAGCCCACCGCCGCCGTTGAGCGCCGTCCCGCCGGTGAAATTGTTCGCGGCGCCGAGCGTCACCGTCCCGGTTCCGCCGAGGGTCAGGCCACCACTGCCGCCGATCGCCCCGTTGAGCGCCAGGCTGTTCGCGCCGCCCAGCGTCAGACCGGCGCCGTTGAGGTTGACCGCATTGGCAAGCGCAATGCCCGGCACGCCGGCGCTGAGCGCTCCGCCGAGCCCGCCGACCGTCAGTGCGCCGGCGCCGAGCGCGCCGCTACCGCCCAGCGCGAGTGCGCCGCCGCTGAGCGTCGTTCCGCCGCTATAGCTGTTCGCGGCACCCAGCGTGACCGTCCCTGTTCCGCCCAAGGTGAGGCCGCCGGTCCCGCTGATCAGGCCATTGAGCGCAAGACTATTGGTGCCGCCAAGCGTCAGCGTCGCGCCATTCAGGTCGATCGCATTCGTCAACGCGATGCCGGGTGCAGCCGCGCTCAATGTGCCACCAAGCCCGTTGACCGTCAGCACGCCGCTGCCCAGCGATCCGCTGGCACCAAGGGCGAGCGCGCCGCCGCCGGTCAGCGCGGTGCCGCCGGCATAAGTGTTCGCGCTGCCGAGCGTCACCGTCCCGGTCCCGCCCAGCGTCAGCCCGCCCGTGCCGCCGATGGCGCCGTTGAGCGTAAGGCCGTTGCCGCCGGCCAGCGCAAGACCGGCGCCATTGAGATCGATCGCATTGGCGACGACGACACCGGGAATCGCCGCGCTTAGCGCGCCGCCCAATCCGCTCACCGTCAGCGCGCCCGTTCCCAGCGCAGTGTTCGTGCCGAGCGCAAGGCCGCCGCCGCCGCTGAGCAACGTGCCGCCGCCATAATTATTGGCGCCGCTCAAGGTGACCGTTCCGAGGCCGCCGAGCGTCAGCCCGCCGCTGCCGCCGATCGCTCCGCCCAGCGCGATATCATTGCCGCCGCCCAGCGTCAGTCCGGCACCATTCAGGTTGATCGCATTGGCGAGGGCGACCCCGGGGATCGATGCGCTCAGTGTACCGCCCAGACCATTTACGGTCAGCGCGCCGGTACCCAGGGCGCCATTGGCACCGAGCGCGAGCGCGCCGCCCCCGCTCAGCGCCGTACCGCCGCTATAGCTGTTGGCGGCGCCGAGCGTGACCGTCCCGCTCCCGCCGAGGGTCAGCCCGCCGGTTCCGCCGATCAGGCCGGAAAGCGCAAAATCATTGCTGCCGCCGAGCGTGAGACCGGCGTTGAGGTTGATCGCATTGGCGAGCGTAACCCCGCCTACCGCGGCGCTCAACGTGCCGCCGAGCCCACCAACGGTCAGCGCCCCCGTGCCGAGTGCGGCGTTCACGCCGACCGCAAGGCCACCCCCGCCGTTGAGCGTGGTCCCGCCGGTGTAGCCGTTCGCGCCCGCGAGGGTGAGCGTCCCGGTCCCGCCGAGCGTCAACCCGCCGGTGCCGGCGATCGTGCCGGCAAAAGTGCCATTGGCGCTCCCGCCCAAAGTCAGACTGGTGCCGCCGAGCGCGACCTGGCTGCCCGCGACACCGGAGAGCGCCCCGATGATCTGGGGAGAATTAGCCGCGCTCAGATCGAATACCGAGGTCGCGCCTGCAAGGTCGACCGCGCCCCCCGCGGCGAGACTACCGCCCGCGCCAAGCGCAAGCGTTCCGTTGTTGATCAGCGTCCCGCCGGTGTAGCCATTCGCTCCCGTCAGTGTCAGCGTGCCGGTGCCGCCCAAGGTCAGCCCGCCGGTGCCGGTGATTGCGCTGCTGATGCTAAAGCTGTTGGCGCCGCCGATCGCCAGCCCGGCGCCATTGAGGGTGACCGCATTCGCCAGCGTAATGCCCGCGGTCGCAGCGCTGAGCGTCCCGCCCAGCCCATTGACCGTGAGCGCGCCGCTGCCCAGCGCGCCATTGGCGCCGAGCGCAAGCCCGCCGCCACCGCTGAGATTGGTGCCGCCGCTATAGCTGTTGGCAGCGTTCAGCGTCACCGTGCCGGTGCCGCCGAGCGTCAGCGCGCCCGTGCCGGCGATCGTGCCGTCGAGCACGACGTCATCGCTGCCGCCGAGCGTGAGGCCCGTGCCGGTGAGATTTATGGCGTTCGTTAGCGCGATGCCGGGGGCGGCGACATTGACCGCGCCGCCGAGCCCGCTCACGGTCAACGCCCCGGTGCCGAGCGCACCATTTGCGCCAAGCACGAGCCCGCCGCCGCCGTTGAGCGTGGTGCCGCCGCTGTAGCCATTAGCCGCGCCGAGCGTCAGCGTGCCGGTACCGCCGACCGTCAGGCCGCCCGTACCACCGATCACGCCGGCGAAGGTGGTGCTGGCGCCGCCGCCCACCGTCAGATTGTTGCCGCCGAGCGCGATGCTGCTGCCCGCGACACCGGACAGGGCGCCGATCGTCTGCGCGGCACCGGCGAGGCTGAGATCGAACGACGCGCCGGCACCGGCGAGGCTGACCGCGCCGGTCGCGGCAAGCCCGCCGCCCGCGCCGATCGCGAGCGTCCCGCTATTGATCACCGTCCCGCCGGTATAGGTGTTGACCCCGGTCAGCGTGAGCGTTCCGGTCCCGCCAAGCGTCAGGCCGCCGGTGCCGCCGATCGTGCCGCCGAAGGTGCCGTTGCTGTTGCCGGCGACGGTCAAATTGGTGCCGCCAAGGGCAATGGCGCTGCCCGCAACGCCGGTCAGCGTCCCGATCGTCTGCGCCCCCCCTGCCGCGCTCAAATCGAGCGTGACCCCGGCGCCGGCGAGGTTGACCGGCCCGCCGGCGGCAAGGCTACCGCCAAGTCCGATTGCGAGCGTACCGCCGGTGACGGTCGTTCCGCCGGTATAGGTGTTCGTGCCGGCGAGGGTGAGCGAACCCGTGCCGCCCAGCGTCAACCCGCCGGTGCCGCCAATCGCGCCGGCGAAGGTGGTGCTGGCGCTGCCGCTTACCGTCAGATTGTTGCCGCCGAGCGAGATACTGCTGCCCGCGACACCCGTCAGCGCGCCGATCGTCTGCGCCGCGCCCGCGGCGCTCAAATCGAAGATTGCGCCGGACCCGGCAAGGTTGACGGCGCCGCCCGCCGCAAGGCGGCCGCCCGCGCCGAGCGCCAGCGTGCCGCTGTTGACGATCGTTCCCCCAGTGTAGTTGTTCGCCCCGCTCAGCGTGAGCGTTCCCGTTCCGCCGAGCGTCAGCCCACCGGTGCCGCCAATCGCGCCGCTCACCCCGAAACTGTTGCTGCCACCGACGGTCAACCCGGTGTTGAGGCTGACCGCATTCGCCAGCGTAACGCCCGCGGTCACCGCGCTCAGCGTCCCACCGAGGCCGCTCACCGTCAGCGCGCCTGTTCCCAGCGCGGCGCTCGCGCCCACCGCAAGAATGCCACCACCGCTCAGCGTCGTGCCGCCGCTATAGGCATTGGCGCCGCTCAGGGTCACCGTCCCCGGTCCGCTAAGCGTCAGCGCACCGGTGCCCCCGATCGCGCCGCCCAGACCCAGAGTGTTGCCGCCACCAATTGTCAGGCCGCCGTTGAGGTTAACCGCATTCGCGAGCGTGACTCCCGGCACGCCCACGCTGAGCGTGCCGCCAGCGCCGGCCACCGTCAGCGCGCCGATGCCCAACGCGGCATTCGCACCGACGGTGAGCCCACCACCACCGTTCAACAGGGTTCCACCGCTATAGCTGCTGGCCCCGTTCAAGGTGACGACTCCGCCGCCGCCGAGCGTCAATCCACCGATACCGCCGATCGCGCCGGCGAGCGTGAGGCTGTTGGCACCGCCAAGCATCAGGCCGGCACCGTTCAGATTGATCACATTGGACAGCGCAACGCCCGGCACACTCGCGCTCAACGAACCGCCGAGACCGCTCAAGGCCAGGGTGCCGGTGCCAAGCGCAAGGCCGTTGCCGAGCACGAGGCCGCCGCCGCCATTCAATGTCGTGCCGCCAGCGTAGGCGTTCGCGCCGGTCAGCGTCAGCGTCCCGGCCCCACCCATCGTCAGACCGCCAGCACCGCCGATCGCCCCGCTCAGCGTCAGTCCATTGCTGCCGCTGATCGCCAGGCCGCCGGTGAGATTGATCGCGTTGGCGAGCGACAGGCCTGCGACACCTGCCTGCAGCGCCCCGCCGTTGCCGGTAATGCTCGCGGTGGCGAAAACGCCGGGCAGGTTGACGATCGCGGTCCCGCCGCCAAGCGTCACGACAGGGGTCGACGCCGCCGCCGGCACCCAGGCACCGGTGATGTTCCAGGTTCCGCCCTGGACCGAGAGGTTGGAGAAATTGGTGTAGCTGCCGATCGCGATCGAGCCGCTCGTCGGGCTGCCACCGCCGCTGTTCTGCGCGAGGCTGAGCGTGCTGTTGGTCCCGATACCCGCATCGACGGTCGTGCCGATCGACGAACCGGTCATCGCCGTGAAGCTGTTGAGCGCGCCCGCCGACGCGCCGAGCGAGACGCCGCCGGTGATCGTGCCGCCGTTGATGAAGCTGTTGCCGCTCGAACCGCCGGCAAAGACCGCCGACCCGTTGATCGCTCCGCCGTAATTGTTGGTGAAATTGACGGTGCCGCTGCCTGCGGTGGAAACCGCCGCCGAGCCGATCGCAAAGCCCGCCGCGCCAATTGTCCCGGAATTGACGATCGTACTTACGCCGCCGACACCGTTGTTCACCGTGAGCGCCGGGCCGGCGAGGAGCGACGTTCCCGCGGTGATCGATCCGTTATTGGTGACGTTCACTGTGCTGCCGGTGGCCGTATTCCCGACGATCGCACCGTTCGTCGCGAACGTCGGCCCGGCGGCGGCATTGATCGAGCCGTTGTTGGTAAGCGTGACATTGTTGCCGGTGAGCGAAAGCGCGGTTCCACCGGCAATCGGCACCACCGTGATCGTCGCGGTCGGATCAACCGTAACGTCGAGGCCATTGCTCGTATTGGAATAGACAACGACAGCGCCCGAGCAGACGATCGTCGAACTGCCGACTGGATTTGCTGCGCATTGCGCCTCGGCCTCGGTTGGGAATAACGCGAGCCACGCGATGACGGAAGCTGCGCTTCCCGAACGCAAGGACCGCGAAATCCGGTTCATGCGACGCGCCGAAACCGAATGACCCATATCGCTCTCCCGGCAAAGCCAACCGGGGATCAGGGCAAAATCGCGTTACAACGATCGTTCAGAAAGTAATCATTGTGCAATTGCGAACAAAATGGCTTATTAATTCTTTTTTAACCAAGTATAGTACGACCGCATTACGCAGTTTCAACCATCAACCCCGAAGATGATATCCGTATTACATCATGGCGAGTCGTTGAATATCTTATTGAAGAGAAAGGATCAATATGATCCGTTCTCCTATTGACTTGCTTTTTGGCGCGCCATCCTTCCCGCCTTCGTATCGGGGGGCGCTTGCCTTGCGGGCGAAAAGACGAAGGGCAGAAAGCGGTCCTTGCCACGATCAGCATGGCCGGTTCACGCGACCAAGGAACGCGTCACAATTGCCGATGAATTGCCGACGCGGCGCGTGGGCCAGACGAACCGCCGTTCACGCGCGACAATATGACGAGGGCGAGGCAATATGATTGCGGTCGCGCGGACGGTCTTTTTCGGCGATGGATGCCGGCCGAGCTAGCCGCCGTGCGCGATATAGGCTTGGCGGAACGCCTCGAGATCGTCGGCCCCCACATCGGAAACCGCCCAGAATTCGAGGCCACCGGCCGTCCAACGCGCAAGGCTATAACCGTCGCGACGCTCGGCGAACCCGCGCGATAGCGACAGTCCGCCCGCGGGGCGCACGAACAGATTGATGTAATGCCGGCGCCGCCCGTAGACGATCGCCGCTACCGGTCGATCATCGACATAATCGAGCCGCCCCCCGATCAGCGGAAAGCCCGCGTCCCTGAGATCGGGCACCGGTGGGGCGAAGTCGATCTTGCCGTTGAACCACGGCTTCACGACATGCCGGTCCGAGGTCGGGATATCGACGAGATGGCTCGCGAGCAGCGAGCGGACGTGGCTCTGGACGAGCTGGTCCGCGGTGTCGGTCCGGGTGAGCTGCGGCATCCCCAGCGTCAAGGCGAGGCACGCTGCGAGCGCCCCCGCCAGCGCCCCCGACGCCCAGCGGCCATTCAACACATGCGCGGCGATCCCGCTGCGCGGGGACGGGCGGACACCGGCCCCGGCCTCAAGCGTCGCAAGGATCCGGTCGCGCAGTCCCTCGGGTGCCGGTTCGCTGAGCCGGTCCGTATCAAGCAGGTCGCGCAGCGACTTAATCCGCTCGAACTCGTTGCGGCAATCGTCGCATTCGCGCAGGTGCGCCTCGATCGCCAGCGCATTGGCGGCGTCGAGCTCGCCGTCGAACAGGCCGTGGATCAGCGACAGCTTGTCGGGATGCGCGGTCATGCTTGCGCCTTTCGCGATACGGGCGGCAACAACAAGGTCGCGAGCATCTGCCGCGCCCGCGCCAGCCGCGACATGACAGTGCCGATCGGCGCCCCGGTGACGGTGGCGATATCCTTGTAGCTCAGCTCTTCCAGCTCGCGCAGCACCAGCGCTTCGCGAAACGGCTCCGGCAGACTTTCGATCGCGCCGCGCAGCATCGCGATCTCGCTACGTCGCGCCGCTTGATCCTCCAGCGCTCCGGGCTCTGCTGCGGCAACCGCGGAATCGCGATCGATCGCCTCAACCGGCTCGGCGCCGCGCAGCGGATCGCGGCGCGCCGTCATCGCGTCGAGGCAGCGATGGCGCACGATCGCGAACAGCCACGCGCGCGGATTATCGCCGCGCCAACCGTCGAAGCCGCGGAAGGCGCGTAGAAAGGCATCCTGCACGGCATCCTCGGCCGCCACGCTGTCGCGGGTCAGATAGCGCGCGAAGCTGTAAGCGGCATCGAGGTGCGGCAGCATGACGAGGCGGAAGCGTTCGGCCTGCGCCGCCTCCCGCCCCGCTGCGTCGCGCGACGGCGAGACGAGGCGCGGACGAAACAGGCGACCACCGCGCATCTTCACCGGCCCTCGCCCGATCGCATCATGGTCAATTCGCCTTGACGATCACCCGGCCCGTCATGTGCGGGTGGAGCGAGCAGAAATAGCCGAAATCGCCCGCTTTGGTGAAGGTGAAGCTGAACTTGCCGCCGGTATCGAGCGCGGCGGAATGGAAGCTCCGGTCGGTGGCGGTCACGGTATGCGGATCCTCATCCTCATTGGTCCAGACGACGGTCGTCCCCGGCGCCACGGTGATGACCCGCGCGGTGAAGGCGAACATCTTGATCGCCACCGTCACGGTTTTCGCCGGGGTGGCCGCCGCCGCGGGGCCGGACGACGCGGCAAGTGCGGGCAAAGCGAGGATCAGCGCCAGCGCGGCAAGACGACGGGCGGCGGCAACGGCATGCGTCATGGCGATACTCCGAAAAACTGGGTCAGGCGAGCGACTGGTCGATCAGCGCGATCGGTTCATTACCGCGCACGAAGCGCGCGGTACGGATGCCGAGCATCATGGGAAGCTGCTCGCTCGGCACCTTGAGCGGACCGGGCGACGGCGCAGCACCCGGCGCGGGCTGGGGATAAGCGGTCGACCGCGCCGAGTGGAACGAGACATTGCCTTCCACCTTCTGCAGAATCTGGTGGATATGGCCGTTGAGCACGGTGACCGAGCCGAACCGGCGGAGCAGCGCCAGCGCGGCCCCGCTGTCGTCGGTCCCCCATCCCCATGCCTCATAGACCGTCCACAGCGGGATATGCGCGAACACCACGATCGGGGTGCTCGCCGACAATCCCGCGAGATCGCGCTTGAGCCAGGCAAGCTGCTCCTCGCCGAGATGCGCCATCCCACCGGCCTTCAAATTGGCGACATTGTTGAGCGCGATGAAATGCACCCCGAGATGATCGAAGCTGTGCCAGCCGGTGCCGAGCGTCCCGGCGCCATAACGCGCGAGATAGGCGCGCCCCTGTCCTTCATCGAGGAAATCGTGTTCGCCCGGGACATAGAAGACCGGGGCACCCAGCCCGGACAATATCTGCCGCGCGTCGTCGAACTGCTCCTCGGTCGACAGATGCGTGATATCGCCGGTGTGGAGGATGATGTCGGGCTTGTCGGGCAGCGCCTTGATCTTCTCGACCGCCGCGATCGCGGTGCCGCGCGTATCGGGATTGGCAGCCTTGTCGAAGCCGATGTGCGTGTCGCTGATCTGGAGGAAGGCGAACGGCTTGCTCGCGCCACGACGCGCGGGCGCCGCCAGCGCGGCATCAAGGCTGATCGACGAGGCGATCCCGCCGGTCAGCGTGTAGAGCGCCCCGGCACCGGCCCAGCCCGCGCAATGGGTCAGCAGGCCGCGCCGGCTGAGGCTTTCGTCCGCGTGATCGGTCATCGGCTTGGTCCCTTGAAACCATGTTCATGGGAAAAGACCGTGGCTCGATGCGGATTATTCCCGTCGCAGCGGAATTTATTTCGCGCGCAGATGATGCGGTGGGCAACGACGCGGCGAACCGCCCCGTTTCGCCGATTTGGCATCGGGCGGATCCGCGCCTTTCGCTTCGCGGAAAAATCCGCCAGAAAAACAATGAAGCAGGGATGGAAGCGGCCATATGGTCAAGGGGCATAAGCGCAGGGCGATCGCCGGGCTGACGGCATTTGCGGCGTCCACGATCGTGGCGGGCGGTGCGGTCTGGGCGTGCGCGGACAATAGCTGTTCGGCGGAATGGCGGCTGGCCTCGCCGTCCTTCGCCTGCGGGGGAGAGGCGATGCTCAACCCCGGCAACGATACGCGCATCAACATGGTGCTGCTGATGCGCAGCCTGATGCCGCCGCGCGGCGGCGAAGCGCGCGCGACGCCCGGGAGCGACGATCGCCAGTTCGGGCACACCTTCATGTCCTGGGACGGGCTGCGGCAAGCATTCTGGCCGCAACCGGCGGCGACCCAATCGGCCCAGTCGCAGGGTGCGGCCGACGCGCCCCGCATCTGCGCGGATCAGGATGTTGCGGTCGATGCGTTCAAGGCGGCGTTGGCGCAGGAGCATGCGCTCCCCGCGGCCGAGCGCGATGCGCTCGGCGCGTTACGGACGCAGATGAGCTGCCACGAGGTGAAATGGGAGGATGCCCCGGTTACGAGCAAGCCGGGGCGCGACTATCTCGCCTATCTGAAGGCGGCTTATGCCTTTTACGGCAACGATTGGGCGGCCGCGCGACAGGGGTTTGCCGCGCTCGCCCGCGCGCGGACCGGCTGGGTGGCCGAAGCCGCCCATTATATGCCGATCCGCATCGGCTTGCGCGCGGCGGTGGCGGGTACCACCGATCAATATGGCGATTTCGCCGGAACCGATAAGGTGGACCGCGCCGCGCTGGGCGAGGCACGGGAGGCGATCGCGGCCTATCTCAAAGCCTATCCCAGGGGGCTTTACGCGGAATCGGCCGAGGGCCTGAAGCGGCGCGTCGCCTGGCTCGGCGGGGACAATGCAACGCTGATCCGCGCTTATGAGAAACTGCTCGCGACGACGCCTGGCGATAGCGAGGCAAGCGCGCTGCTCGCCGAGGAGATCGATCGCAAGCTGCTGGATGCCGATGATATCACCACACGCATCGCCGCGGCAGGCGACACGCCGCTGCTGCTCGCCATCGCCGATTTGAAGCGCATGCGCCGCGAGGATGGTAAGGGATATAGCTTCTCCGCCGACGAGCTGGCACAACAGAAGCCGCACTTCGCCGCCCGCCCCGATCTCTACACGCTGCTGGAAGCGACGCGGCGCTATTATGCCGGCGAAGATCCGAAGGCGATCCTCGCGTTGCTTCCCGATGCGGCGAAAGCGGGCAGCTTCACCCCGCTCGCCTTCAGCCGCCAGATGCTGCGCGGCATGGCGCTGGCGCGGACAGGCGACGTCAATGAGCCCGGCTTCTGGCGCGACATGATGGGCGGCGCCGCGCCGCTGTTCCAGCGGCCGCTGGTCGAGATGGGGCTGGCGATCCGGTGGCAGCGCGACGGGCGGGTGGCGCAAATCTTCGCGCCCGGATCGCCGATCACCGACGCCGCGACGCGAGAAATCCTGTTGCAGACGGTGGCGACCCCGGCGATCCTGCGAGGCGTGGGGAAAGATGCCACGCGCCCGGCGCACGAACGCGACATCGCCTGGTTCACGTTGCTGTACAAGGATCTGAATCGCGGCGCTTATGGCGATTTCGGCCGCGATATCGCGTCGCTTCCCGTCGATGCCGGGGCCGATGGCGGGCTCTGGAGTTTCTCGCTTCAGGACAGGGTGCCGGCGGGCCTGTTCCGCAAAGGGACCTGGGCCGAGGATTACGCCTGCCCCTCCATCACCCAGACCGCCGCCACGCTCGCGCGCGCGCCGGCCGATCGCAAAGCGCAATTGTGCCTCGGCGAATTCTATCGCCTCAACGGCTTCGATGGCTTCAGCCTGTTCAGGCCGGACGGCGAGAAGGAATGGCTGGGCGCGGGGCCGGACGGCTTCCCGGGGCGCCCCATGTCGCGCGACGCCCTGTATGACGCGGTCATAGCCGATCAGCGCGCCGCGCCGGAGGAGCGCGCTTATGCGCTCTATCGCGCGGTGATGTGCTATGCGCCATCGGCCTATAACGGGTGTAGCGGACCCCATGCGACCAGCGCGGAAAGCGACGCGGCGCAGGCGCCGATCGCGCGGCGAAAGGCATGGTTCACCGAGCTGAAGACGCGTTATCCCAACAGCCGCTGGGCCAAATCGCTGCGTTATTATTGGTGAGACGGCTTGCGATCGGCGCGCTGCTGCTGCTTGCGGCCTGCCGGCCGGCGCGCGAGCCCCCGGTCGCACCAAAGGTGGCCGCTGCGGGCTATGATGCTTTTTACCTGTGGCCCGGCGTCAGGCCGGCGGCGGCGCTTCGTCCCAGGACGCTCTACCTTCTTGACGGCGAGGTGCGGCAGCCGCGGCGCTTCCAGCGGCTCCGCATGGGCGTGCCGCGGCTGCCGGGAAAAGTGCTGTGGCTGGTGGTGCGCGCCAACCGGCTCGATTGGGATGCAGCGGTCTATGGCGCGATCATCGCCGATCTCGAACGCTGGCAGGCGGCGGGCAACGATCTCACCGGGCTCCAGATCGATTTCGACGCCGCGACGCGCGGGATCGATGGCTATGCCCGTTTCCTCGCCGATCTTCGGCAGCGTTTGCCCCGGCGATGGAAATTATCGGTCACCGGGCTGATGGACTGGAGCGCGCACGGCGACCCGCAGGCGCTCGCGGCGCTGTCGCATATCATCGATGAGGCGGTGGTGCAGACCTATCAGGGGCGCACCACCATTCCCGGTTACGAACGCTATTTCCGACGGATGGAGCATTTTCCGATTCCCTTTCGCGTCGCGCTGGTCGAGGGCGGTGAGTGGGCTGCGCCGCCGATGCTGGCACGGCATCCGCAATTTCGCGGCTATGTCGTGTTTCTGCTCAACCGGGGGCCGCGCGCAGCGCAAAAGCGATAAGGGGAGACTCGTGCGGATCAGTCCTCGATGATCGTGTCGCTGCCCTCCTCCCTCATGCGTGCAAGACTGTCCTTCATGTGCTGGAGTTGTTCGGGTGAATGGCCGATCCAGTCCTTCACCTCGCCCGTAATCCGCAACGGCCCGGTTGAGCGATAGGATCTGGTTATGTTGCCGGGGAACCTCTTGTCGGTGAGGTTTGGATCGTCCTCGAACGAACCGGTAGGCTCGACGACGTAGATACGGCCCCGGCCTTCGCCCTTGGCGAGTTCCGCCCCCCACGTCGCTGCGTCGAGCGTCGCGCTGAAATAGACGTGCTTCAGTCCGCGTTCGACGAAATTGCTTCCGAAACCGGGCGCAATCAGGTCGCCGACGGCGAGGTCGGCCTTGGTGCCGTGATAGAAGGTGGTGCCAGGCGGGACATCTTTTGCATACATTAGCGCCTCCTTGAACTGAGTCCGTCGCCGCGAAGTGGATCAACTGGCGTCGCGAACACGGCAGGGGATCGCCGCCCCTCCCGATGACCAGCGAGATTTGGTTGCCGGTGGTTTCATCGATCCCGAACCCGATGGGCCTCGCAGCGACATTGACAGCACAACAAACGGAGTGATATCCTCCGTTTATGGATGCGTCAAGGCAATCGCTCTGGAGTCGAGCGCGGGTGCAGGATGCGGGCTGATGCGCAAAGGAATCGACAGCGGCTCATCGAGGTCACCGTCGACCTGGCGCTGGAAGCCGGCGGCGAGCCCGCGCGAGACGCTGTTGCCGAGCGCGCCGGCGTCGGCATCGGGACGCTCTACCGGCACTTCCCGGACCAGCAGTCCCTCCTCCACGCTGTCATTCGTCATGTGCTGGAAAAGAGCATCGGCGCGGGAGAAACGCTGGTCGAAACCGTTCCCGGCGGTGTCGACGCCCTGCGTCAGTATATGCACATGGCCCTCGATAACGGGATCGGGGTGGTGAATATTCTCCACCCGCTGCTCGAAAAACCGGATTGGCCCGACCTTCGCGCGCGTGCGGCAACGCTCATGAAATCGATCGTCGGCCGCGCCGCGCAGGAGGGCTCGCTGCGCAGCGATCTTTCCGAGCGCGACATCGTCTTCGCCTTGACCCGCTTCGCGCGGCCCTTGGCGGTGGGGCTGCCACCGGACGAGGAGCGATTGCTCGCGCATCGTCACCTCGATTTCTATCTGGACGGGCTGTGTGCCGAACAGCCGCGACACAACGCCGTGGAGCCATAGGATGAACCCAAGAATGCTGACCCTGATGGCCGCGGCGCTTTGCCTGCCTATCGCCGCGCCCGCGGCTGCGGCGGTGGGGGAACAGCACCGGCTCGCCACTCAGCCGAGCGCGGCGCTACGCGATGCAGAGCACCGCCCCGACCTGCGCGTTACGATATGGTATCCGGCGAAGGCTGGCGCGGCGGAGCGCTCGATCGACATTCCGCCCGACCAGCCGCTCTTCATGGTCGGAACCACGGCACCGGACGCGCTATTCGTTGACGAGGCGCGGCACCCCGTCGTGCTCTTGTCGCATGGCTTCGGCGGATCGGCGCGGATGATGGGATGGTTCGGCCGCGCACTTGCCGAGCGAGGCTATGTCGTTGTCGCCGTCGACCATCCCGGAAACAATGGAATCGATCGCCCCACCGCTGCCGGTTCGGTGCTCTGGTGGGACAGGGCCGACGATCTGAAGGTGGCGCTCGCCGCGGTACTCGCCGATCCGCGGCTGTCGCCGCATATCGATCGGGCGCGCGTCGGCGTCGCGGGCTTCTCAATCGGCGGGTTGACCGCGCTGGTCGCGGGAGGCGCGCGCACCGATCCCGCGCGCATGATCCGCTTCTGCCACGAGCACCCCGAAGATGGCACCTGCAAGCCGCAGCTGGAGTTCGCGCTGAGCAACGAAGAGGCGGCCGCGACGCTCGAAAGTCCCGCACTCGCGGCCGAGCGGGCGAAGGCGAGCGATGACCATTCCCTTCCCGGTGTGAAAGCGGTTTTCGCGATGGCGCCGGTGGTGCAGCCGCTGACGCCGGCAAGCCTTAGCGCCATGCGCGTGCCCGTGGCGATCATCGCCGGCGCAGCCGATGTGACGGTGCCGCCGACAACCCATGCGCTGGTCGCCAAGCCGCTGATCCCCGGCGCGACCGTGACGATCCTTCCCGGCGTCACGCACTACAGCTTCCTCGCCACCTGTTCGGCAGCCGCGGTGAAAGAGGTTTCGGTCTGTCGCGACGCGACCGTTCAGGAGAGCGCGCATCGGGCGGCGATCGCGGCAGCGCTCGACCTGTTCGACCGCGCGCTTCGGTGATCGCGCGGTCGCCGGACGTCGCAACGACGGCGGACATGCCGTCATCCGTAGAGCGCGGTCACAGCCTCTGCCCGCTCCTTCAATTCCGCGCGGAGCGCCGCGGGCGCGAGTACCTCGATCGCGGCCGCGAAGCCGAGCAGCTGGCCCGCGGCGAAATCGACACTCTCGATCGGCACGGTGACGCGGCGCCAGCCGTCCGCATCGGGCACCGCGGCGAGGATCGGTTCGGTCATATCGGCGTTGAGCGCGCCCAGCCGCGACATCGCCGCGGGGGCGACGCGCAGCGTCGCGACATCGCGGCGCAACCCCGCCTCGAACCGTGCCAGCGCGTCCCGCCAAGCGGCGGCGAGATCGAAATCGGGCGGCCGCGCGAAGCCCTCGTCGAGCAGCACCAGATCGCGCGCATAGTCGAGCTTGTGGATCGCCGGCTGCCCGCGCCGCAGCGCGACGAAATAATATTCCCCGGCCTTCAGCACGATGCCGAGCGGCTCGAGCGTGCGCGGCGTGGGGCCGCCCCAGCTATCATAGACGAGCTGAAGCCGGCGGCATTCCCACACCGCGCGCGCCAAGAGCCGCAAATCCTCGCGCCGCGGCGCCGGGCGGCGATGCCAGGGGATGGGATCGAAATGGAAGCGATCGGCGACGCGCCGCGCCGCCGCGCTCGATGGCGCCGACATGGCAGCGAACAATTTGAGCCGCGCGGTCGCCGCTGTCTCGCCGTAACCAAGGTCGGCCGCGGCGCTCGGCATGTTCGAAAGCAGGATCGCCTCGGCCTCCTCGCCGGTCATCCCGGTGAGCCGGGTCTGCCAGCCGTCGAGCAATGCGAAGCCCCCGGCCGCGCCGCGCTCGGCATAGATCGGCACCCCCGCCGCGCTCAGCTCGTCGACATCGCGATAGATGGTGCGCTTCGATACTTCGAACCGCTCGGCCAATGTGCGCGCCGAGACCCGCCCGTGGATCTGGAGCAGGATCAGGATCGAAAGCAGACGGCTCGCACGCATCATTCGGCCTTAGCGCATCAATGTTGACGCAGGCTGACATATTTACCCGATTATGGCTTGGGGCATGACAGAGATTTTCCCGCTCGATCGCCGCGCCCTGATCGCCGGAGGCGCCCTACTCACCGCCGCGGCCACCGCGCCGCCCGTCGCGACCGGCGCGGTGCCGCTGCGCGACTTCTCGTTTCAGGACGGGCGCTGGACCGTCCACCACCGCAAGCTGCGGCGACGGCTGGCGCAGAGCACCGACTGGTATGAATTCGCCGGCACCACCACCGCCGGGCCGCTGATGGCCGGGCTCGCCGGCTATGAGGACAATTTCCTCGACGACCCGCTCGGCGCCTATCATGCCGAGGGGCTGCGGCGGCTCGATCCCAAGACCGGGCTGTGGTCGATCTGGTGGTGGGACGGGCGCTTTGCCGAGATCGATCCGCCGGTCACCGGCCGGTTCGAAAACGGCATCGGCACCTTCTTCGGCGACAGCCTGCTCGACGGAAAGGCGATCCGCGTCCGCTATATCTGGGACATGCCCACCGCCGGGGTGCCGCGCTGGCAACAGGCCTTCTCGCCCGATCGAGGGGCGACGTGGGAAACCAATTGGGTGATGGAGTTCCGGCGGTGATCGATCGGCGGATGTTCGTGGCCGGCGCGGCGGGGCTGGCGGCCGTGCCATTGCTCGCGGCGGCATCGCCCGAGCTCAGCGTGTTCGAATTGCGGCAATATACGCTGAAGGGCGGCACGCGTACCGCCTTCACGCGATTGTTCGAGCAGCAATTCGTCACCTCGCAGGATGCGGTCGGCTGTCATGTGCTGGCGGTATTCCGCGATCTCGACGATCCCGATCGCTTCGTCTGGATACGCGGCTTCGCCGATATGGATGCGCGCAAGACGGCGCTGCAAACCTTTTACACCGGCCCGGCGTGGCAAGCGCATCGCAACGAGGCCAATGCGATGATCGTCGACAGCGACAATGTGCTGCTGCTGAAGCGCATATCCGGGCCGGTCGGGCCGAAGACGCTGGCGAACAAGGGCGTGACCCGCATCGCGATCCATCGTCTGCGCGATGTCGACCCGGCGGCGTTCGCGGCGTTCTTCGACGCGTGGATGCGCCCGGAGATCCGCGCTGCCGGCGGCGCACTGATCGCGACGCTCGCCAGCGAGGCGGCCGCGAACAATTTCCCGCAGCTCCCGGTGCGCGAGCACGACCCGGTTTTCCTGTGGATCGCGCACTTCCCCGACGTGGCCGGCGAGCGCGGGTTCGACGCACGCCTGCGTGCCCGCAGCGGCTGGCGCGACGGCATCGCCGATTCGCTGCTTCCCGCGTTGATGCAGAAGCCGGAGGTGCTGCGGCTCGCGCCGTCGATTTCTGTTCCCGACGCCTGAAGGAGAAACGGATGCACGCGATATTATGGGCTGCCCTGCTCGCAACGACCGCGCCGCAGGACGCGGCCTTGCCGGCCGATCTGGCGCAGGCCGCGGCGGATTACGATCAGGCGCAAATGCATAACGACGGCGCCGCGCTGCAGCGGCTGCTCGCCGACGATTATACCCTGGTCAACGGCGCCGCCGAGATATCGACCAAGGCCGAATTCATCCGCGATTCGACCGCGCCGGGCTTTTCGCTCCAGCCTTTCGTCGTCGAGCATCCGATCAACCGGGTGTGGCGCGACGGCGCGGTGCTGTCGGGCGAGGTGACGTTGCGCGGCACCGACGGCGGAAAGCCCTTCGTCAGCCATATGCGGTTCGCCGACATATGGGCGAAACGCGGCGGCCGGTGGCAGGTCGTCTTCACCGAGGTGACGCGCTTCCCCGCCGCCGCTCAGCCCTGAACACGCGCCCTGCCACGCAGCGCGAGCCACGGCGAGGCGTGGAACAGGCTCATCAGCGCATACATGCCGGTCATCCCGCCGGTCGCGCCGGTGCCCATCGCCGAGCAGATCAGCGCATCGCTGCCGTAAGCGAGGTTCAGCAGCGCCATCACCGCGAAGGTCGGGCTGGCCGCGAGCGCGAGCCAGCGCGACGCGGTCACGCCTTCACCGGCGCGTCGGGATCGCGGAACGCCGCCTCGCCGGCGTCGGTCACCGCGACCCATTGCGGGTCGGGTTTGTCCTCCGCGTCATAATTGTCGTTCCAGTTCCACCATTTGTACGGCGGGGTCTGCGGATAGCCCTCGGGCGAATCCTCCCAGATTTCCTGGCGGCCGAGCGGGGTGAGATCAAGATAGCTCCACACGCTGCCCATCGCCTCGTCGCCGCGATTGTCGATGAAATAGGTGCGATAGATTTTCGCGCCGTCGCGGATGAACACATTGTGCCCATGCCATTCGTCGACCCCGAAATCGGCGTCGAAGCTGTCGGTGATCGTATACCAGGGGATCTGTTCCCACCCCATCCGCGCCTTGAGCCGCGCGATATCGGGCTGCGGCGCGCGTGAGGCATAGACCAAGGTCGTATCGCGCTGGTTGAGATGGACGAGGTTCGAGACCTGATCCGCCCCGAGCGAGCAGCCGCGGCAGCCGTGATCGGGCCAGCCGAACACCCCGGGCTCGAAAAAGGCGCGATAGACGATGAGCTGGCGCCGACCCGCGAACAGATCGAGCAGCGCCGCCGATCCCTCGGGTCCCTCGAAGACATAGTCCTTCTCGACCGCCATCCACGGCATCCGCCGCCGCTCGGCGGCGAGCGCGTCGCGGGCGCGGACCAGCGCCTTTTCCTTCACCAGCATCGCCTCGCGCGCCGCGCGCCACGCCTCGGGCGAGACGATCGGCGGATGGTTTTTCGGCAGTTCCTCGCTCATGACGTCGCTCCTGCTCGTCGGACGGATAATGCGTTACGCCTGCTCGTCGGCGATCTCCCCGACGCGGGTGACCACGCCGACCCAGCCGCCGCTCATGTTGCGATAAGCGGTTTCGTTGCGCGGCAGCTCGAACCCGGAATGGACCACGCGCAGCCGGGTGCCGCCGTCGACCGGTTCGAGCGTCAGCGTCACCACCGTATCGAGCAGCGAGCCGTAGCCGGTGTTCGCGGCATGGCCGCCGCGCCAGCTATAGGCGAGCCGGCGATGCGGCTGGACCTCGATGACCTCGCAGCGGATCGTCCCGTCCCATTCGCCCGCGGGGCTGGTCTGATAAGTGAAGAGATTGCCGACCACCGGCTCGAACCCGACCGGGGTCATCCGCAGCCAGCGCGCGATCAGTTTGGGGTCGACCAGCGTCTTCCAGATCGTCTCCGGCGCGTGGGGGAACACCTCGTCGACCGCGATCACGCGCGCGTCGGTCTGCACCAGGCTGTCGGTCATTGATCGATCTCCTCGAGAAGCAAGCGCAGATCGGCGAACCGGTCGCGCCAGAAAGCGTCATAATGGCTGAGCCAGTCGAACAACGGCGCCAGCCCCTCCGGGCGGGCGCGGTAGAAGACCCGGCGACCTTCCGGCCGCTCGGTCACCAGCCCGGCCTGTTTGAGCAATTTCAGATGCTGCGACACCGCGCCCTGCGTCACCCCGCTCTCGCGGGTCAGCTCGACCACGTTGAGTTCCGATCGCGCGACACGCTCGAACACCGCCCGCCGGGTCGGGTCCGAGAGTGCGCGAA
Source organism: Sphingomonas sp. 66-10 (assembly GCF_001897045.1). Lineage (NCBI taxonomy): Bacteria > Pseudomonadati > Pseudomonadota > Alphaproteobacteria > Sphingomonadales > Sphingomonadaceae > Sphingomonas > Sphingomonas sp. 66-10. The sequence goes on from NZ_MKRR01000133.1 coordinate 149,914, forward strand.
GCACATTGTCGATCGCAACGGACTGCATCATGCGGTTCAATTAGTCTTCGCTAATTCATTAGTCAATGCTAATCTTATCGCTTCGCCGTAAAGCTGCCGATTTCAGGTACTAACGCGTCGCTCGCTTTCGGTCGGCAAAGGACGCAGGGATGACGCTTCACACATGGTGGCTGTTTACGGGCGCGGTCTTCCTGCTCTCCGGCACGCCGGGGCCCAATATGCTCCACATCCTGTCGCGAAGCGTAGAAATGGGGATGAAGCGCAGCGTCGCCGCGATGGCCGGCTGTCTCGCCGCGGTGGTTACCGTCCTCGCCGCGTCGGCGGCGGGGCTGACGACCTTGCTGCTCGCGGTGCCGGGCGCTTTCGCGGTGCTGCGCTACGCCGGCGTCGCCTATCTGATCTATCTCGGCATCAAGGCGTGGCGCAGCGAGGCCGGCCCGATCGACGTGGGCAGCGACGAGCTTCCCGCCGCGGTGTCGCCGGGCGGATTGTTTCGCGGCGGCTTCGCGATCGGCATCAGCAACCCCAAGCTGATCCTGTTCGCCGCGGCGTTCCTGCCGCAATTCGTGACGCCGGCCCAGCCGCAGGCGCCGCAATTCGCCATTCTGGTGGTCACCTTCGCCGCGGTGGAATGCGGCTGGTACGCCGTCTACGCGTTCGGCGGCCATTCGCTGTCGCGCTATCTGAGCCGGCCGGCGATCAAGCGCGCGTTCAACCGCATCACGGGGGCGATCTTCGTCGGGTTCGGGTTGGCGCTGCTCAAGGTCAGGCCGTCCTGAGCAATGCGCGGGAGCCTCGCCGATAAGCACTAGAAATCCGACGCTTCCTGCCGCGTTCGGCTTGAACGCGGCGTTGCCGCCCGGCATGATCCGCCGCATGAAAGTCGCAGCCTTCGCCATCCTCCTCGCGGCCGTGCCGTTCGCCGCCGTCGCAAAGACCGAAAAGAAGCATAACCCCCGCCCGGCGACGGGCGAGATCGTCCTGCCGTTCCAGCTCAACAAGGAAGGGTTCCCGCTGATCAAGGGCGCGGTGGACGGCAAGCCCGGCGTCTTCCTGCTCGATACGGGGACCTATGATCGTTTCCTGCTGAACCGTCATTATGTCCCGCTCGATCAGGGCGTTCACGTCGGCGGCGACGAGTCGATCGTCCTTCGCCGCCACGCGGGCGCGCACAAGGCGGATCTTGCCGGGGTGCTCAAGGTTCCCGCCTCGTCGGGCAACGGCAAGAATCCGGATGCGGCGCTCAGCATCGATGCCCGTCAGCAGCAGCAGGACATCGACCCGCGCTTCCTCGGCTGGCTCGGCTGGGGCTTTTTCAAGAAATACGTCACGACGATCGATTATCGTCGGCAGGTCGTCCGCCTGATGCCCTTGGCCAAGGCGCCGCGGACGCCGCGCCCGCCCGAGAGCATCACGCTCTCGTTCCTCCCCTCCAGCCCGGTGCGACCGTTCGTCGCGAGCATCGGCGGCCATTCCACGCCCACGGTCATCAGGACGACCGGCTGGGACAGCCTCGCGCTGCAGCCCGCCAATTGGAAGCGGATCGCGCCCTCGAAGGTCGTCAAGCCGCGCCCCGGCAAGGGATGTATCGCGGTGACGCCCGCGACCTTCGGCGGGAAGCGTGTCGATCTGGTCGATCTCGAGCGCAGCGAGCGCCAGGACGAACGGCTGACGCTCGGCATCGGGTTCCTCCCGCGCTTCACCAGCGTGTGGGATCCGCGTGTCGGCAAGGTCATCCTGACGCCGAACGGCACCAAGCCGCCGCAGCGCCGATCCTGCGCCTGAGCGCCGGGCGGGGAGCGCTAGGCCCTAGTCGCCGATCAGCGCCCCACCTGCTTCACCAGACGCGGCAGAGCGAGCCCCAGCGCCGCCGTGCGATAAAGGTAGCTCGCCAGCAGCGCGATCCAGACGCCGGCGTCGCCCAGCCCGCGCAGCAGCGCATCGGTGACGAGATAGAGCGCGAGCGAGACGATCGCCGCGTTGCGCAGCGTCCGCCCGCGCGTCGCGCCGATGAAGATGCCGTCCAGCAGCCAGCTCGGCATGCCGAGCAAGGGCACCAGCGCGCAAAAGGGCAGCATCGCCACCGCCTGCGCCTGCACCGCGGGATCGCGGGTGACGAGCGTGATCAGCCACGGCCCGCTCGCGGCGATCGCGGCGGCGAACAGCACGCCGCCCGCGAGCGAGAATTCGCCGGTCAGCCGCGCAGCGCGCAGCAGGCCTTCGCGCGATCCCGCGCCGATCGCCGCCCCGACCCGCGCCTCGGCGGTGAAGGCGAACCCGTCGAGCACGAATGCGCTGATGCTGACGAACTGCATCAACACATGATTGGCGGCGAGCGGCACCGCGCCGAGCCGTGCGCCGGCGCGCGCGAACCAGGTGAACAGCAGCAGCAACGCCACGGTGCGGATCATGATATCGGCGTTGACCGACAACAGCCGCCGGAACGCGCCGGGCGCGAAGGTCGTCGCGCGGCCAATGCGCCACCAGCCCGCCCCCAGCACGTGCCGAGCCGCCCATAGCCCACTCGCCAGCGCGACCCATTCGGCGATCGAGGTGCCGATCCCCGCTCCCCACGGCCCGAGCCCGAGCACCGCGACGAACAGTACGTCGAGCACGATATTGATGCCGTTGAACGCGACCTGGCACGCGAGCGCCAGCCGCGTCCGGCCGAGCCCGAGCAGCCAGCCGTTGAGCACGTAGAAGCCGAGCGCGGCGGGCGCGCCGAGGAAGCGCGCAGCGGTGAAGTCATGCGCCGCCGCGGCGGCGTTGGCGGGCACGTGCATCAGCAGCAGCGCGAGCGGGACGATCGCGGGCGACAGCAGCAGCAATATCGCGCCCAGCCCCAGCCCGAGCAGCAATGCGCGCACGAGCAGCGCGCGCAATTCCTCCCCGCCGCCGGCGCCCAGCGCCTGTGCGGTGAGCCCGGTCACCCCCATCCGCAGGAAGCCGAAGGTCCAGAAGATCAGATTGACCGTGGTGACGCCCAGCGCGACCCCCGCGAGCATCGCGGCGTCGCCGGTGCGCCCGATCACCGTCGCGTCGACCACCCCGACCAGCGGCACCAGCGCCTGACCGACGATGATCGGCCATGCCTGTGCGAAGATATTGCGGCGAGTCAGGTTGTTCATCGCCGGCGAAATCACACGGACCGGGCGATCGCGCTACTCCGATCCGCAAAAAAATGGTCGCGGACCACCACCGTTCGGGCGCGACCGAAATGTCATCGCCGCCGGCCATGCTAAAAGCGCGACATGACGACGGGAAACAATATGGCGGCGGTGGCGCGGCTGATCGGCGATCCGGCGCGCGCCAATATGCTCGATGCGATGCTCGACGCGCGAGCGCATAGCGCGGGCGAGCTCGCCACGATCGCTGGCGTCTCGGCCGCCACTGCGAGCGGGCATCTGCGCCAGCTGCTCGACGGCGGGCTGGTCGCGGTCGCGGCGCAGGGGCGGCATCGCTATTACCGGCTCGCCTCGCCCGAGGTCGCGCGGCTGCTCGAAGGGTTGATGGCGGTGACCGCACCGCTCGTTACGCGGCATCGCGCGACGCCGCGCGTGCCAAACGCGCTTCGCGAGGCGCGGACCTGTTACGATCACCTCGCGGGGCGGCTGGGCATCGCGATCACCGATACGCTGGTCGCAAACGGCGCGGTGCGGATCGACGATAATAATATCGCGGTGACCGATCACGGGCGGGTGTGGCTGGGCGAGCTGGCGATCGATCTCGATGCCCCGCGCGGTTGGGCCCGCCGGCCGCTCTGCCGCCCGTGCCTCGACTGGAGCGAGCGCCGCCCGCACCTCGCCGGCGTGCTCGGCGCTGCCCTGCTCGAGCGGCTGCTCGACCGCGGCTGGATCGCGCGGGTCGACGGCAGCCGCGCGATCCGCGTCACCCCGCCCGGCGCGGCCGAGCTTCGTCGGCGCTTCGGGTACGAACCGGGGTGAGCGCGCGACCGCTTCGTCGCTTCGTCCGACAAAAGGTCGCCTTGCCGCCGCGATAGCTTTTATTCCATATCCTATCAAATCGATAGGATATTATCGCACATCGGAGGTGAAGCATGTCGCTCAAGCTTTTCGATACGGTGCCGGATTTTACGCAAGCGTCGACCGAGGGAGACTTCGGTCTCTACCGCTGGGCCGGCGACGACTGGGTGGTGCTGTTCAGCCATCCGCGCGATTTCACCCCCGTGTGCACGACCGAGCTGGGCGCGGTCGCGCGGCTCAAGCCTGAGTTCGACCGGCGTGGGGTCAAGGTCGCAGGGCTTTCGGTCGATTCGGTGGCGAGCCACCGCGCCTGGGCTTCGGACATCGAACAGACGCAGGGCGTCGCGCTCAACTTCCCGCTGATCGCGGACGAGGACCGGCGCGTTTCGCATCTGCTCGATCTGATCCACCCCAATGCGTCGGATACGGTGACGGTGCGCAGCGTGCTGGTGATCGATCCCGCCAAGCGACTGCGGCT
>NZ_MKRR01000133.1:154417-166086 GCF_001897045.1 Sphingomonas sp. 66-10
TTGGCGCGACGGCGACGATGTCATCATCCTGCCCTCGGTCGACGACGAAACCGCGCGGCGGCTGTTCGGCAGCTGGCGGACGATCACCCCCTATCTGCGCACTGTGCCGCAACCGGGCGCGCGGCGATGACGACCCTCGCCGAGACGGTGACCGCGCTGCGCGGCGCGCGCGATCGCTGGCGCGCGCGGCAGGAGGAGGGGCGCGATGTCGAAAGCTTCCCGTCGCGCGAGGCGATCGCGGCGATCGTCGACATATTGGCCGCCGCGCTCTACCCGCGCCGGCTCGGGCGGTTCCGCGGCGCGGCGGGGGATGAGGAAGATCGGTTCGTCGCCGCCAAGCTGATCGCGGGCTTCGGCGCGCTCGAACGCGAGATCGCCGCAGAGCTTGGCTATTGGCAAAAGGAATCGCGCGCCGATTTCCCGGCCGACCAGGCGGCGTCGATCGTCCGCTTGTTCGGCGCATCGCTCGGCGAGGTGCGCGAGCTGGTCGACGGCGATGTCGAGGCGGCGTTCCTCGGCGATCCCGCCGCGCGCAGCGTCGACGAGATCCTGCTCTGCTATCCCGGCGCGATCGCGAGCCTCTACCACCGGCTCGCGCACCAGCTCCACGCATTGGGCGCGCCGATCGTCGCGCGGCTGATCTCCGAGCTCGCCAACGAGCGCACCGGGATCGACATCCACCCCGGCGCGACGATCGGGCGCAATTTCTTCATCGACCACGGCACCGGGGTGGTGATCGGCGAGACCGCGATCGTCGGCGATCGGGTGCGGCTCTACCAGCATGTCACGCTCGGCGCGTGCAGCCCGCTGGGCTCGGCGACGCGCGCGCCCGGCGGCGCGCTCGCGCGGCATCCGGTGGTGGAGGACGATGTGGTGATCTACGCCGGGGCGACGATCCTCGGCCGCGTCTCGATCGGCGCGCGATCGGTGATCGGCGGCAATGTCTGGCTGCTGTCGGACGTGCCGGCGGACAGCGTGATCGTCCAGCCCGAGGCGCGCGAGCTTCCCGCCGGCGCCGCGCGCGCGCTCAAAGACGAGCTCGAGGCGGCGTGACGATGCGGCGCCCGGTGATCGGCATCATGTGCGCGAACGAGGTCGCCGCGCGGCCGGTGCAGTCGGTCGCGACGCGCTTCATCGCGCCGGTGACGCAATTGTGCGACGCGACGGTGCTGCTGGTGCCGGCGGTCAGCGATGCGGTCGATGCGCGCGCGGTCGCGACGGTGCTCGACGGGCTGTTGCTGACCGGCGCGCGATCGCATGTCGCGCCGGCGCGCTACGGCGGGGGGCCGGCCGATGAGGGCGCCGTGGTCGATGCCGAACGCGATGCGGTCGCGTTCGAACTCGCCGAGCAGATGATCGCGCGCGGCAAGCCGGTCTACGGCATCTGCCGCGGATTGCAGGAGATCAACGTGCTGTTCGGCGGCACGCTCGCGGCGACCGACACGAGCGGGCGGCATCACCGCGGCTCGTGGGACGAGGATTACGCCACCTTGTTCGATCACCGCCACGCGATCGACCTGATCGACGGCGGGGTGCTCGCCGGAATCGCCGGGCATCGACACCTCACCGTCAATTCGGTCCACCAGCAGGGCATCGCACGGCTTGGCGCGAGCCTCGCGATCGAAGCCGTAGCGAGCGACGACGGATTGATCGAGGCGATCCGCGCGCCCGGCTGCGGCGCCGACGTGCTCGCGGTGCAATGGCATCCCGAATGGGATGTCGCGCATTGCGCGGGCAGCAAAGCCTTTTTCGCCCTGCTCGGCGAGTCGCTGCGCGCGGCGAGCGCGGCGCGGCAATAAGATCGCACCCGGACGTGACGACCGGTCGCTTTGGCGCGACTCGATTTCCCACCTATTCAGTATATATTAAACCGCCGGCTGCGCGCGATCGGGGCGATCCGGTGGCCCTCAGCAGTCAGGCGCGGGAGTGATCCGATGTCGATCGGCGATGCTGCTCTGCTAATCGTGACCGCCGGTGATCTGCCGCAGGCGGATCGCCACGAATTGCGGCTCGACGTGGGTGAGCGGACCGGCAAATGGGCCGCGCAGCTCGATGCGGCGCTGATCGACCTCGCCCAGCCGGTGATCGTCGTCGCGGCGGAGCTGGCCGCGATCGCCTTCGCGCATTGGGCGCAGCTCAGCCCGTTGCGCTATTCGCGGCAGATCGCGGGGGCGGTGCTGCTCGATCCGGCGGCGCCGCGCGAGTGGCCGCGGCTGGGCCTCGCATCGACCCCGGCCACCCCTTTGCCCTTTCCGTCGCTGCTCGTCGCATCGGGAATCGGCACGGCGGCGCATATCCTCGCGCTCGCCGCGCGCTGGCGCAGCCGCTTCGCCACCCGCGACGCAATCCAGAATGATATTGCGGGGGATAGCACCGAGGCATCGCTGCGCGCGGCGCTGCGTGCCTTCCTCGCGCCGCGCGCGCCCTCGGCGCCGACGCTCCGGCGCTCGATAGCCGAGCTTACACCGCCCCTAGCATCTCTTCTTTTTAAATCTCCTCCAATCCGGTAGGAATTGAGATGCGGGCCAGTCGCGGCCCATTCCATCTTGCGAGGCGAGTATGATGATACACCCCCGCCACCACGATCCGCCCCGGTGTCGGTGCTGCCGCACCGCCCGCTGATCCATCGAGCATAATCGCCGGAAACCGTCGCGCCGCACGATTGGCGGCCCGGTTCCGCTCGCCCTTCACGCGTGACGCACTGCGTCACGCGACGGGGAGCCGTGCGTCCCCGCTCGCCAACGACAACCAGCCTCAACCGGAAAGGGGGTTAGAGGAAGTGACCAGTCACGCCCTGAATTACCGTCGATATCTGCTCGCCGCGGCCGCCGTGCTGCCGGCGTTGTTTCCCGTCGCCGCGACCGCACAGACCCAATTCGCCAGCAACGACGCCGCGGCGCCCGAACCCGTCGCCGCGGCGGCGGCGAGCGCCGATGCCGAGCCGGCGGCCGCCGCCGAAGTGCTCGTTTCCGCCCGCCGCCGCGTCGAGAAGGCGCAGGACGTGCCGATCGCGCTCAGCGTCATCGGCAACGAGCAGCTCGGCGTGCGCGGTGATTATCGGCTCGATCAAGTCCAGCAGCTCGTCCCGTCGCTTCAGGTGTTCAGCTTCAACCCGCGCAATACCAATATCAATATCCGCGGGCTCGGCTCGAATGTCGCGCTGACCACCGACGGCCTCGAAAACGGTGTCGGCCTCTATATCGACAATGTCTATTACGGCCGCGTCGGACAAAGCCAGTTCGATCTCGTCGATCTCGATCGCGTCGAGGTCTTGCGCGGGCCGCAGGGCACGTTGTTCGGCAAGAATACCACCGCGGGCGCGATCAACATCACCAGCCGATTGCCGCAATTCGACTGGCATTTCGACGGCCAGGCCGATCTCGGCAATTACGATTACCGCCAGGTCCGCGGCTCGCTGACCGGCCCGATCGCCGAAGGCCTCGCCGCCTTCCGGCTGAGCGCGGCCTATACCGATCGCGGCGGTTTCCTCTACGACACCACGCTCCGCGAACATGTCCACGATTACGAAAATGCCTCGGTGCGCGGCCAGCTTCTCCTCACCCCAAGCGAGCGGCTGACGATCCGGTTGATCGGCGACTGGAGCCAGCAGAAACAGCATTGCTGCATCAACCTGCTGGCCGGCACGTTCGACACCTATCGCAACGGCACGACGATCGCGAACAACTTCAACCAGCGCGTCGCGCGGCTGGGCTATACCCCGCTGCCGCTCGATCCCTTCGCGCGCCGCACCGACGCCAATTCGCCGTTCCAGGCGAATATGAACACCTGGGGCGTATCCGGGCAGGTCGATTACGATCTCGGCGGCGCGGCGATCACCTCGGTCACCGCGGTGCGCAACTGGAACTGGTTCCCGCTCAACGACGGCGACTATATCGCCCGGTCGATCAACACCGTCGGGCATATCCGGAACTTCCAGCGCCAGTTCAGCCAGGAACTGCGCATCGCCTCGACCGGCACGCACACGATCGACTGGCTGATCGGCGGCTACTATTTCTGGCAGGTGGTGCGCGGCTACGGCCGCACGCAATTCGGCCCGGATGCCGCGCTCGCGCTCTATCCCAACGACAATCAGGCGGTGGCGAACATCGCCAGCAACGGGCTGCTCACCACTTATACCTCCGATCCGCATACGCGCAGCGCGGCGCTGTTCGGTCAGGGCACCTGGCATATCACCCCCGCGCTCAGCCTCACGCTCGGGTTGCGCTACACGCATGAGGACAAATGGGGCGGCTATACCAGCGTCCGCGCGTTTGCGCTGCCGACCACCGGGCTCACCGATGCGCAGGTCGCCCGCGTCAACACGATCCGCAATGCGCTCGGGCCGATCCAGTCGTTCAGCGTCGATACCAGCGACGACAGCCTCTCCGGCCTCGCCACCCTCGGCTGGAAACCGAGCGACGACGTGCTGCTCTACGCAACCTATTCGCGCGGTTCCAAGTCCCAGGGGCTCAATCTCACCGCGATCCCTGCCGGGGTGAACCCGGTGGTCAATCCCGAGAAGGTCAACAATTATGAGATCGGGGTCAAATCGCAGTTCTTCGATCGCGCGCTGACGATCAACCTTGCCGCTTATCAGACCGATGTCGATCAATATCAGACGACGATCGTCCAGCAGATCGTCGGCACCAATACCTATATCAACTATATCGCCAATATCCCCAAGGTCCGCTCGCGCGGCTTCGAGGGCGACGTGGCGTGGCGCGCGACGCGCTGGCTGAGCCTCACCGGCTCGCTCGCCTATACCGACGCGACCTATGTCCGCTATCCCAACGGGCCGACCCCGGTGGAATCGCTCAATCCCACGCCGACCAACCCCGCAGGCAATCCGGTGCAGGACATGTCGGGCCAGCCGCTCGCCGGGGTGCCGAAATGGTCCGCCTCGGTCGGCGGCGACGTGACCCAGCCGGTCGGCGATCGGACCGAGGCGTTCCTCCACGGCGACTGGTCGTACCGCTCGTCCTATTACACCGTCGCCAGCAACAGCAGCTACGGGCTCGTCCCCGGCTACGGCCTCTTCAATGCGCGGCTCGGGCTCCGCTTCGAGGACGGTCGCTACGAACTGTCGGTCTGGGCGCGCAACCTGTTCGACAAGAATTACTATCAGACGTTGAGCGTGCTCAATTACGGGCTCGTCACCGCGACGCTCGGCGATCCGCGGACTTTCGGCGGCACGCTCAAGGTGCGGTTCTAAGATGGCGAGCGTCGCGTTCGAGCCCACCGCCTTTGCGGCGCCCGCGGCGGAGCGGGACAGCCCGAGCGGCGCGCGACTCGTCGCGTTCGGCTCGCCCGCGATCCCGCTTGCCGCCGCCGGCCTCCCGCTCGCGCTGTTCCTGCCGCAGCTTTACGCGAGCCATTTCGGCATTTCGCTCGCGACCCTGGGCGCGATCTTCTTCGTCAGCCGCTTCTGGGACATCGCCACGGACCCGATCGTCGGCGGCCTTTCGGATCGCACCCGCACGCGCATCGGCCGCCGCCGCCCGTGGATCGCCGCCGGCGGCGTGCTGTTCGCGATCGGATCGGCGCTGCTGTTCTTCCCGCCAGCGGTCGTCGCGCCGGCCTATCTCGCTGCCGCCCTGTTCGTTTTCTACGCCGGGTTCACGATGATCGAGGTGCCCTTCTCCGCCTGGGCGGGAGAGATATCGGGGCGCTACCACGAGCGCACCCGCATCGTGACCTATCAGCAGACGATGCGCTCGATCGGGCTGCTGCTGGTGCTGATCCTGCCGACGCTGATCGAACAATGGCGCCCCGATGACGGGGTGCTCAAGCTCCACGTCACCGGCGCGTTCATCCTCGCGACCTTGGTGCCCGCGCTGCTGCTCAACCTGACGATGATCGGCGAGCCCCCCGCCCCGGCCGCGACCGGCCCGCGCACCGGCTTCTGGCGCGCCGCCGGGCTTGTCTTCCGCGATCGCCTGCTGCTGCGCGTGCTCGCCGCCGATGTGGCGGTAACCGCAGGGCAATCGATCCGCGCCGGGCTGATCGCCTTCTTCACGGTGAGCTATATGGGGCTGCCGCAATGGGCGAGCGGGCTCTATCTGTTGCAATTCGCCTTCGGCATCCTCGCCGGGCCGATCTGGCTCGCGATCGGCCGCCGCTTCGGCAAGCGCGCAACCGCGATCGCCGGCGAACTCGCGCAGGCGGCGATCAACCTCGCGCTGCTCGCGGTGTTTCCCGGCCTGTTGTGGCTGCTCGTCGCGCTCGCGGTGGCGCAGGGGCTGACGCAAGGCTCGGGCAATCTGATGCTCCGCGCGATGGTCGCCGATGTCGCCGACGCGCATGAGCTGGAGACCGGGCACAATCGCACCGGGCTGTTCTTTTCGGTGTTCAGCCTGACGACCAAGGCCGGGCCGGCGATCGGCATCGGGCTCGCGCTGCCGCTCCTCGCCTGGCTCGGCTTCCAGCCCAGGGGGCACAGCAATGCGCAGTCGCTGGAAGCGCTCAAATATGTCTTCGCGCTCGGCCCCGCCGTCGCGCACATCATCTCGGCCGCGCTGATCTGGCGCTTCCCGCTCGACCAGACCCGCCACGCCGCGATCCGCCGCGCGCTCGATCGGCGCGCCGCCTCCACCGCCCAAGCCTGAAGGAACATCGCCATGACCCAGCTTGCCCATTCGTTCGACAATGCCGCCGACGCGGACAGCCCGCTCGATATCGCCCCGGTCGCCGGCCGGATCGGTGCGGAGGTGCGCGGCGTCCGCCTCGCCGGCGACCTCGACGACCTCACGATCGAGGCGATCAAGGCCGCATTGGTGCGGCATAAGGTGATCTTCTTCCGCGGCCAGACCCACCTCGACGACGATAGCCACGAGGCATTCGCCGCGCGGCTCGGCAATCCGCTGGCGCATCCCACCGTGCCGGTCGCGGAAGGATCGAAATATCTGCTCGAACTCAATTCGAAAGAGGGCGAGGCGGCGTCGCAATGGCATACCGACATCACCTTTCTCCCCGCCTTCCCCGCCGCCTCGGTGCTGCGCGCTTTGGTGATCCCGCCGACGGGGGGCGATACATTGTGGGCGAGCGGCGTCGCCGCTTACGAGGGGCTGCCGCCCGCATTGAAAGCGCTGGTCGCCGATCTGCGCGCGGTCCACACCAATGCCTATGATTATGCCGCCAGCCGCCCCGAGGCATCCGACGAACAGATCAGGCGGCATCGCGAGATATTCGCCTCCACCGTTTACGAAACCGAGCATCCGGTGGTCCACGTCCACCCGATATCGGGCGAGAAATCGCTGCTGCTCGGCAATTTCGTCAAGAATATCGTCGGCCTGAACCGCGACGACAGCGCGCGTGTGTTCCAGATTCTGCAGGATCAGATCACCCGGCCTGAAAATGTTGTGCGGTGGCGCTGGCAGCCGGGCGACGTCGCGATCTGGGACAATCGCGCGACCCAGCATCGCGCAATCGCCGATTTCGGCAAGCAACGCCGCCACCTGCGCCGCGCGACGATCGCCGGGACGATCCCGGTCGCGCTCGACGGATCGCGCAGCCGCGCGCTCAAGCCCGAGCCGGTCCCGGTCGCCGCGCTCGAAGCCGCCGAATAACGCCCTTGCGGGGCCGGCGGCGCGATGTCGCCGGCTTCGCGTCTTTTCCCAAGGAACTACGATCGATGCGCCGTCGCCTGCTCGCCACCACCTTCCTTGCCGTCGCGGCGCTGCATCAGGCCGCGCCCGCCCGAACCGCGCCTGCCGCGCCCCCGGCACCGGCGACGCCGGTTGCGGCGCGACCCAATATCCTCGTCATCGTCGCGGACGATCTCGGCTATTCGGATATCGGCGCGTTCGGCGGCGAGATCCGCACCCCCAACCTCGATGCGCTCGCAAAACGCGGCCTCAGGCTCACCGGCTTCCATTCGGCGCCGACCTGTTCGCCGACGCGCTCGATGCTCTTGTCTGGCACAGACAACCACCTCGCCGGGCTCGGCAATATGGCGGAGATGCTCGCCCCCAACCAGATCGGGCAGCGGGGCTATGAAGGCTATCTCCCCGCCGATATCGTCACGCTCGCCGATCGGCTGCGCGATCTGGGCTATGCGACGATGATGTCGGGCAAATGGCATCTCGGGGTGCGCGCCGAGGACAGCCCGGCGCGCCACGGCTTCGACCAGAGCTTCGATCTCGCGCAGGGCGGCGGCAATCACTTCGGCACCGATCTGTCACAGAAGCCCGGGGACGGCGGGACGACCTATTGGGAGAATGGCACCCGTGTCAGCCAGCTCCCCGCCGGTTTCTATTCGTCGGATGCTTATGCGGCCAAGCTGATCGACCAACTCGGCCGCGCCGATCGCGGCAAGCCCTTCTTCGCATACCTCACCTTCACCGCCCCGCACTGGCCGCTGCAGGCACCGGCGGAGGACATCGCGCGCTATCGCGGGCGCTATGACGCGGGGTTCGAGGCGTTGCGCGCCGAGCGGCTGGCGCGCCAGAAACAGCTCGGGCTGATCCCCGCCGATGTCGCGGCGCATACGCTCGAACTGCCCGGCGGCGGCACATGGGCCAGTCTCTCCGCCGAACAGAAGCGCGAACAATCGCGCCGGATGGAAGTCTATGCCGCGATGGTCGATCGCATGGACCAGAATGTCGGCCGCGTGATCGACTATCTCAAGCGCACCGGGCAGTACGACAATACGATCATCCTGTTCACCGCCGACAATGGCGCGGAAGGCGCCGATCTCGCCAAGCTCGAGATCCCGGCCTTCCAGGAACGGGTGAGGACCGCCGATAACCGGCTCGACAATATCGGGCGGCCGACCTCCTACGCCTGGTACGGCCCCGGCTGGGCGCAGGCGGCGACCGCGCCGTCGTGGCTCTACAAGGGCTATACCACCGAAGGCGGCACCCGCGTCGCGGCGTTCATCGACTGGCCCGGCTCGCCACGGACCGGGGTCAGCCACGCTTATGGCACGGTGATGGATATCGTCCCGACGCTGGTCGAGGCGGCCGGCGGCGACTGGCGCGGCAGTCAATACGCCGGCCGCGCCGTCCAGCCGGTGCGCGGGCTGAGCTGGCTTCCCTATCTCACCGGCGCGGCCGAACGCATCCATGCGCCCGAAGAGGCGGTCGGCAGCGAGCTGTTCGGCCGTCGCGCGATCCGGCAGGGCGATTGGAAGGCGGTCCATCTCGGTGACCGCTGGCGGCTGTTCGACCTCGCCAATGATCCGGGCGAGACCCGCGACCTCGCCGCCGCCGAGCCCGAGCGGCTGCGCCAGCTTACCGCGGCGTGGGACATTTACGGCAAGGATGTGGGGGTGGTCATGCCGTCGACGCCGAGCCGCTATCCCTAAAGGCGCGCGGGCGCATCCGGGCGCAGCTTACGCGCCCGGATGCCAGCCGCTCGCCGCGAGGAAGGCCTTGGGATCGCGCATCTCGATGATCCTGCGGATCGCGGCGCGCTTGGATTTCGCCTGCCGGTAATAGCTGCGGACGATCCGGTATCCGATCCAATAGCCGATATCCCCGGCACGCTGCATCGAGCCGTTGTAGAGCCATTTCGACAGGTCGCGGCTATCCTGATCGGCGAGGAAGGCGCGCCCCAGCTCGACCTCGCGGCCGCGCACCGAGCCCGCCAGCCGGGGATAGGAAACGCCGCCCGAGGTGAGTTCGGCCAGGAACTCGGCCGCCCCTTCGGCGAGCGAGGCCTGGAGCACTGTCGGTTTCGGATCGTCGACCAGCGCGCTTTGCTGCTGAACATGCGCATATTCATGCGCCACGACATGCACGATGCGGTCCGCCGGATCGGCGTCGAAATAGGTGACCCCGCACAGCGCCTCCAGCCCGATCTGCAGCCCCGTCGCCGGCCCGCCCACCCCGACCGGGCGGCCACGGCCGATGACGATCGAGATCGGCGGAAACCGCGCCGGCGGATAGAGCCGGCTGAGCTTGCGCGTCACCGCCGCGAGCCGGTCGACCGTCGTCGGAAGGACCGCGGCGCAACGCCGCGCTTGTTCGTAAAGCGAGGGGTCCGCGGCGATCTGGTCGGCGATGCGCTGCCCCGTCACCCGGCGCAGTCGCGCCAGCGTGTGAAGCCCGTCCGATCCGGCGTCGAGATAGTCGCGCTGGAGCTGCTCGGCGCTGGGCTTGCCGTGGTTCGCATCGTAAATCCGATAGAAGCGCTCAACATCCTCGGTTTCGATCACCGGCACGCCCGGCGCCGACGCGGCATCGAGCGCGCTGGCGGAGAGCGCGACGAGCGCAAACCCCAGCGCCCCGACGGATTTGGCGGCAAGCGTCATCGATCTTCCTTCCGCATCGGCCGGACGAAGGTCGCTCGGCAAGCGCATCTATCTGTGCATTTCTTTGTCGAAGCGGAAGAAAATAATGAAATCGCGGCGAACCGAGCGGCCGCCGTCGTTCCAGCCTGTTCACTTCATGTTCCGCCGGTGCTAGACGGTGCCGATGGCGCTTCTTTCCACCGCCCCGGCCCGGCGCTTCCCGATGCGAACCGCTTGATGGGGCGCCGCGCGGGCAGTGCCGATCTTCCCCTGCACGGCGGGCGCGTCCCCGCGTGGCTTGGCCAGCGCATGACGCGGCTGGGCGCTGTGATCGCGCAGGCGATCGTCGTCGAATATGGCCGCGACGAATTGCTCCGCCGGCTCGCGCATCCCTTCTGGTTCCAGTCGTTCGGCGCGGTGATGGGGATGGACTGGCATTCGTCGGGGATCACCACCAGCGTGATCGGCGCGCTCAAGCGCGGACTCGCGCCTTTATCGGGCGAACTCGGCATCCACGTCTGCGGCGGCCGCGGCCGGCACAGCCGCGCGACCCCGCAGGAGCTCGCGGCGGTCGGCGATCGCACCGGGATCGACGGTGCAGCGCTCGGCCGGGTCAGCCGGCTGGTGGCGAAGGTCGACAATGCCGCGGTGCAGGACGGGTTCGATCTCTACCTCCACGGCTTCATCGTCGCCGACGACGGCCGCTGGGTCGTCGTCCAGCAAGGCATGAACGGCGATCGGCGGCAGGCGCGCCGCTATCATTGGCTGTCGGAGGGTCTGGAGAGCTACGTCGACGCCCCGCACGCCGCGATCGAGGGGCATCATCAGGGGCGGATCGTCAATCTGGCCGATCGCCGCGCCGCGGCATCGCGCGATCGTCAGCTCGAGCTGCTCGCCGATATCGGCCCCACCGGAATCGCACGCGAACTGGCGCGGCTCGACGGCAAGAAGGGCACAGCGCCCGCGACCGAGCCGCTGCTCCCGCATCTCGTCCTGCCCGATCGTCACGAGGTGCGGGCCGAGGATATCATCGACCGCCGGCTCCACGCCGCCTTCGCCGCCGCCGCCGAACGTAGCCCCGCGGACTTCGCCGATCTGCTGCTCGTTCCCGGGGTCGGCGCACGCACCGTCCGCGCGCTGGCGCTGGTGGCGGAGGTGGTCCACGGCGCGCCGTGTCGCTTCAGCGACCCCGCGCGCTTCTCGCTCGCCCACGGCGGGAAGGACCGGCATCCCTATCCGGTGCCGACCAAGGTCTATGACCATACGATCGCGGTGATGAAGTCGGCGGTGCTCAAGGCCAGATTGGGGAATGAGGAGGAACTGGCGGCGATCCGCCGGCTCGACGCGCAGGCGCGCCGGCTGGAAGCGACCGCAACCGGCCCGTCGGTCGAGGCGGTCATCGCCGAGGAATTCGCACGCTCGCACGATTATGGCGGCC
>NZ_MKRR01000133.1:166117-168460 GCF_001897045.1 Sphingomonas sp. 66-10
GTATTGCGCTCGCCGCGCAGGGCTTCGGCGCGAAACGCCCCGATGTGCCGACGGCGGCCCACCTCCGCCGCACGATCGAACGGCTCCAGCTCCATCAGATCGACAGCGTCAACGTGTTGCTGCGCGCGCATTATCTGCCCGCCTTCTCGCGACTCGGCGGCTATGACCGGGCCGATCTCGATCGGCTCGCCTGGGGACCGAAGCGCCAGCGTAAATTGTTCGAATATTGGGCGCATGAAGCTTCGCTGCTGCCGTTCGAGACGCATCCGTTGCTGCGCTGGCGGATGGCCAAGGCCGATCGCGGCGAGACGGGCTGGGGACGGATGCGGCTCTATGCCACCGAGCGCCGCGCCGAGCCGATGGCGCTGCTCGAGCGGATCCGTGCCGAAGGGCCGCTCGCCGCCTCGGACTTCGAGAGCCACAAGGGCCAATCGGGCTGGTGGGAATGGAGCGACACCAAACGCGCGCTCGAATGGCTGTTCTGGGCGGGCCATATCACCACCGCCACGCGCCGCGGCAGTTTCGAACGGGTCTATGATCTCACCGAGCGCGTCATCCCGGCGGACGTGCTCGCTCAACCGACGCCATCGGATGCCGACGCGCATCGCGCGCTGATCGAGCGCGCCGCCACCGCGCTCGGCATCGCGACCGAGGGGGAATTGCGCGACTATTTCCGCCAGTCACCCGCCGAGGCGCGGCCCGCGATCGAAGCGCTCGCCGAGCAAGGCACGCTGATCCCGGTCGCCGTCCCGGGGTGGCGGCACGCGTGGCTGCATCGCGATGCGCGCCAGCCGCGCCGGATCGAGGCGCAGGCGCTGCTCGCACCGTTCGACCCGCTGATCTGGGAACGCGACCGTGCCGAACGGCTGTTCGGCTTTCGCTACCGGATCGAAATCTATGTGCCGCAGGAGAAGCGGCAATATGGCTATTACGTTTTGCCCTTCCTGCTCGGCGACCGGCTCGTCGCGCGGGTCGATCTCAAGGCCGACCGGCAGGCGCGGCGGCTGATCGTCCAGTCGGTACATCTGGAGCCCGGCGCGCCGGAGCATACGCAGGAGGCGCTTCGGGCGGAACTCGATCAGATGGAACGCTGGCTGGGTTTTGGGGGATGAAATTCCGCTTAGCGCGCTGAATCACATCCTGCTCACCACCACCACCCCGGCGAAGGCCGGGGTCCAGCATCGGGCCGGTCGTGACTGGACCCCGGCCTTCGCCGGGGCAGATCATCTTTCACGCGATGCGCTATGCATCACGCAACGACGTAAATCCCTCGGCAAATTGCGGCGCGTCATCGGTAATCCGCACCCACGGTGCTTTCGACGCGACGTGGATATGCGCCGCATAGCCGCGAAAACCCGGATCATCGTCGAGCAGCCCGGCGGGGACGAAATAGATTTTCCGATCGCTGTCGGTGTGCGGCACCGGGCTCCCGCACGTCCCGCAAAAGGTCGATAGCCAGCCATCGGATCCGGGGACGAGATAGCTGCGGATATCGCCCTCGCCGCTGAGCCAGCGAAAACTTTTCACCGCGGTATAGAAAACCGCATTGCCGTCGGTGCCGGAAACCTTGCGGCATTTCGAACAATGGCATTGCCCGACCGGCCCGAAATTGCCCTCGATCGCGAAGGCGACCTTGCCGCAAAGACATGAACCCCTGATCGATCCGGGCACGGGCATCCCCTCCTATTTCTTGAGCTCCGCCTCGAAGAATCGCACCGTCGCGGTGTCCGCCTTGAGCCAGTCCGAATAGCGCAGGAATCCGTGAATCTCGTCGGGCAGCACCAGTTCCTCATAACGCACGCCCGCGGCATCGAGCCGGCGCGCGAGATCGATCGTCTGGTTGAACCGGACATTGCGGTCGTCGTCGCCGTGGATCAGCAGCACCGGCGATTTCCACCGCGCGACATCGGCGACCGGCGAGCTTTCGAACGCCGATTTGAGCGCTGCCTCCCAATCACCCTTCTCGTAGCGCTCGGCCGGCTTGGCCTCCTCGACCAGCGTGCGCGACCAATCGTGGACGCCGTGAAGGTCGACCCCCGCCTTGAAGGTCGCGCTGTCGCGGGCGAGCGCCATCGCGGTGAGATAGCCGCCGTAAGACCCGCCCCAGATCCCGATCCGCTCGGGATCGACGCTGCTCAGCGACTTGAGATAGCTGCCCGCCGCCTGCACGTCGCGATATTCGGATGCGCCCCGGAAACTCGCCTGCGCGGGATGCTGGAACGCGCGGCCATAGCCGATGCCGAGCCGGTAATTGACCGACAGCACGGTAAAGCCGCGCGTCACCAGATATTGGTTCATCGCATAGCTGTGCGCGTAATAATCCATATAGGGGAAACCGAGCAG
>NZ_MKRR01000133.1:168480-169225 GCF_001897045.1 Sphingomonas sp. 66-10
CGTGGACGAAGACCAGCGCGGGATGCCTGCCGCCGCCCGCCGGCTCGAACAACTGGCCGTGGATCAGCATCCCGTCCGTCGCCTTGAAGGTCACCTGTTTGGGGACGACCATCGGCGGGGCATAGCCGGTCGCGGCGTCGCCGATCAGCGTCTCACGTCCGTCCGCGCCGATCATCCGCACCTCGCCCGCACGGGTCGGCCCCGCCGCGACAAAAGCGATGCGATCGCTGCCCGCCGCGACCGGGGTCCATTCGAGCCCGGTGCCATGCGTCACCGTCTGCGGCGCGGCGCGGTCGACCGGTACGCGGAAGACGTGGCGGCGATCGTCGTCGCCGCTCGTCGCGCCATTATTGGCGTCGTAGAACAACATGGTGCGGTCACGCGACAAGCTCGTGTGCTCGACCATATATTTGCCGGGCGTGAGCAGCAGCGGCTCACCGCCGCTCGCCGACAACGAATAGAGATGCGCCCAATTGTCGAGTTCGGCGCGGAACACCAATCGGTCGCCCGCGCCCCACATCAGTGCCGCGCCGTCCGAGATCGCGCTGGGATAGGAACCCTCGGCGGTCCGCGGGCTGCGCCACACGACCTTGCCCTCGCCGCTGGTCGCATCGGCGACGAGGATCGACCAGGGCTCGGGCGCCTCGGTCAGCAAAGGTTGCGGCGCCCCGCCGTCGCCGGGCTGGCGGGTGAAGGCGACGCGCCGGCCGTCGGGCGACCACACCGCGCCGCCGTCGAACCCGGT
>NZ_MKRR01000133.1:169252-173237 GCF_001897045.1 Sphingomonas sp. 66-10
GAGCCGCGTCCCGTCGGGCGACCAGGCGAGCCCCGATGCCTTGCCGCGATCGGCGATCAGCAGCGCGGGCTTGTCCTTCCCCGCGGCATCGACGCTCCACACCTTGCCGTTCTTGATGAAGGCGACGCGCCCCGTGGCGGAGATCGCCGGCGCATCGCCTTCGGCGATCTTCACCGGCGCCCCGCCGGCGGTCGCGGCGGACCAGATTTCGAGCGTCGCCGCATCGGTGCGGCTCGCCGGATTGGGCTCGCCCTCGATCGGCCAATTGGCGTCGTGATCGCCGCCGCGCACCCAGATCGCGCGCGTGCCGTCGGGCGACAGCACCAGCCCGGTCAGTTCCTGCCCGTCATCGGCGGTCGCATCGGTCAGCCGGCGGGCGCGATAATCGGGGCCGGCCGCGCTCCACACGTTGCGCGCGCCCTTCACCACATTGATCCAGGCGATGCGATCGGCGCGCTCGGCCGCGACGAGCCCGGTCTGGAACGGATAAGCGAGCGCCGCCTCCAGCCCCGGCGGCGGCGCTTGCGCTGCTGCAATTCCCGCCGGCGCGATCGCCAGCAACACGCCCAGCACGATCGGCCGCATGCACATCTCCCCTTTTGGGAGAAGAGCTTAGCGGCTGACCCGTGGTTGGCAATGCACGGGGCGCAAGATGCGAAAAAGGCGGGCGACAATCGCCCGCCTTCCCCGATTACGCCGCGTCGACGAGGACGATCTCGCTATCCTCGATCGCGGTGACGCGGATCACCTCCACGTCGCTGATCGCCGCGCCGTCGCGCGCATTGACCTGCACGTCGTCGATCCGGATCGCGCCGGTCGCCGGGACGAGATAGGCCTTGCGGTCCTTGCCCAGCGGGTAATCGGCGCTCTCCCCGGCCTTGAGCGTCGCGCCGACGACCCGCGCATCGGTGCGGATCGGCAGCGCATCGCCGTCGCCGTCATAACCCGAGGCAAGCGTGACGAACTGCCCGGCGCGCTCGCCCTTGGGGAAGGGTTTGGCGCCCCAGCGCGGCGGCTCGCCGTCACGGGTCGGAATGATCCAGATCTGGAAGATCCTGGTCGTCACATCCTCGAGATTATATTCCGAATGGCGGATCCCGGTGCCCGCGCTCATCACCTGGACGTCGCCGGCCTCGGTGCGGCCCTTATTGCCCAGGCTGTCCTCATGCGTGATCGCGCCTTCGCGGACATAAGTGATGATTTCCATGTCGCGGTGCGGGTGCGGCGGAAAGCCGGTCTTGGGCGCGATCGTATCGTCGTTCCACACGCGCAAATTGCCCCAGTGCATCCGCGCCGGATCGTGATAACCGGCGAACGAGAAATGATGCTTGGCATCGAGCCAGCCGTGATTGGCACCACCGAGGCCGTCGAAAGGGCGAAGTTCGATCATCGTGCATCTCCTGTCGGGCGGCGCCGGCCGCCCTTGTTGAGAGCGATTTAGAGGTTGCGCACTTTTCTTTTCAGAGGGATAAAATCGACCCGACTATTCCAGGAACTTGAAAAGTGGCCAACCCCGGCACCCCGACCTTCGACCAGCTCCGCATCTTTCTGGCGATCGTCGATACGGGCAGCTTCGCCGCCGCCGGGCGCAAGCTCAACCGCGCGGTCTCGGTGATCAGCTACGGAATCGGCAATCTCGAAGCGCAGCTCGGGCTGACCCTGTTCGAGCGCGAGGGAACGCGCAAGCCCCGGCTGACGCTCGCCGGCCGCGCCGTCCTCGCCGAGGCGCGCAGCGTCGCGCTCGGGATCGACGGGCTGCGCGCCAAGGTGAAGGGGCTGCTCGAAGGGCTGGAGGCGGAGGTCGATCTGGCGGTCGACGTGATGCTCCCGGCCGAGCGGCTCGCCAAGACATTGCGCGCCTTCGCGGCCGAGTTTCCCACCGTCCAGCTTCGGCTACACGTCGAGGCGCTGGGCGCGGTCACCGCGATGGTGCTCGACGGCACCGCCTCGATCGGGCTTTCCGGGCCGCTGTTCGTCGGGGTCGAGGAGATCGAGAGCGTCTCGGCCGGTGCGGTGCCGCTGGTCCCCGTCGCCGCGCCCGATCATCCGCTCGGCCGGATGGCGCGGATCGCGCCGGGCGCGGGGCGCGATCATATCCAGCTCGTGCTGACCGATCGTTCGCATTTCACCGAGGGGCGCGACTTTTCGGTGGTCAGCCCCAAGACCTGGCGGCTCGCCGATCTCGGCGCCAAGCACGCCCTGCTGCGCGAGGGGATCGGCTGGGGCAATATGCCGCTGCCGATGGTCGAGCCCGATCTCGTCGCAGGCACATTGGTGCGGCTCGACATGCCCGATCATCCCGGCGGCATCTACCGCTTCGCCGGGATCTGGCGGCGCGACGTGCCGCCCGGCCCGGCCGGCGCGTGGCTGATCGACCATTTCGCGCGCGCGGGGCTGGAAGATTATCTCCACGCCGGGCTGCCCGACATCTGACGGCGACGCTGCGGCTCGCAGCGCACCGGTAGTCCTCTTAAACGGAACCAGAATGTTGGCGTGGGCGTTCGTGCGGGCTGAGGAGAGATGGGATGTCAGAGGACAAGACAACCATAGTCAAAACCGGCGGCGGCGGTAGTACGGTGGTCGCTTTCATCCTGGGGATCATCGTGGTGCTGGTCGCACTCTATGTGGTCTTCGGCACCGATCTGCTGCGCAACGCCCCGCAAAAGGTCGACGCCAACGTAAAGATCGAGACGCCCGGCAATAGTTGAAGCCCGCGCTAGTCGGGAACGACCGCGGTCACCTCGATCTCGATCTTTGCGGCGGCTTCCATCAGCGCGACGACCTGCACCACCGCCATCGCCGGATAATTGCGCCCCATGATCGCGCGATAGATTTCGCCGATGCGCCGCGCATTATCGAGATAGTCGCCGCGATCGGTGATGTACCAGGTCATCCGCACGACATGCTCCGGCCCGGCATCGGCCTCCGCGAGCAAGGCCACCAGATTGCGCAGGATCTGTTCGAACTGCCCGGCGAGATCGGTGCGTTCGAACTTTTCCTCCTCGTTCCAGCCGACCAGCCCCGAAACGAAAATCTGCCGCCCGCGCGCCTCGATCGCGTTGGAATAGCCCTTGGGACGCGGCCAGCCGGCCGGTTGCAGGATTCTCATCGTCTCGCCCCGTCTGGAATGCCGCGATCGTCGCGCTCGTTGATGAAGCTCTCGCCTGCCATCTCAATCCCCTTCGAACACCGGCTTCTGCTTCGCCACGAAGGCGTGATAGGCGCGCGAGAAATCCTGCGTCTGCATGCAGATCGCCTGCGCCTGTGCCTCGGCCTCGATCGCGGTCTCGACCGGCATCGCCCATTCCATTTCGAGCTGGTTCTTGGTCATGCCGTGCGCGAAGGTCGGGCCGTGCGCGAGCATCGTGGCATAGCCTGCCGCCTCGCCCGCCAGCGCCTCCGCCGCGACCACGCGGTTGAAGAAGCCCCAGCGCTCGCCCTCCTCGGCCGAGAAGGAGCGCCCGCTGAACAGCAGGTCCGCCGCACGCCCTTGCCCGATGATCCGCGGCAGGATCGCGCACGCGCCCATATCCGCCCCGGCGAGCCCGACGCGGGTGAACAGGAAAGCGGTCTTGGCCGCCGGCGTCGCAAAGCGGATATCGGACGCCATCGCCATGATCGCCCCCGCCCCGGCGCATATCCCGTCGACCGCGGCGATAATCGGCTGCGGGCATTTGCGCATCGCCTTGACCAGATCGCCGGTCATCCGGGTGAAGGCGAGCAATTCGGGCATCGTCATCTCGGTCAGCGGCCCGATGATCTCGTGCACGTCGCCGCCCGAACAGAAATTCCCGCCCGCGCCGGTGATCACCACCGCCTTCACCGCCGGCGCATAGACCAACGCGCGAAACAGATCGCGCAACTCGGCATAGGAATCGAACGTCAGCGGGTTCTTGCGCTCGGGGCGGTTGAGCGTGATCGTCGCGACGCGATCCTTGAACTCATAGGCGAAATGGCTCGGCCGGTAGCCCGCCGCGTCGAATTC
>NZ_MKRR01000133.1:173292-177934 GCF_001897045.1 Sphingomonas sp. 66-10
CCTGCGGGTTGCTCGCGGTGAAGGCGGCGAGCGCCTGTTCCTCGCTGCGCCCGGTCTTGGCGACGATATTGGCGACCGCATCGCGGATCAGATCGGTGTCGGTATAGCCGGGGCACAAAGCGTTGACGGTGATCGCGGTCCTGGCGAGCTCGAGCGCCAGCGACCGCGTCATCCCGAGGAGCGCATGTTTGGTCGCGGTATAAGCGCTGACATAGGCATAGCCCTTGAGCGCGGCAGTGCTCGCGACGTTGACGATCCGCCCCGTCTCCAGCTTGCGCATCGCGGGGAGCACCGCGCGGCTGGTATGGACCGCGCCCATCACGTTGACGCGCCACAATTCGTCCCACAATGCATCGGCCGACGCCTCGAACGGCGCGGTGCGCGCGGCCCCCGCGGCGTTGACGAGGATGCCGGCCGCGCCGTGGCGCGCCGCCGCCGCGTCGAACGCCGCCGCGACCGACGCCGCGTCCGCCACGTCGCAGACGACCGCGTTCGCCCCGGGCAAGTCGACCAGCGCCGCATGAAGCCGCGCCTCGCTGCGCCCCATGATCGTCACGCGATGCCGCGCGGCGACGAGCGCCTTGGCGATCGCCAGCCCGATCCCGCTGCCGCCGCCGGTGACGATCGCGTGGCTCATTGCGCCGCCGCCACCTGCGCCGCGCGCAGCTTGTTGAGCTTGAGCTGCGCATAGCCGCTCAGATATTGCACCGGCACATTTTCCTCGCCGAGCCCCTGCGCCGCCGCCGCCTCGATCGTCCAATTGGGGTTCATCTGATGCGGCCGCCCGATCGCGCACAGATCGGCGCGACCCGCGGCGACGATCGAATTGACGTGATCGACCTCGTAGATATTGCCGACCGCCATCGTCGCCACTCCCAGTTCGTTGCGAATCTGATCGGAGAATGGCGTCTGGAACATGCGGCCGTAAACCGGCTTCTGATCCCTGGTCACCTGCCCTGCCGAAACGTCGATCAGATCGGCGCCCGCGGCGGTGAAGGCGCGCGCGATCTCGACCGCATCCTCGGGGGTCACCCCGGCGTCGCCCATCCAGTCGGTCGCCGAAATCCTCACCGACATCGGCTTGTCCACCGGCCAGACGGCGCGCATCGCGCGAAAACCCTCCAGCGGATAGCGCAGCCGGTTGTCGAGGCTGCCGCCATAATCGTCGCTGCGTCGGTTCTGGATCGGGCTGATGAACCCCGAGAGCAGATAGCCGTGCCCGCAATGCAGCTCGACCATGTCGAACCCCGCCGCGTCGGCGTAGCGCGTCGATTGGACGAACTGATCGCGGATCTCGTCCATCTGCGCACGGGTTAGCGCCGAGGGCACCTGATTTTCCGCGCTCCACGCGACATCGGACGGCGCGACCAACGGCCAATTGCCCTCGACCAGCGGCTCGTCCATCCCCTCCCACGCGACGCGGGTCGAGCCCTTCGATCCGCTATGCCCGAGCTGCATGCAGATCCGCGTATCGCACGTGCGGTGGACGAAATCGGTGATGCGCCGCCACGCCGCGGCCTGCTCGGCATTCCACAGACCGGTGCAGCCGGGGGTGATCCGCGCCTCGGGCGAGACGCAGGTCATCTCGGTCACGATCAGCCCCGCCCCGCCCAGCGCGCGTGCGCCATAATGGACGAGGTGGAAATCGTCGGGCACGCCTTCGACCGCCGAATACATCGCCATCGGCGACATCACGACGCGGTTGCGCAAGGTCATCCCGCGCAATCGGAACGGCAGGAACATCGGCGGCACCGGCGCCTCGACCGGCGCGCCGAACGCGGTTTCGGCGAGGCTGCGTTCGAGCGCGGCGAGCCACGCCGGATCGCGTAGCCGCAGATTTTCGTGGCTCACCCGCTGGCTGCGCGTCAGCAAGGTATAGGTGAATTGCATCGCGTCCATTTTGAGATAGCGATCGAGATGCTCGAACCATTCGGTCGAGTTGCGCGCGGCATTCTGCAGCTTGACGACTTCAAGCTGGCGCTCGGCCTGATATTCCTCCAGCCCCTGTTGCAACGCTTCGCCGCTGCCGAACCCGGGCCGGTTCATCACCTCGGCGAGCTTGATCGCATCCTCCAGCGCGAGCTTGGTCCCCGAGCCGATCGAGAAATGCGCGGTATGCGCGGCATCGCCGAGCAGGACGATGTTCCTGTAGCTCCACTGACGGCAGATGATGCGCGGGAAGTTGATCCAGGCCGAGCCGCGGATATGGCTGGCGTTGGTCATCAGTTCGTGCCCGCCGAGGTGATCGGCGAAGATCTCCTCGCACAACCGGCAGCTTTCTTCCTGCGACATCCGCCCGAAGCCGGCGCGCTCATAGGTTTCGGGATCGCATTCGACGATGAACGTCGCGGTGTCCGCGTCGAACTGATAGGCGTGCGCCCAGATCCAGCCGAAGCGCGTGTGCTTGAAGATGAAGTTGAACGCGTCGAACTTCTGGCGGGTGCCGAGCCAGACGAACTTGTTGCGCTTGACGTCCAGATCGACCGCGAATTCGGCCTCGTAGCGTCGGCGCAACTTGCTGTTCAATCCGTCGGCGGCGATCACCAGATCGTAATCGGCGAGGAAATCGCTGTCGGGCTCGACCTCCACCTCGAATTCGAGCTTCACCCCCAGTGTGCGCGCGCGATCCTGCAGGATGTTGAGCAGCCTTTTGCGCCCGATGCCGATGAAGCCGTGGCCGCTGGAGCGATTGGTGACGGTGCGCCCGCCGTCCTCGATATGGACCTCGATATCGTCCCAATGCGCCAGCTCGTCGATCATCGACTGCGCGCTGATAGGATCGTTGGCCTGGAGATGCTCCATCGTCTGATCGGAGAACACCACCCCCCAGCCAAAGGTGTCGCCGGCGCGGTTGCGCTCGAACACGGTGATGTCGTGCGACGGATCTCGCAGCATCATCGAGATCGCGAAATACAGCCCCGCCGGGCCGCCGCCTACGCACGCCACCTTCATCTGCGCATCCTCACCGGGGAATGGACGGCAGTGTATCGGGCGGGGAATTTATTTCAAGCTTAAAATATATTCGCGGACATTGGGAGGTCGGGAGCATAAATTGGGGGTGGTTTCGAAGCTCACTCCCCCTCTTCCCCCAAGAGCGATCGGCGCAACTCGCCAAGCAAAGACAGCAATTGTTCCTGCCGGTCGGGCGGGAATTCGGCGAGCGCGGCGCGGACCCATTGGTGATGCGCACGCGCCAGCTCGGCGAAATGCGCCTTGCCCGCCGGGGTCAGCGCGGCGATCGCCGAGCGGCCGTCCCCGGGATCGGGGCGCGCGACGACGCTGCCCTGTTCCTGCAACTGCCGGACGATCGAGGTGACATTGCCGTTCGACACCAGCAAGGCGCGCGACAATGCCCCCATATTGAGCCCATCGGGCGCGCGATCGAGCGCCGCCATCACGTCGAACCGCGGCAGCGTCGTATCGAATTGCTCCTGAAAGTTGCGGCGGAGCTGCTTTTCGATGATCCGCGCGCAGCCGAGCAGGCGGACCCACAGGCGCAAATCGAGCGACCCGGCGCTGCCCGACCCGGAGACATTCTCAACAGCCACTATCGATGCCCCCGCCTCATCCCGTCCGCATCGCGCGACGGCGCCGGATCGGGCGGCATCTCTACAACAACCGCTTTCGCCAGCAACCCCGCGGCGCATTACAACCCACCTGACACCAATGTTAATATCGTTACAACCATTCTGCCTTAAAGCCGGCCGGGACACTCTGATGAAAGGAGGTCGGTGATGCGATTTGAATCGCTGGGGGTAGGTTTCACCGCCATCGCCATGTTGCTGCCCAATGTGGCGGCGGCATCTACCGCAACCACGACGATGGGCGTCTCCGCCAATGTGCAGAGCGCCTGCGTGGTGACGAGCAACAATCTGTCGTTCGGCAATTACAACCCGACCGCGGCCAGTCCGACCGACGCGACCAGCACGTTCAACGTGACATGCACCACCGGCACCAGCTTCACGGTGGGGTTGAACGCGGGCACGACATCGGGCGCCACCGTCACCACGCGGCAGATGGCGAACGGGGCCAGTTCGCTCGGCTATGCGCTCTACAGCGATGCGGCGCATACGACCAATTGGGGCAATACCCCGGGGACCGATACGCCCGCGGCGACGATCGCCGGCACCTCGGCTTCCACCTTCACCATCTACGGCCGCATCCACGCGCAGCAGAATGTCGCGGCAGGGGCCTATACCGACACGATCACGATCACCATCAACTATTGACGGCGGGGTCATGGAAAAGAAAAGCCGGGCGCGGATCCCATGCCGCGCCGGAGCGCTGCTGCTGTGCGTCTGTCTCGCGGCGCCGACGGGGCGAGCGAGCGCCGGAACCTTGCGCATCCTGCCGGTGCGGATCGAGGTCGCGCAGGACAAGAGGTTCTGCGCGCTGACGATCGCCAACGACGATGCCAGGCCGACGACGATCCAGATCCGCGGCTTCGCGTGGCGGCGCGACACGGCGGGGAACGATCTGCTCGATCCGGCCGAGGGGCCGAGCCTCAACCCCTCGATCGTGGCGATTCCCGCGGGCGAGACGCGGCTGATCCGTTGCAGCCTGCCCGGCCCGCCGGGCGCGACCGAGCAAAGCTGGCGGCTGATCGTCGACGAACTGCCCGATGCCAACCCGTTGCCGGGGG
>NZ_MKRR01000133.1:177986-200373 GCF_001897045.1 Sphingomonas sp. 66-10
ACGGCGCGACCCATCTGGTGATCGGCAACCACGGCGACCGCCATACCCAGGTCACCGCGATCGTCGTGCAGCCGCGCACCCCGGGCGCCGCGCCGCGCCGCATCACGCGCGCTTTCTACCTCCTCGCCAAAGGCAGCATCGATCTCGCGCTGCCCGATATGTCCCCCGAGGGGATCGCGGCGGTGGAACTGGAAACGACCGACGGCCGGCTTCGCGCCTCTCCCCCCGATCCGGGCGGCGGCGGCTGAACCACGGCGGCGACGGTGATCCCCACAATCACCTGCCCCTGCCGCGGCGCGCACCGGATGCCGAGGGGCGCGCTGCTCGCGCTGATGGTGCTTTCGTCCGCCGCGGCCATCGCCGCCGACGGACCGCCCGGCACCGCTGCCGTCCCTCCCCCACCCGCGATCGACACGCGCCTGCCCATCCCGGTCGGGGTCGCGCTCAACGGCCGTTCGCTCGACGATCCCTGTCTGGTCGCGCGGCGCGACGGGCATCTGTTCGTACCGACCGAGGCGGCACGGCAATGGGGGCTCGATCTGCCCCCACTCGCCGGGGATTTCACGCTGGACGGGCAGGCGTTTACCGCGCTCGACGGCCGCGCCGGGATCGCCGCGCGGCTCGACGCGAACGGGACGACGCTGCTGGTCGACGCCGACCACCGGTTGTTCCCCACGGCCCATTTCGGCCCCGCGCGGACGCCGCTGGCGCGGACGCGGATCGTGCCGGCCGCCTTCCTTGGCTACGATCTGTCGCTGATCGGCGCCGACGGACATGCCGCGGTCTCCGCCTATCTCGACGGCGGGATATCCGGCGCCTGGGGGGTGCTCGGCTCGACCGCCGCGGTGCAGAGCCACGGCGGCGCCGTCCGGCTCGACACCAGCTTCCGGCGCGATTTTCCCGACCAGCGGCTGCGCCTCGCGATCGGCGATACGCTGACCAACGCCGGCGACTGGAACTTGCCGGTGCGGTTCGCCGGAATCCGGCTCGGCACCGATTTCTCGTTGACCCCCAATGAGATCACCTACCCGCTGCCGGTGCTTCGCGGGTCGGCCGCGCTGCCATCAGTGGTCGATCTGGTCGCGGCGAACAGCGGGCGGCGGTTCGATGTCCAGCCGGGCGATTTCACGGTCGATTACCAGCCGACCTTCAACGGCGCCGGCAGCGTGTCGATGACGATCCGCGACGCCGCCGGCACCCTGCGCACCGTGACGCAGAATTTCTACACCTCGCCGCGCCTGCTGCGTCCCGGGCTCGACGATTTCTCGCTCGAAGCCGGCTTCCTGCGCAAGGATTATGGGTGGCGCAGCTTCTCCTACGGCGCGCCCTTCGCCGCCGCCTCGTGGCGGCACGGCCTGTCGAACATGCTCACCGTGTTCGGCCGGATCGAAGGCGATGCGCGATCGCAGGCCGCCGGCGTCGGCACCGGGCTGGTCATCGCGCCGATCGGCGAATTCAGCGTCTCCGCCGCCGCCTCGCACAGCGCATGGGGCGACGGCATCTTGTGGCGCGCGCAATTCCAGCAGATCACCGCCATCTATACCATTTCCGCCAGCTATCAGGAGGAAAGCGCCGCCTTCGTCCAGGTCGGCGGCCCCGCCCCGGACGGCGCGTCGCGCAGCGAGCTGGTCGTCGCCGGCAGCGTCTCGCTCGGCCGTCTCGGCAGCATCAGCGCAAGCCACGCCGAAGACAGGCATGGCGAGAATCTGCATTATTCAATCAGCGCATTGTCCTTCTCGAGCAATGTCGGACCCGCCTATATGTCGGTGAGCGCGCGGCAGACCGATACGGCGGGCAGCCGCGATCGCGGCGTGTTCGCGGCGCTGACCGTGCCGCTCGGCCGGCGCACCAGCAGCAGCCTGTTCGTCGACGGCGGTCGCACCACCGCAACGCTCACCCATGTTCCGCCGCCCGATCAGGGGATCGGCTATCGCCTGCTCTTCGCGCGCGGTGCCGGCGATCCGTCGCTGGCGGAAGGGGCGATCTCGTGGCGCAACCGCGCCGGGGATTTCGAACTGGCGGCGGCGCAACAGGACGGGTCGACCGGGGTGCGGCTTCACGCGCAAGGCGCGTTGCTGATGATCGGCGGCACGCTCGCGCCCGCGCAACGGCTCGATTCGGCCTTTGCCGCGGTCGAGGTGGAGAGCAATGCCAAGGCGCAGGTCTATTTCGAGAACCAGCCGGTCGCGGGGCGCGCCGGCGGCGGCGCACGGACGATCGTCACCGGGCTTCAACCTTATGCCGCCAATCGCATCGCGGTCGATCTCGACGATCTGCCGCTCGACACCGAAGTCACTTATGCCGAGCAGACCGTGGTGCCGGGATATCGGCAGGCGGTGGCGGTGCGGTTCGGCGGGGCGCCAGTCCATCCCGCGACCTTGACGCTGGTCGACGCGCAGGGCGCGATCCTGCCCGCCGGGCTCGCGGTATCGGCGGGCGGGGTGGCGGGGGTGACAGGCTATGACGGGCAAATCTATCTGCCCGATGCCCGGCCGGGGGCGACAATCACGGTGCGCGGCGCCGCGCTGACCTGCCGCGCGACCGTCCCCGCCGCCCCGCAAGACAAGAAACCGGTGCGCTGCATCGCGGCGACCAACGGAGAAAATCAATGAGCACCAGCATCCGCATCGCAGCGCTCCTCGCCGGGCTCGCCTTTCCGCTGCCTGCGGCGGCGCTGTGCGCCCTGTGCACCTGCACCGTCAGCACCACCAATATCGCCTTCGGCGCCTATGACCCCACCGCCCCGACCGCGGACGATGTGAACGGCAATATCTCGATCAGTTGCACCGGGTTGCTCGCGTTGTCGGGAACGATCGACGTCACGCTCAGCCCCGGCGTTTCGGGCACCGCGCTCGCCCGTCAGCTTCGCAAGGGCTCGAACCAGCTCAACTACAATCTCTATACCGACGTTGCGCGCACGATCGTATGGGGCGACGGCACCGGCGGCACCAGCAAGGTGACCAGCACCGTGCCCCTGGGCGTGCTCAGCTTCACCAACTCGGTGCCGGTCTATGGCCGCATTCCCGCGCGGCAATGGGTGGCGGCCGGCGCCTATACCGACAGCGTGGTGATCACGATCACTTATTAGCCT
Source organism: Sphingomonas sp. 66-10 (assembly GCF_001897045.1). NCBI lineage: Bacteria > Pseudomonadati > Pseudomonadota > Alphaproteobacteria > Sphingomonadales > Sphingomonadaceae > Sphingomonas > Sphingomonas sp. 66-10. The sequence continues at coordinate 181,078 of NZ_MKRR01000133.1, forward strand.
TCGCCCGCGGTTGCGGCAGGCGCAGGCGGCACGGTGGCGGGCGGGTGGCCGGGAGATCGCGCCGGGGCCTCGGCGACGGCATGCTCCTGCTCCTCGCGCACCATTTCCCAGGTGGCGAGGAACAGCGAAGCGATGACCGGCCCGATGATCAACCCGTTGAACCCGAACGCCGAAAGCCCGCCCAGCGTGACGAGCAACACCAGCGCATCGGGCATCTGGGTCTCGCGCCCGACGAGGATCGGGCGCAGGATATTGTCGATCGTGCCGATCACGAACGCCCCCATCAGCGCCATCACGATCCCCTGCCAGACATGGCCGATCGCGAGCAGATAGAGCGACGCGGGCACCCACACCAGACCGGTGCCCACCGCGGGGAGCAGCGCCGAAAAGGTCATCACCACCGCCCAGAGCAGCGCATTGGGCACCCCGAGCACCCACATCACCACGCCGCCCGCGCTGCCCTGTGCCACCGCGACGACCACCGTGCCCTTCACCGTCGCCCGCACCACCGAGACGAAATTGGTCGCCAGCACTGCGCGGCGGTGCGGCGCGAGCGGGACGACCGCGCCCGCGCGCGCGACGATCGTCTTGCCGTGCCGCAGCAGCACATAGATCAGATAGAGCGCAACCAGCAGCGCAACGAGATAGCTGAACAGATCCGCGCCGATCGACAGCGCGCGCTTCGCCACCGCCTGCGCGAGCAACTGGATATTGGCGGCCACGCGGTCGCTCAACGTCGAAAGATTGTCCCAGCCCGATTGATGCAGCCAGCTTTGCGCCCAATCCGGCAGCGAATGAACCGTCTGGTTGAACAGCGCGGGGAAGTCGACCGACTTGGATTGCAGCCGCGATACCAGCCCCGCCGCCTCGCCGAGGATCATCTCGACCAGCATGACGACCGGAAGCATCACCCCGCCGACGATGATCAGCAGCGTGATCGCGGTGGCCAGCCCCGCCCGTTCGGGCATGCTCTGCTGGATACGCTCCTTGAGCGGGCTGAACACCACCGCAAGCACCATCGCCCACAGGATCGCGCCCGAAAAGGCCCAGACCGACCAGATCATCGCCGCGGTGACCGCAATCAGCAGCAAGGTGAAACCGGCCGTCTCGCGCGGCGTCGCTTTATAGGGGGATGGTTCCATCCGCATCATCGTAGCTTCATGACGCCGCGGGGCAAGCCGCGCGCCATTAGACCCCGCGCGGCGGCGTCAGGTGCCGTCGCGCCAGCGCCATCCGCCGGCGGTCTTTTTCTTGCATATGCCGATCAGCACGACGGTCGCGACCAGGATCGCGACCAGGCGCGCCACCACCGACGACAGAAGCCCCAGCGCAAGCGCGATGGCGATAAAATAGAGCGCGAGAACCGCCCACCCCTGCCAGGCGATCGGCAAACCCGCGCCATAGCCAAACCGCTTCGGCGCGAACCACGCTTTGTCTTGTTCTGGGGTCATCGTCCGGCCTCCCGCCGTCTGCGCGACAGAAGATGCCGATAATTGCTGCGCGCATCAACCGACGATGCCGCAATCGAGCGATCCGACCGTTGACCGGCGACCGACAGTTGAGGAAGGTCCGCCACAGGAGAGCGGCGGTCCGCGCCGCGGAATGAAGCATAATAAACAAGGACATCATGGAAATGGCCGTGCGCCCCACCGCCCATGTCGATCGTTTCGTGCGCGATCGCCTGCCGCCCGACGACCAGCTCCCCGATTTCCGCTTCGACCTCCCTGCATTGCGTTATCCCGACCGGTTCAATGCCGCGGTCGAGCTGATCGATCGCGGCGATCCAACGCACATCGCGGTGGTCAACGCAGCGGGCCGCTGGACCTATGGCGAGATGCGCGCGCTGTCCGATCGTATCGCGCATATCCTCGTCGAGCGTGAGGGGCTGGTGCCGGGCAACCGCGTGCTGCTGCGCGGGCCCAATAGCGCGATGATGATCGCAAGCTGGCTCGCGGTGCTCAAGGCGGGCGGGGTGGTGGTGACGACGATGCCGATCCTGCGCGCGGCGGAGATCGGCACGATCATCGCGCAGGGCGCGGTGAGCCACGCGATCGTCGACAGCCGCACCCGCGACGATTTCGCCGCTGCGGCCGCTGCGTCGCCGACATTGCGCTCAACGCTCTGCTACAACGGCGACGCGGGCGACGGTGAGCTCGAACGCCTGCTCGGCGCGATCGACGCCGATTTCACCCTTGTCACGACCCACCGCGACGATCCGGCGCTGATCGCCTTCACCTCGGGCACCACCGGCGTCCCCAAGGGCTGCGTCCAGTTCCACCGCGATATCCTCGCCTGCGCCGACAGTTTCGCGGCGACGATCCTCGAACCCCGTCCCGACGATATCTGGATCTGCTCGGCGCCGCTCGCCTTCACCTTCGGGCTGGGGATGCAGGTGATCTTCCCGTTCCGCTTCGGCGGCACCGCGGCGACGGTGGAGGTGCCCGGCCCCAAAGCCTTGCTGGAGGCGGCGCGATCGCTCGGCGTGACGATCATGGCGACCGCCCCCACCGCTTATAAGGCGATGCTCGCGATGCTCGGCGATGCCGGCGCGCCGCCCACGCTGCGCCGCTGCGTCGCGGCGGGCGAGAATCTGCCCGAGCCGATCTGGCACGACTGGCATCGCGCAACCGGGATCAAATTGATCAACGGCATCGGCGCGACCGAGATGATGCACATCTTCATCAGCGCCGCGGGCGACGATATCCGCCCCGGCACGACCGGAAAGGCGGTGCCGGGCTATGAAGCGACGCTGCTCGACGACGCCGGCGCGCCGATCGCGACCGGCATCGGCCGGCTCGCGGTGAAGGGGCCGACCGGCTGCCGCTATCTCGCCGACCCGCGCCAGACGCGCTACGTCGTCGACGGCTGGAACGTGACCGGGGATATCTATCGCCGCGATGCCGACGGCTATTTCAGCTATGTCGCGCGCACCGACGATATGATCATCTCGAGCGGCTACAATATCGCCGCGCCGGAGGTCGAGGCGGCGCTGCTCTCGCATACGGCGGTCGCAGAATGCGCGGTGGTCGGGATCGCCTCGGCCGAGCGCGGGCAGCAGGTCGCCGCTGCGATCGTCGTCGGCGCCGGCGTCAGCGCCGACGCGAATCTCGCCGCGCAATTGCAGAACCACGTCAAGGCGGCGATCGCGCCGTACAAATATCCGCGCACGATCCTCTTCGTCGCCGATCTGCCGCGCACCCCGACCGGCAAGATCAAGCGCGACGCGGTGCTGGGGCTGTTCGGGGGCTAGTGGGGAGAGCGTAGCGAATGAGGCCCGAAAGCCCTCATCGTCATGCCGGGCTCGACCCGGCATCCAGAGCAACAGGCGACGGTCCTTTGTGACTCTGGATGCCGGGTCGAGCCCGGCATGACGGTGGAACCTTCAGAAAATCTATCCACCAGCAACCCCGTCACCCCGGCCCCTTCGCCGCCTCTCTTGTGTCCCCGCGAAGGCGGGGACCCAGTCTGGGCTCCCGCCTTCGCGGGAGCACAGGGGCGGCTCGACGTGATCCCAATTAAACGCACGATGCTCTGGCCGATGCGCCCGCAGCACAATGGACCCCGACTCAAGGCCGGGGTGACGGGGTTTGTGGCGCGTCGGGAGCGCGGTTTCGGTATCAAAATGTGTCCAGTGCGAAATCTCCCGCCGGGGGAGATTGGAAGCGGTGCCTTATTCTACTATATCAGTGCACCAAGGAGATATTCCGTGACCAAGAAGTCGACCCGCGCGCTGGCCTTGACGATGCTGATGCTGAGCCTGTCCAGCGTGGCCATCACCCCGGCCGACGCGCGCCGCGGCGGCAGTTTCGGCAGCCGCGGCTCGCGCACCTATACCGCGCCGCGCCAGACCGAGAATTCGCCGCGCTATGTCGCGCCGGTCGATCGCTCGATGACCCCGCGCACCGCGACGCAGCAGGCGCCCGGCTACAATCCCGGCTTCGGCCAGAACCAGGCGGCGCGGCCGGGCAGCCGGTTCGGCGGCTTTGCGGGCGGGCTGCTCGGCGGGCTCGTCGCCGGCGGGCTGATCGGTCATTTCCTCGGCGGCGGCTGGGGCGCCGCCGGCGGCGGGATGCTCGCCGCGCTGCTCCAGATCGCCTTGATCGGCGGCGTGCTGTGGCTGGTGATCGGCTTCATCCGTCGCCGCCGGCAACAGCCGCAGGCCATGCCCAATGCGCGCGAGGCCTTTGCCGGTTACACGCCGCAAGCCCCCTCGCCCGGCGCCGGTCCGTGGGGCGGCGCCGTGCCGCCGTCGCAGCCGCAGCCGGTCGCCGATCAGGGCATCGACATTCCGGTCACTCCCGCCGACCAGCGCGATTTCGAACGGCTGCTGATCGACGTGCAGGATGCGTTCGGCCGCGAGGATTATGCGCGGCTGCGCCAGCTCACCACGCCGGAGATCATGTCCTATCTCTCCGAGGAACTGAGCCAGAATGCCACCCACGGGCTGCGCAACGACGTCACCGGCACGCGACTGCTCGATGCCGAGGTTTCGGAGGCGTGGCGCGAGGCGGACAGCGATTATGCGACGATCGCGATGCGCTACGAAAGCCGCGACGTGATGCGCGACCGGGCCACCGGCGCGATCGCCGAAGGCTCGCAGGACCGCGTCACCGAGACGCTCGAATATTGGACCTTCGTGCGCGGCGCGGACGGGGTCTGGAAATTGTCGGCGATCCAGGAGGCGTAACCGCCCCGGCGATCGCCGCCGCGCGCGTCGGTTCGGCGCGCCGATAGCAATGCGTTAACCTTCTCCGTTGAACAATGGGTCATGGAACCGACCCGGACGAGCAGCGGGCAACGTCTTGCCATCGGCAAATTCTGGATGCGTTGCGCGGGCGACTTGCCCGATCCGGTGTATCGCGATCTCGTATCGACGCTCTTTTCGATGCGCGCGGTGATCGTCGGTTTCGGCGCGCTTTACGTCATCGTCGGCGCGCTGATCTATTCCAAGTGGCACGATGTGGGGATCGCCGCGCTGACGGTGAGCGCGATCGCGGTCACCGTCGCGCGCGTCATGCTGATTTCCGCTTATGATCGCGCCGGCGGCTCGGCCCAGCCCGTCGCCGGCCTCCGGCGCTGGGAACGTCGTTACGAGATTCTGACCTATCTCTTCGCGCTGCTGTTGTCCGGGATCAACATCCGCGTGCTGATGGAGCATGAGCCGCTGGTCCATATCAGCACGATCAGCCTGGTCTTCACCTTCGGCGCCGGCATCGTCTCGCGGAACGCCGGCCGGCCGCGGCTCTGCGTGATCGCCCTGGCCCTCTCGGTGGTGCCCACCGCCCTGACGATGTTCATCCATGCCGCGAGCGATTATGCCGAGCCGCTCCACGCGGAATTCTTCATTTTCGAGGCGCTGCTGCTGCTCGCGGTCGCCGGAATGAGCCTCGGCTCGATCGGCCACCTCTACACCGTGACGGTCGACCACCTCACCACCAAGCACGATCTCGCCAAGCTGGCGCGCTTCGATGCCCTAACCGGTTTGCCCAACCGGCTGTCGCTGCGCGAATCCTTCCAGTCGGGGCTCCGATCGTCGCAGCAGGCGACAAGCCAGCTCGCAATCCATTATATGGATCTCGACGGGTTCAAGTCGATCAACGACCGCTACGGCCACCCCGCCGGCGACAAAATGCTGCTCGAAGTGGCGCGGCGGCTGAACGCGATCGTCCGCGCGGACGATGTCGCCTGCCGGCTCGGCGGGGACGAATTCCTGCTGGTCCAGACCTGCGTCCAGCACCGCGACCAGGCCGAAATCCTCGCGCGCCGCGTGATCCGCCAGCTCAGCGAACCCTATCTGATCGACGGCATCGAGATGCGCGTCACCGTCAGCGTCGGCATTTCACTGGCGCCCGAATTCGGCGTCGATCTGGAGAATCTGATGGCCTGCGCGGATGCCGCGCTCTATCGCTCGAAAGCGCGCGGCAAGGCGCAAGTCCAATTCTGCGACGCCGAGGATTATCGGGACGCCGGCCGCGCAGTCGCCTGATACCGCCGCTCAGATATCGTCGCCGAGAAGTCCCTTGACCTTGCCCTTGAACTGCTGGCCCTTGCCCTTGAGTTCCTGAGCGCTGCCTTCCGCGGCAAGTTTATCGTCTTCCGCGGTTCGTTTCGGATCGGTTTCCTTCCGCGCCAAAGCCTGCTTCGCCTTGCCGACCGCTTCGTTGACATTGCCTTTGATCTTGTCCGTCAGCTCGCCCATGTCTTTCTCCTTATCTCGATGAAGATCAGAACGACATTGATTGATCGCGGTTCCTTCCGATCGATCGTTCGACAAGCGCAACAATCGAGCGGCAAAATGATGATTTGCTAAACTAAGTTGTTGTGGCCGGAACGGGCGGCTTTCTTGCCGGTTATCGCGGCTTTGGGAGCCAAAGCGATGTTCATGCACAACAAGAAGCTGCAATATACGGTCCGCGTCGCCGAACCCAATCCCGTGCTCGGCTCGTTATTGCTCGAACAATTCGGCGGCCCGGACGGCGAACTCGCGGCGGCGATGCGCTATTTCACGCAAGGGCTCGGCGAGGACGATGCGGGGCGCAAGGACATGCTGCTCGACATCGCGACCGAGGAACTCAGCCACCTCGAAGTGATCGGCTCGATCGTCGCGATGCTCACCAAGGGCGCCAAGGCCGAGCTCGCCGAAGCCGCGCTGTCCGAGGCGGAACTCTATATGTCGCTGACCAAGGGCGGCGACAGCCATACCCAGTCAATCCTGTTCGGCGGCGGCCCCGCGCTGACCAATTCGTCGGGTGCGCCGTGGACCGCGGCCTATGTCGACAGTCGCGGCGACCCCACCTGCGATCTGCGCTCGAACATCGCCGCCGAGAGCCGCGCCAAGATCATCTACGAACGGCTGATCAACATCACCGACGATCCCGGGATCAAGGATGCTCTGGGCTTTTTGATGACCCGAGAGATCGCGCACCAGAAGAGTTTCGAAAAGGCGCTCTACGCGATCAGCGACAATTTCCCGCCGGGCAAGCTGCCCGGTATCGCGCGTTTTGCCAGCACCTATGTCAATACCTCGCAGGGCGAAGGCGACATGACCGGGCCGTGGAACGACGGCGAGCAATGGGATCGCATCGACGATGTGGTCGGCAATCTCCCGGTCGACGGCGGCAGCGGCGGCGCGTCCGTCGACCTGCCCGACCCCGCGGCAAAGGCAGCGGCCGACCTGATGAAACGGACGCGATCGCGCCCGGATCACGACGTCACCACCGGCGCCGATCTCGGCGCGGGTCCGGGTGCCGGCCGCATGTCCGGCGAGGATCTCGGCGGCGCAGAGGATATCGCCGAGGCTACGCGTCAGGCGCAGGCCGTCTGATCCAGAGCTCCCGGCGCCCCTTCCCCCCTCCCCCGGGGGCGCCGGGAACCCGAACCTGCGATACGGAGAGCCCCATGCCCAGGAAATCGACCGCGAACCGCCAGCGTCCCGCACACAAGGACGGCGTCAGCGAGCCCGCCGGCGCGGGCGAAAGCACGGGCGGCGCTTATCCCAATCCGCATCAGGACCACCCGACAGGGCGCTTCGCGGGCGGGCAGAGCGACAAGAAATACGAGGGCCCGCCCAATCCCAACGCCACCACCAGATCGGGGCGCACCAAGGCCTGAACCTACCCCGGTCGTGGATCAATTGCGCTGGTCGATCACCGCCACATCGCTTCGCTGGTCGGCGTCGTGACGTCGCGCCGCCGCGAGGTCGCGAGGGACGAGATTGCAATCGATCGCCTCGACCGACACCGTCAATCCGCGACGCCAGGCGAGACGCAGAAAACCCTCCGACGCGATCGTGCTTTCGGGTTTGACGACGAGGAAACGGAGCTGACCGGTCAGGCCGTCGGCAAGCGCGCCCTGCACGGTGCCGAGCGCGATCCCGTTGCGCCCGCGCAGCGGCTTGCCGATCAGTTCCTCGAGCGCAAACAGCGGCGCGCGGCGCTCTTCTTCGTTCTTGACGCGATCGACCGCATCGTCGGCGCGCGCGCGATGATAGAACCAGCGCCACACGCCGAACAGATCGACCAGCGCGAGAAAGGCGTTCGACAGCAGCAATTGGCGCTGCCCAGTCGCATAGCCGACCACGCACCACGCCAGCGCCCCGACGAAAAACACCGCGAAGCCGGCGCCGGTGGCCCGCGCGCCGAGGTTGGCCGCAGTCAGCAGCGCGGCGATGCACGTCGCCACAAGCGCGATCCACCCCAGCGCGTCGACGATCATTCTTCCTCCTCAGGGATCAGCCGCACAATTGTTCCATCGTGCACTGGCCGGGCGCCTTGTCGGGCCGCCAGCGCAGGAAGCGCGTGCCGTGTCGGAAGCGCTGTCCGGTGACCTGATCGAATTCGACCTCCACAACCAGTTCGGCGCGCAACGGCTGCCATTCTGCCGAGCGATCGGTCGACCACCGGCTCGGCCCGCCGGGGGCGCGGCCGGTGAATCCGGGCGGTTCGATCATCTTTTCGAGCTGCGGGGTCAGCACCGCGCGCTCTTCATCGCTGAGCCCGGAGGTGAAGCCGACATGATCGAGCCGGCCGTCTTCGTCGTACAGCCCGAGCAGCAACGAGCCGACGATCGGCGCGTTGCTGGCATATCGGAAGCCGCCGACGACGCAGTCGGCGGTGCGTCGACGCTTGACCTTGATCATCGATCGTTCGCCCGGGTGATAGCCGTCGCTGCGTCGCTTGGCGATCACGCCGTCGGTCGCCGCGCCGCTCTGCGCCAGCCAATCCGCGGCGCGCGCGCGATCGAAGGTCGCGTCGGACAGGAACAGCCCCGGATCGTCGACCCCGGCGAGCAATCGGACGAGTACCGCGCGCCGCGCATCGAGCGGCGCGTCGATCAGCCGCTCGGTGCCCGATTGCAGGCAATCGAACAGCGCATAGCGCGCCGGGGTCTCGCGCGAGAGCCGCTCGATCCGGCTCGCCGCAGGATGCAATCGCGCCTGCAGCGCCTCGAACGTGGAACGACCGTCGCGAGTGATGACAAGCTCGCCGTCGAGAACGCACGGTTCGGCGAAAAGCCGCGCGAGCATCGCAACGGTTTCGGGGAAGAAGCGCGCGAGGTCCTTGCCGGTTTTCGAATAGAGGCTGACGTTTCCCGGCGCGATATAGGCGAGACACCGAAAGCCATCCCACTTGGGTTCATATTGCCACTCGGGGCCGTCGGGCAGCGTGGTCGCGATACGCGCTTCCATCGGCAAGACTTGCGGGATCAGGAAGACGTCTTTCGCCACCGCTCCACAACGCGCCGCGGCTGGATTCGCTTCTAATGTTTTGAAACCGGCATGCGCCCGGATCGTTAGTCGTCATCCCACAGGCCAATTTCCCCGGCGAGATCGATCGATGTTTCATTGGACTCATGACGCGCAGGCGAAACTTGAGCGAAAACTTTTCGCGCACGTCGCCGCATCGTCATTTCCCTGCGTCGGCGCCAAATCCGCGCTGGCGCGCGGGCGGCTGACCGTTCTGGCGTGCGACAGGATCGACAGCGCGTGGGACGATCTGCGCATCCACGAGGGCCTGTTGCGGTTCGTCGAAAGCTACCGTGGCGAGCCGATCCTGTTTCAAAGCTATGCCGTCGTCTTCAACGGCCCCACCGATCTGAGCGAAGATGCATTCGAAGCCGCGCTTTGGGCGCGCGTGCAATCGCTGAGCGACAAGGACGTGTGGCGCGGCCAGCGCTATGACGCGCGGGTCAGCGCGGACCCGGCCAATCCGCATTTCTCGTTGAGTTTCGGCGGGGAGGCCTTTTTCATCGTCGGGCTGAACCCCAATGCGAGCCGGCCCGCGCGGCGCTTCGATCACCCCGCTTTGGTGTTCAATCTTCACGACCAGTTCGAGCGGCTGCGCGAGGCCGACAAATATGAAGGACTGCGCGAGAAGATACTGGCGCGCGATCGCGAGCTCGCCGGTTCCAGCAATCCGATGCTCGCGCGCTACGGCGAGGCCAGCGAGGCGCGGCAATATTCGGGCCGGATGGTCGACGGCAATTGGGAAGCGCCCTTCGAATATCGCGGGGACGACGCATGACTTCCGAGGTGCAAATCATCGCCGAACGCAGCGGCGCCGCCTTTTCCCTGCCGCGCGGCGCGACGCTGACGGTGATCGATCCGTGTGGCGAGCAGGTCGCCGATCTGCTGGCGTATAATGCGCGCGACATGGACGAAGTCATTTCATCGGGGCGGACGCTCGATTATGCCGAGACGATCAGGCTTACCACGGGGCACCGGCTCTATTCGAACCGCTCGCGCGCGATGCTGACGATCATCGACGACAGCGTCGGGGTGCATGATTTTCTGCTGACGCCCTGCTCGATCGATACCTTCCTGCATTTTTACCCGGATCTGCCGCCGCATCGCGGATGTTTCGGCAATCTCGCCGAAGCGTTAGGCCCTTATGGCGTCGCGCCGGATCGCATCCCGATCGCGTTCAATTGCTTCATGAACGTCGCGGTCGACGGAGAATCCGGCAAGCTCAGCGTGCTGCCGCCGGTCAGCAAGGCCGGCGACCGGATCGCGTTTCGCGCCGAGATGGATCTGGTGATCGGATTGACCGCCTGTTCGGCGCCCGATTCCAACGGCGGAAGCTTCAAGCCGATCCATTATCGCGTCGAGGCGTCGCTGCAATGAACGCGACCCGATCGCACGGCGCCGCCCCGGCCGCGAAAAAATCGTCCACCAATCGTGCGCCCGCGCTCGACGGCGACCTGCCCGGCGTCAGCGGCTTCGTCCTCGCGCTGCGCGAGCAATTGCGCGCCGGGATGAAGAAACTGGGCGATTTCTCGCTCGGCGATCTGACGGTGGAGGTCTGCGTTGGATCGGACTCGGTGTGGGCGCTGATCCGCCGACCGGGGCGCGGCGGCCTTGCGCTGCGCGCCGTTTATGTCGCGGCGGGGAATCTCTTCTGCCGCAAGGCCGAACGCTCCGATGACGAGGCGTTGCGGCTCGAGATCGACAGCCCGGTCGGCCGGCACGTCGTCGCCTTCCGCACCAGCGGCGCGGACCTCCACCGGCTGCGGATGACGGTGCGGCTGACGCCGGCGGCGCCGTTGCTGATCCCGTTCGCGCCGCGCGATCTCTATCCGCTCGACAGCGATGACGATCCGCTCGGCGCCCAGGGAAAGGTGGAGGCGGCACAGCGCGGGATGAACAGCGGGCTGCTCTATTTCCGGCTCGACGAGCCCGCCTTCGGCAGCGCGCTCTATTTCCAGAACCTCACCGCGATGAACGCATATTATCGCGCCACCGACACCAAGCCCGACGGCGCGGTGGGCGGCGAATGGCCCGAGCTCGGCTATCTGCCCCCTTCCCCGCCGCAAAGCGGCACACCGCCTACCGCGCCGCTTCCGGCGGGCGAGGACGTCGTTGTATCCGACGCGATCCTCGTCTTCCGCGACTGGGCCGCCGACAACGAGACCGAGATGGCGCGCCAGTTCCTGCAGATGCTGGGCGTTGCCTATCAGGAGTTGACGCCGCCTGCATTCGAATATCGCGACTGGGTCTGGCGCGCCGAACGGACGCTCGCGGATCTCGAAAAGGGATCGCCGACGGTCGTCCGCCATTATGGGCAATCCTATGTCATGCCCTATCTCGACGCCGAATATCCCGATTTCATGGTGCAGATGTCGGTGATCGCGGCGTTGCACGATTATGGCAAATGGCGCGGCGCGCCGGTGGCGATCGAAGGCAAGCTCAAGCGCGGCTTGGGAAAATTCTATGACCCCGCAGTCGGCACCACGCGGCGCTACCTCCCCAATGTCGGCGACGACAAGGACGCCGACGCAATCGATTCATGGTATTTCTATCACCCGCTGCTCAACCTCGGTCGGCTGGCGCTCGACGGCGATGATGAAGCGCGGGAATTGCTGCTCAAATCGATCGACTACGGCATCCGCGCGGCGCGGCATTTCAACTATATCTGGCCGATAACCTACGACATCAAAGACTTTTCGATCAAGACCAAGACGCGCGACGACGGCAAGTTCGGCCAGACCGACGTCAACGGCATCTATGCTTATGTCATGATCCAGCTCTACGAGCTGACCGATGACGACAAATATCTTCGCGAAGCGCGCGCCGCGATCGATGCGGCGATCGGCAAGCGCTTCAACCTCATGTATCAGGCTAACCTCACCGCCTGGGGAGCGGCGGCATGCCTCAGGCTATGGCGGATCACCACCGAGCACCAGTATCTCGCGCAAAGCTACGCCTATCTCGCCAGCTTTTTCCACAATTGCGAGATCTGGGAATCGGAGATCGGCAACGCGCAGCATTATCATACCTTCCTCGGCCCGACCTGCCTGCACGATGCACCCTATATGGCGATTTACGAATGCTTCGATTCCTTCACGGCATTCGAACATTATCTTTCCAACTGCGGCCCCGATGTCGAACCCGCCGTTCGACTGCTGGTCAGCGAATATTGCAAATATTCGCTCGATCGTGCGTGGTTCTATTATCCCGATATCCTGCCGCCCGACGCACTGGCCGATAAATCGCGCAGCGGTCGGATCGACCGCAACCTCTCCTTTCCGCTCGAGGATCTCTACGGCGACGGCCAGCCCGCCGGCCAGGTGGGGCAGGAGATTTACGGTTGCGGTGCCGCATTCGTCTACGCGACTCGCTCGCACCATCTCGTGACCGACGCGCCGTTCCGGATTTTCTGCAACGAATTCATCCGCTCCAGCGAGCGAACCGGCGAGCGCGCGATCAGCCTGCAACTCGAAGGCGGCGAGACATGCACGGCCGATCTGAGCGTCGTGCGAGCAGGACGAAGAAAACTGCCCAAAGCGTCGCTCGTCACCGCCGCCGGCGACGCGGTGCAGCCTCACGCCACTTATGACGACCGGATCGATTTCCGCGTGTCGGCGAACGGCCGCATCATCCTGACCTGGGATTAGGACGCCCCCGTAATAAAATTCGTAAAACCAATATGTTATGCTGACTTTCCGCGAGCCTGAAGACACCGTTGACCGCATAAACGAAACGCGTCGCCCCTCTCTTGCGCGGGCGCGATCAAGAGGCCGCACCCTCACGCCGTTCCAAGCATTTCGGTTCCGGGGAACGAACAGGAGGAGAGGGTGCACGGGTCACCGATTGCAGCCACCGAAACGGTTTCGGCGATGACGGATATGCAAACGACCGACAGGTTGATCACCCGCAAGGCGCACAGCTACCTTGCGAGACCGGGGGACGAGACGACCCATATCTACCTGCTGATAGACGGCTGGGCCGCGCGCTATCGCCTCCTCAGCGATGGCCGACGCCAGATAACCGCGCTTTACGTGCCGGGCGACTTTTGCGACCTCGCGTGGCGGCGGACGCCGGCTGCTCCCCAGCATGTGATTACGCTGACGCCGGTTCGCGCGGTGCGGATCGAGACCGCCACGCTCGAACGGCTGGTTGAATGCGATCCGCTTGCACGACATGTCATCCGCAAGAAGGCGCATCTCGAGTCCGAATGGCAATGCGAATGGCTGATCTCGCTTGGCCGGCGCAACGGCCTCGAACGGCTGGCGCATCTGTTTTGCGAGCTCGTCGAACGCGCCGGCCAGGTGAGCAAGGGATGCGGCTCGTGCGAGATGCCGCTGACCCAGGTGGACCTGGCGGACATCACCGGCCTGACACCCGTCCACGTCAACCGCACGCTGCAACAGATGCGGCGATCCGGGCTGATCGACCTTAGTGCGAAAAAGCTGCGCGTGCATGATCTTCCCGCGCTCAGGAAGATCGCGTTCTTCAAATCGAAGGGCGCGGAAACCGACACCGCTCGGGACGCACGCGATGCGTTGAACTTCTTCGATATCTTTCCCGCTGATCTGCGGCAGGCCCCTTCCAAGGCCCTTTCCGCTGGCGGACGCGCCAAGCGATCCCCCCATCTATCCCGCCGGAAAGGCAATATCGCTCGGACGTCACCCAATCGGGGAACGGGGATCGCAACCAGATGAGCGCGCACCGTCAGCGCCGATATGTCCCGCGATCCGTCACGATCCGCGCCATTGCAGCGAACCGGCGATATCGGCGGCTTATCGCGACGCGCCCTCGTGATCGGCGCGCGTCCTCGTCGTCGGCTGGATCTTGTCCTTCTTCTGGACCCGCGTCATCTCGGGGTCGGCGCCTTTTGCGCTACGCTCTTCGTCGCGCGATCCCACATCGCGCGCCATTTCGCCGCCTGCCGACCCCGACTGCGTCGGAGTCTTTTCCCGGTCCCGGAGGTCGGCATCGCTGCGGGCATGACTGTCTTTCGGTCGATCGGGCATGTTCAGCTCCTGTCCGTTCGACCAACAGACGCCAGCCCGACGACCGGGTTCCCGCCTGAGCGGCCGGGATCGCGCCATATCGGGCAAAATCCCGCGAAAGCTGATCTGGATTGCGAAGTGGTTCGCAGGCGACCGAATTTTCGCGGCCCAATCGCGCGGTCTCCCATCACTGGGGGGCTTGCCAACCTTCGTCGAGACGGGCTTACTCGGCTTGGAGGTGTGCCAAGCCGAATCCTCCGCCGCAGATCATGGCGAAGCGCATGGCCGACTTCCTGTCACGGTATAGGAGTAGCGCGATGGGTATTTTCAGCTCGATCATGAACAAGATTTTCCACCGTGGGTCCGATGCTGCGGCACCCGCGCCCGCCGACGCGGCCGCGGCCCCTGCGGCGGATGCCGATACCAATACCGATACGACAGTCGCCGCCCCGCCAGCCCCCGCTGCGCCGGTCGATGTCGGCGCCGTACTGGCGCAGATTGCGGCCGAGAAAGGTGGCGGCGGCAATTATCAGAGTTCGATCGTCGATCTGCTCAAGCTGCTCGATCTCGATTCGAGCCTCGACGCCCGCAAGGAGCTCGCCGACGAACTCAACGTCCATGCCGGCGACGCCGGTACGGCCGAGCAGAATATCGCCCTTCACAAGGCCGTCATGGATGGCCTTGCCGCCAACGGTGGCCAGGTTCCGGCCGACTGGCGTAGTTGACCATCGTCGCTTTCGGCGGTCCCGGCGCGTTCGATATCGCCGGGACCACCAAAGCGGATGCCGCCTGGCTCAGCCGGCGGGAGACTCGCGGTTGGATAGGCTGCCGCGCGATCCGTAGCCACGCCCGCTGATTTCGGCGCCGGCGTCGCGATCGAACCGGGCGTTGACGAACACCGACAACAGCGAGATCGCGGTGACGGTCCAGAAGGCGGCGGAGAAATCCGTGAAGCCCGGCGTGACCTCCCCGCGTATGGCCATCGATACGTGGAGCGCAGTCGCCCCGGTGCAGATGCCGAGCGATAGCATGAGCTGCTGGAAGGTCGAATAGAAGCTCGTCGCGACGCTCATCCGATCCTTCGCGATCTCGTCATAGGCGATCGTGTTATAGGCGGTGAACTGGAACGACATCAGAAACCCCGATACGAGCATCACCGCAAATACCGCGGCCAGCGGCCAGCCGGGGCGGAACAGCCCGCACAGGGCATAGCTCCCCGCCCCAAGCAATCCGAGCCAGATCAGGCTCGAGCGAAACCCGAAACGCCGCAGCAAGCGCGGCGCGACGCCCTTCATCCCGAGCGATCCGATCGCGGTCGCCAGCGTCATCGCGCCGCTCTGCGCGGCGGACAACCCGAAGCCAAGCTGCATCATCAGCGGCAGCAGAAACGGTTGCGCGCCTTGGGTGATGCGCGTCAGCGACCCGCCCAGCAGCGACAAACGAAAGGTCGGGATGCGCATCAGCGAGAAATCGAGGATCGGATGCTCGGTCCGTGCCGCGTGGCGCAGATAGAGCGCGCCGCTCGCCGCCCCCAGGACGATCAAGATCGCGGCCAGCACGCCGGCCCCCGAGCGGCTCGACATTTCGAACCCGAACAACAAGCAGCCCAAAGCGATCGCCGACAGCACGAAACCGATCCGGTCGAAACGATGCACCGAAGGCTCGCGGATGTCGGCGATGAACCGCCCGACGAGGAAGATCCCGACGATGCCGATCGGAAGGTTGAGCCAGAAAATCCATCGCCAGTCGAAATAGGTGACGATCAGGCCGCCGACCGGCGGGCCGATGATCGGACCGATCAGCGCGGGCATGATCAGCCACGACATCGCCGATACCATATCGCGCTTGGCGACCGATCGCAGCAACACCAGCCGCCCGACCGGCAGCATCATCGCGCCGCCGATCCCCTGGACGAAACGCGCGATCACCAGGATCGTCAGGTTCGGCGCCAGCCCGCACACCAACGAGCCCGCGAGGAACAGCCCGATCGCGGCCCGGAACACCTGTTTGGCGCCGAAACGATCCGCCGCGGCCCCCGATGCCGGAATGAACATCGCCAGCGCGAGCAGATAGGCGGTCAGCGCGATGCTCAGTTCCGGTGCGCGCACGCCGAAGTCGCGCGCCATCGTCGGCAGCGCGGTCGCCAGCACCGTGGCGTCGAGGTTTTCCATGAACATCGCGCAGGCGATGATCAGCGCAACGGTGCGGTAATTGGCGCTGGCGGGCGTGCCGCCCTCCAGATCGCTGGTACGCGCGAGCGCATCGGCTGCGGGGACGATCCCGTCGCGCACCTCGGCATTGACCGAGGCGATCCCGCGGCGGCGGGGCCGAAGAAAACGCAGCGCGTCGAAGCGGAGGGGAGAAAGATGCATGAGCTATCGCCCCGCCTCAATAGGCGGTCTGCCGGCGGTGTCGAATGCGTTTTTCGCGCTATGTCGATGCAAGAAGGACATGTCGGGCGGTCAACGCGCGTCGACGGCAAAGGCTACATGCGCTCACGGAATCGCCGTTATCGCAGAGCGTCAGCGAGTTCGCCTGCCGGCGGCGGATCAATCGCCGAACAACGCCTTGCGCGCGAGGTTGAGCGCCTCGACTGTATCCTGCCGCGCCTGCCCGGCGCGCAACGCCTCGATCCGTTTCAGAAAACCGATCGCGCTGTTCGCCGCGGCGACGCAATTCTCGCGGAACGGGAATTGATCGAGCTGCCATACGCCCTCCCGGCCGTTCTTGCATCACGCGCGCCCCACCGGCCCGGCATTTGCGGGCTTTCTCGATCGCCGCCGCGCTGTCATGAATTGGCGAACCTTGCTAGCGGGGAACGATATGAGCGCGGACGCACCACCCGACTTTTGTCGCGACACAATAGCCTGGCGCCGCACGATCGGGGCGCTTGATTGACCGCGCCGCGCCCTGGCGCTGAGTCGCGCGAAGCGACGCGCGGTTTCCCCGCGCCATGATCGTCGCCGCGGTTCCCCGGCTCAGCCGGCTCGTCGAGGAGGTGTGGCGCCCGCTCGCGCTGCTGTTCGTGTGGGATGTCGCCGTCACGGTCGGCTATTTCGTGCTGCCGTTTCACGCCCCCTCGCTGCCGTTGACGCTGTTCGGTTCGGCGCTGGCGCTGTTCCTGGGGTTCCGCAGCAACTCTGCCTATCAGCGCTGGTGGGAAGGCCGCGTCTTATGGGGGGCGATGATCAACGCCTCCCGCAACCTCTCGCGGCAACTCCGCAATTTCCTCAATATCGCCGAGGCGCACGATCTGCGGCGACGGATCGTCCTGCGCCAGCTCGCTTATGTGAACGCGTTGCGCTGCCAGCTACGCCGCCAGCCGGTCGATGACGAGGTGCTGCACTTCCTGTCGAAGGGCGAGGCCGAACCGGCGCTGATCCGCGCGAATATCGCCAATGGATTGCTCGACGGCACCGGCCGCCGGATCGACGACGCGCGGCGCCACGGCTGGATCGACACGATCCTGCAATCGCGGCTGGAAGCGACCCTGGTCGATATCGCCAATGCGCAAGGCGGGATGGAGCGGCTGAAAAATACCCCGCTCCCGACGCAATATCGCTTCGTGCCGACCTTCTTCACCCACCTGCTATGCCTGCTGCTGCCGGTCGGGCTGGTCGAAACGCTCGGTATCGCGACCCCGCTCGGCTCGACCGTCGCGGGATTGATGTTCCTCGCGGTGCTTCGGATCGGCGACGATCTGGTCGATCCTTTCTCCAACACGGTCCACGACGTGCCGCTGTCCGCGATGTGCCGCACGATCGAGATCGATCTCCTTCAGTCGCTCGGGGAGGAAGCGCCGCCGGCGCTCCTCCCCGTCCGCGGGATATTGTGGTGACCTAGAAGCGATAAGCGACGCCGGCGAGCACCTGATGGCGATCGAATTGGCCGCCGTCCTTGCTGAAATCGGTATAGCGATATTCCACGCGGCCCGAGACGTGCGGGATGATGATCCGCTCGACCCCGGCGCCGACCAGCCACCCGTCGCGATTCTGCGCGGCCGATGCGCTCCCCGCGGCTTGCGCGATGGTCGTGCGGAAGCGCTCGTTGGCATAGCCGCCGCGGACATAGACGAGCGTCTTGGGCGTCACGAGGTACCCGGCGCGCGCGGTGATATCGAACGAATATTTCGGATCGATCGTCACGTCGCTCGCGGCAGTGGAGCTGCGCAGATTGTCCTTGGTGTTGAAGTTGAACGACCCTTCGGCGCCGACCACGATCTTGTCCGAATATTGGTGATCATAGCCCGCGAAGACGCCCAACGTCGCCGAGTCGCGCGTCGCATCGAGCGGCACGACGCCGAGATCGGTTCGCGGATTGCGGGCGATCTCCTCGGACCAGCCGCCCTGAACCCCGACATAAGGCCCGTTGAAATTCTGCGCCATCGCCGGCGCGGCGGCCAGTACGCCGGCCAGAAGAGCGGTGCCTGCAAGGATCGTACGCATGTTCGTTTCTCCATTCATTGCTGAACGGGCGATGGGCGCGTCCACCGCCCGCCGAAGACGGCGGGCGACGGGCTCCATTTGGCTGTTCAAGAAGAAGGGCCGCGATCAGCAGGATACCCCTGCGCTTTGGTCCCTTGCCTGAGGTCGATCCTTGATCGGGGGATCGCTGCCTGTTCCCAAGGTCTGTTCTGTCAGCGCAGATCGTGATCCCCCGCCCAGCCCTCAAGAGCGGTTTCGGAAACGGAATGTTTCAACCGCCCAACCCGCGCTTGGCATCGTTTTTGCGCTCGTTTCCCGCGGCTTGCGACGAAAGGCGTTACCGGCCCGATCAGCCCGCGGCGATGGCGATGCCCGCCGGACAACACACTCCAAAAAATTGACAACGCTATCTTGACTACGTTGTCAAATCGGTTACGCCAAAGCCCGGGAGTAAGAAAGACACGCCCCCAGCGTGCGCAAAAACAATAATATTACATTATTGGAGGGGATCATGAACAGAATTGCATGGGCGACCTGCGCATCGGCACTCGCGCTCGCGGCGGTTCCCGCCGCCGCACAGGATCTGCCGCAGCCGCCGAAGGACGGCGCCAATTCCACCGCGAGCGGCGGCGACATCATCGTC
>NZ_MKRR01000133.1:200410-219159 GCF_001897045.1 Sphingomonas sp. 66-10
GGGCGTCGCCAATCCGACCCAGCTCGCGGAGAAAGTTCCCAACGTCTCGATCGTCCGGAACAACGGCCTGCAGATCACGATCCGCGGCGTGACCAGCACCGACGGCACCGAGAAAGGCGATCCCTCGGCCGCATTCCTTGTCAACGGGGTCTATGTCGCACGACCGCAGGCGCAGGAGGTCAGCTTCTTCGACCTCGAGCGGGTCGAGGTGCTGCGCGGGCCGCAGGGCACGCTTTACGGCCGCAATACCACCGCCGGCCTGATCAACCTGATCAGCGCGCGTCCGAAATTCGATCTCGGCGCACAGGTCGACGCAAGCTACGAAAGCTACAACCACTATAATGTGACCGCCGTCGTCAACGCGCCGGTGGTGACCGACGTGCTCGCGGTCCGGCTTGCCGGCAATTTCGATCGCTATGATTCTTATGTGAAGAACACGTCCGGCGACGGCTTCTCGCTCGATCCCTATAAGGACAATAAATCGGCGCGATTGTCGGTGCTGTTCAAGCCGACCAGCGACATCAGCCTGTTGCTGGTCGGCGATTACAGCAAGCTCAAGGGCACGCGCATCGGATCGGTGCCCACCACCAATTTCTTCACCGGCGCCGCGCCGCTGATCGACGTCAATGCGACGCGGCCGGCGCAGGCGATCTACAACACCCGCGGCGCAAGCAGCGACCAGCTACGCAGCAGCAACACCCCGCAATTGTGGTCCCCTTATGTCGATAACACCGACAAGGGGGTCATGGGCGAACTCAACATCGGCATGGGGCCGTTCACGCTCACTTATTTGGGCTCGTATCGCGAAAGCGAACGCCACGAACATGCGACGGGGCTCGGCGGGCTGAACCGCAGCACCTTCGACGGCAATTACTGGCAGACCTCGCACGAGGTGAGGCTCGCATATGATCACGGCCCGCTCAAGGTCCAGGCCGGCGGTTATTATTTCAAGGAAGAATCAGGCATCTATTTCTTCCTGCTCAACCCGCAGGATCTTGGGCTGCCGCCCTTCGCCACGCGCTTCGGATTTCCGCAGGATCCGACGATCGCGAGCAACAAATCGGCGTTCGGCCAGGCGAGCTATGAGTTGCTGCCCAAGCTGCGGCTCACCGCCGGGGTGCGCTATTCGAGCGACGACAAATCGCGGGTCGGCGCGACGGTGTTCGACACCGATCCGGCGCTGGGCATCCCCGGCAACCGCGTGACGCTGCAGATCAACAATGCCTCGCGCAGCTTTTCCAAGACGACGTGGCGCGGCGGGATCGATTACGATTCCCCGATCGGGCTGTTCTACGCGAGCGTTTCGACGGGCTATAAGGCGGGCGGCTTCAACGACGGCTGCCTCGCCGGCCCCGGCGCGCTGCCGCAATGCGTCTATAGCGTGAAGGAACTCTATTATGAGCCCGAAACGCTGACCGCCTATGAAGCGGGCGTCAAGCTCCACACCGCGGACAATTCGCTCCGCCTCAACGCCTCGGTCTTCCATTACGATTACAAGGGGCTGCAATTGTCGCAGGTCGGCAATTTCGGCGGCTGCGGGCTGTGCCAGCTGACCACCAATGCCGCGAAGGCGAAGATCGACGGGGTCGAGCTCGAAGCCTATCTCCGGCCGACGAGTGCGCTGCAGGTGGAAATGGGGTTCAACTGGCTCGATGCGCGCTACGCGCAATTCAATCCGGGCCGCGTCGGCCCCAACGGCCCGGTTTCGCTCGACTTCGACGGGCATGCGCTCAACCGCAGCCCGCGCGTCTCGGGGCGTGTCGGCGCAACCTATACGATCGATCTGGGCAGCGCCGGCTCGCTGGTCGCCAATGCGATGCTCAATTACAGCAGCAAATATTATCTCACCGATCTCGCCAGCCTGATCGACTATATCCAGCCGGCCTTTACCAAGACCGATCTTTCGATCACCTACAAGGCGGCGAACGATAAATTCTACATCGGAGCCTATGTCCTCAATCTCGAGAATAATGTCGTGCTGACGACGGCGACCTTCGGCAGTTTCAACAAGCCCAACACGCCCATTTTCGGCCGGGACGGTACGGTCAACTTCCAGGATCCGCGTCGCTTCGGCGTCCGTGCCGGCATCAAATTCTGATGCCGGCGCGCCGATCCGATCAACTGACGGAGCGAGGAGGCCGGCCCGGCGGCCGGTCTCCCCTCTCCTGCCATCGCATTGCCGAATTACGAACCGGGAGAAGAAGATGCGTTTGATCCTGATGGCCTCCGCCACGTCGCTGGCGATGCTGCCCAGTGCGGTCACCGCGGGCACGACCGATAATGTCGCGGCGGCCGAGGCGCGCGCCGCGGCGACCGTGCGGCAGATGACCCCCGAAGAGAAAACCGTGCTGACCCACGGCATCATGCCGCTGCCGCTCTCGCCGAACGCGCCGCGGCCGCCCGCCGATGCGATCCCGGGCGCGGGCTATATCGCCGGGATCGAACGCCTCGGCGTTCCGGCGCTCAAGGAGACCGACGCCAGCCTCGGCGTCTCCTATGTCATGGGCATCCGCCACGACGGGGCGACCGCGCTTCCCTCCGGGCTGGCGATGGCGGCGAGCTGGAACCCCGATCTCCTCCGCCAGGGGGGCGCGGCGATCGGCGCGGAGGCGCGGGCCAAGGGCTTCAACGTGCTGCTCGCCGGCGGCGCCAATCTGACGCGCGATCCGCGCAACGGGCGCACGTTCGAATATCTCTCCGAAGATCCGTTGCTGACGGGCGAACTGGTCGGCGCGGCGATCACCGGTATCCAATCGAACAACATCATCTCGACGATCAAGCATTTCGCGCTCAACGGGCAGGAGACCGGGCGCAAGTTCATCGACGTCAAGATATCCGATGCGGCGGCGCGCGAGAGCGATCTCCTCGCCTTCCAGATCGGCATCGAGCGCGGCAACCCCTTGTCGGTGATGTGCTCGTACAATCGCATCCACGGCAGCCAGGGCTGCGACAGCGACTATCTGCTCAACAAGGTGCTGAAGCAGGATTGGCGCTACAAGGGCTTCGTGATGTCCGATTGGGGCGCGGTGCCGGGCCTCGACGCCGCGCTCCACGGGCTCGACCAGCAATCGGGCGAGCAGCTCGATCCCGCGGTGTTCTTCGCCAGAACGCTGGGCGATGCCGCCGCGAAGGACCCGCGCTATGCCGCGCGGCTCGACGATATGAACAAGCGCGTGCTCACCGCCATCTATGCCGCGGGGCTCGACAAGAATCCGGCGAAGCCGGGCGGCGCGATCGATTTCGCCGCGCACGCCAAGGTGGCGGAAGATACCGCCAAGCAGGGCATCGTGCTGCTGCGCAACGAGGGGAATGTCCTGCCGCTCGCCAAGACCGCGAAGCGGATCGCAGTGATCGGCGGCTATGCGACGCAGGGCGTGCTGTCGGGCGGCGGCTCGAGCCAGGTGCAGGGTGAAGGCGGACCGGTCGTCACCGTCGCGATCGGCGCGGAGGGGCCGTTCGCCGCATTGATGCAGCAAAACTATCACCGCTCGTCGCCGGTCAAGGCGATCCGCGCAATGGCGCCGGGCGCCGAGGTGGTGTGGCGGATGGGGGATTATGTCGCCGATGCCGTCAACCAGGCGAAGAAGGCCGATGTCGTCATCGTGTTCGCGACCAAATGGTCGACCGAGGGGCTCGACCAGGCCGATTTCTCGCTCCCCCACGGGCAGGATGCGCTGATCGAGGCGGTGGCGGCCGCCAACCCGCGCACGATCGTCGTGCTCGAAACCGGCAATCCGGTCGACATGCCGTGGCTCGACAAGACCGCGGCGGTGCTCGAAGCCTGGTATCCGGGCGCGCGCGGCGGCGAGGCGATCGCCTCGGTACTGTTCGGCGAGACCAATCCGTCGGGCCGGCTGCCGATCACTTTCCCGAAAAACGCCGGCCAGCTCCCGCGCCCGATCCTCGATGGCTATGCCGAGCTGGAGCCCAATTTCGCCGGCGAGGCCCCGAGCAAGGATGCGCGGCTGACCGCCGATTACGACATCGAAGGCTCCGACGTCGGCTATCGCTGGTTCGCCCGCAAGGGGGAGAAGGCGCTGTTCCCGTTCGGCTACGGGCTCTCCTACACCAGCTTCACCGCGGGCGGGCTCAAGACCGACGGCAGGACCGCGACCTTCACGCTGGGCAACACCGGCGGCCGCGCCGGCGCGACGGTGGGCCAGCTCTACCTCGTCTCGCGAGCGGGCAACCCCAAACAGCGGCTGGTCGGCTTCAAACGCGTCGAACTCGCACCCGGCGCGTCGCAGAAGGTCAGTGTGACGATCGACCCGCGGCTGCTCGCCGACTGGGATAACGGCGGCTGGAAGATCCCGGCGGGCGATTATGCCTTCGCGCTGGGATCGGACGCCGAGCATCTGGGGCCGGCGGTCACCGTGCGGATCGCCGCTCGTAGCTGGAAGGATTGACGATGCGAAAGCTGATCGCGCTCGCGGGCCTCGCCGCACTCGCCGGCGCTGCTCCTGCCGCCGCCCAGACGGTCCAGACGCTGTCGGGCCCGGTCAAGGGCACCACCAGCGGCGACGTCACCGTCTTCAGGGGCATCCCTTATGCCGCACCGCCGGTCGGGGCGAACAGGTGGCGCGCGCCACAGCCGGTCACCGCCTGGAAGGCGGTGCGCGACGCCGGCGCCTTCGCGCCCGATTGCGCGCAGGCCCCCTTCCCGCCCGATGCCGCCCCGATCGCAACCCAGCCTTCGGAGAATTGCCTCTATCTCAACGTCTGGCAGCCCAGCGGCACGAAGGCCGGGGCCAAGCTGCCGGTCATGGTGTGGGTCCACGGCGGCGGGTTCGTCAACGGCGGCAGCTCGCCCGCGGTCTATGCAGGGGACGCCTTCGCCCGCGACGGGATCGTCTTCGTCAGCCTCAACTACCGGCTCGGGCGTTTCGGCTTCTTCGCCCACCCGGCGCTCGAGAAAGAGGGCTACGGCGGCAATTTCGGCTTCCTCGATCAGATCGCCGCACTGAAATGGGTCCAGGCGAATATCGCCAAGTTCGGCGGCGATCCGGCGCAGGTTACCGTGGTCGGCGAAAGCGCGGGCGGCATGTCGATGCACATGCTGCTGCAATCGCCGCTGGCGCGCGGGCTGTTTGCCCGCGCGATCGTCGAATCCGGCGGCGGACGCGATGCCTTGCCGCAGCCGACCCTCGCCGAGGCGGCGAAGGCCGGAGAAGCCTTCGCGCCGAACCTCACCGCCGATCAGCTCCGCGCGCTGCCGGCGGAGAAGATCACCGGCGATCTTTCGATGATGACGATGCGGCAGCCCGGCTATTCGGGGCCGATGATCGACGGCCGGACGATCACCGGGTCGCCGGTCGCCGCCGCGACCGCAGGTCGTTATGCGCAAGTGCCGGTGATGATCGGCGCGAACTCGGCCGACGGCTTTCCCTTCGTGACCGACAAGGACAAGATATTCGCCGCGTTCGGCGCGGACGCCGACGAAGCACGCCGACTTTACGATCCCGAGGGCAAGGCCACCGGGCTCGCGCTCGGCACCGCGACCAGCGCCGATGCGATGATGATCGAGCCGGCACGCGCGGTCGCCCGCACGCTCGCCGCGCGCCAGCCGGTCTATCTCTATCGCTTCGCTTATGCCGTTCCGCCCGTCGCCGCGGCGATGGGGGGCGCCCCGCATGCGAGCGAGATCCCCTATGCGTTCGACACGGTCGCCGCGCGGCGCGATCCGAAGATGATCCCCGCCGAGGCCCCGGTGGCAGCACTGACGCACCGTTACTGGGTCAATTTCGTCAAGACCGGCCGCCCCGACGGCGCAGGGGGCGTCCCGCTTTGGCCGAAGGCGGTAGCGGGCGACGACACCGTCCAGATCATCGACGGCGCGGGCGCGCGGCACGGCGACGATCCCTATAAGGCCCGGCTCGATTTCACCGAACGGCGCGCCACGGCCCGGCATTGATGATCCGGCGCGGCGGCAGGAACATACCGACCCGCCGCCGCGCCGGATGTGACAAAGACAGACCGGTTGGATATCCCGAACCTGCGGCCGGCGCCATCAGCCGCCCGCATCGTTCGAACCGGATCACGCTGGCGACAGGCATGTGCGATCACCGGCACGCGCCGTAATGGAGAATTGAGTGCCGACCATCCGCGATGTGGCGCAACACGCCGGCGTATCGATGAAATCGGTATCGCGCGTGCTCAACGGGGAGGCGCACGTCCGACCCCAGTTGCGCGATCGCGTGATGGCCGCGGTGGAGGCGCTGGATTTCCGGCCCAATCTGGCGGCGCGCCAGCTTGCCGGGCACAAATCGTTCATCATCGCCTATCCGTTCAACAACCCCAGCGCCGCTTATATCACCGAGATCCTGATGGGTGCGGCGCGCACCTGCCGCGACCACGGCTATCACCTCGTTTCCGAGCCGGTCGAGCTCGACGATCAGATGCTGCCGGTGATCGAGCGTCTCATCACCACGCTCCGCCCCGACGGGATGATCCTGACCCCGCCGCTGTGCGACATGCCGGCGGTGGTCGAGCATGTCGCGCGCTTCAAAGTGCCGCTGGTCCGCATCGCGGGCGGGCTCGATCTCTACGGCGAATCGATCGTCATCGACGATCGCACGATCTCACGCGCGATGGTCGCGCATCTGATGGAAAAGGGGCACCGCCGGATCGGCTTCGTCCTCCCGCATCCCGAGCACGCGCTCGCCCAGCGACGCTTTCGCGGCTATCTCGACGGGCTGGCGGAAGCGGGGATCGAGCCCGAGCCGGCGCTGATCCAGCCGGGGCGGTTCGATCTCGAATCCGGCGCGCAGGCGGCGGCGGCGTTGCTCGATCTGCCGCTGCCCCCCACCGCGATCTTCGCCAGCAACGACGAAATGGCGCTCGGCGCGCTGCGGGTCGCGCATAGCCGCGGGCTTTCGGTGCCCGACGATCTCGCAATCGCCGGCTTCGACGATTCCCCCGCGAGCCGCCTCGCCTATCCCGCGCTGACGACGGTACGGCAGCCGACCCAGCTTCTCGGCGCCGCCGCCGCGACGATCCTGCTTGGCGGCGCGCTCGATCCGGCGGCGATCAAGCACGAATTGCTGATCCGCGGTTCGACGGCGAAGCTCGCCGGCTGACCCTCATGTCGCACGACCAGACGCCAGCCCTGGAACAGCGCGCGCCCCGCCCCGCGCGGCGCGCCGGAGAAAAGTCATGAACCGATCCGCTCCCGCCGGCGGCGCCTTCGCGGCGGTGACGGCATTGTTTTTCGGCTGGGGTTTCATCACCTCGCTGGTCGACCCGCTCGTCGCGGCGGTGAAGAACATCTTCAGCCTCAGCAACGTCGAGGCGCAGCTCAGCGCCTTCGCCTTCTTCATCGCTTATGCGCTCGCCTCGCTGCCCGCGAGCATGCTGGTCGCGCGGCTCCGGCACGTGCGCGGCATCGTCGTGGCGCTGGCGCTGATGGCGGCGGGCTGCGTCATCATCCTGCTGGCGAGCAATGCCGCGCTTTATGCGGGCGTGCTGCTCGGGCTGTTCGTCATCGCGAGCGGCATCACGATTCTGCAGGTGGCGGCGAACCCGCTCGCCTCGGCGCTGGGGCCGCCCGCACGGCGCCATTTCCGGCTTACCTTCGCGCAGGGCTTCAACTCGCTGGGCACCGTGCTCGGCCCGCTGGTCGGCGCGAGCCTGTTGCTGCGCGGGCTGGATACCAAGCCCGGCGAGATCCTGAGCGACGCCGCGCGCCACGCCGCATTGTCGTCGATCGACACCGCCTTCCTTCTCATCGCGGGGCTGATCGTGCTGCTCGGCGTTTTCATCTGGGCGATGCGCCGTCGGATCGAGGCCGCTGCGCCCCCGCTTGCCGCCGGCGCATCGATCGGCGCCGCGCTGTCGGCGCGCTGGGCGGTGCTCGGCGCGCTCGCGATCTTCCTCTATGTCGGCGCCGAGGTATCGATCGGCACGCAGATGGCGTTGTTCCTCCACGCCCCCGACGTGTGGAACATCCCGCTCCAGCAGGCGGGCTATTTCGTCAGCCTCTACTGGCTCGGCGCGATGATCGGCCGCTTCATCGGATCGGGGCTGATGATCTCCTTCCCCGCGCACCGGCTGCTCGCCGGCGCGATGGCGGCGGCGGCGGCATTGTGCCTTATCGTGTTCCTCGTCGGCGGCGGGATCGGCGGCTATGCCGCGCTCGCGGTCGGGCTGTGCAATTCGATCGCCTTTCCGACGATCTTCACGCTCACGCTCGAACGATCGACCGCGAGCGAGGAGGCGACCTCGGGGCTGTTGTGCACCGCCATCGTCGGCGGCGCGGTGTTGCCGCTTGCGGCCGGTGCGATTTCCGATGCCTTCGGTTACCACCATTCCTTCATCCTGCCGGCCGCCTGCTACCTCGCCTTGTGCCTGTTCGCGGTTGCCGCAGGGCGCGCGGCCATCCGGTCGGCTCGCATCGATGATGCCGGGGGCGTGACCCGCCACTGAGGGTCCGCCGCATCCGATGGCGGCCCAGCGGCACGATCCTGGCGGGCGAGCGTACAGACAAAATAAAGCAATAAAGCTTGCTCGTTTAAGACAACATTAAATTACAATTTAGCAATATTCAGAAATATGCAATGTATATATGTAAATTCAATCGCCTCGCCGGAGCAAAGGTCCACCGACGATCGATGAAACATATTTCGTAACGATGCATGTAATATGAGATTCAACCGTGGTCTGTTTTAGGTCCCCGATCAATTTAGCTTACCGCTTCGATACGGCCCAAGGCTGACACGGTGTACAGGATCTGGATTCCGGCCGCCGTCGCGCTGCTCGTTGCCGCCCCGGCGCATGCGCAGACCGAGCAAAACGGCCAGGCATGGTTTGCCGTCAACGCGGTCACGGCCTTGTCGGACAAGGTCGATGCGACGCTCGAACTGCATACCCGGGTCGACGACAGCCTGACGGGCCTGACCCAGCTTCTGGTGCGTCCGAGCGTCAGCTACAAGCTCAACCCCAATCTCGCGCTGACCGCGGGTTATCTCTTTTTTCGTCACGATCCCGAAGCCGGGCGGACGACCAACGAACATCGCGTCTGGGAACAGATCGGCTATACGATCCTATCCCGCCCCGATGGCTTGCGACTGACCGGTCGAACCCGCCTCGAACAGCGTTTCCGCGAAGGCGGCGAGACCGGCTGGCGCGTCCGCCAGCAGGTCCGGATCGAGGCGCCGCTGCATACCGCGAGCAAGGTCAATGCGGTCGTCTGGAACGAAACCTTTTTCGGGCTGAACGATACCGGCTGGGGGCCCCGGGCCGGCTTCGACCAGACCCGCACCTTCGTCGGGCTCAACCTTCCGCTGATCGATCGGGTCAGGCTGGAACCGGGCTATCTCAATCAACTGATCGCCCGGCCCGGGCCCAATATCATGAACCACGTTCTCGCGGTCAATTTCAACGTCAGGCTCTAGGCGCCACGAGGGCCGGCTTCCCGGCCAGTCCGTTAAACCAGTTAGCGATCGGCCCGACGAGGATCATTCCGGCCGCGAGGGCGTTGGCCTCGTCGAGGATCGCGATAGCATATCGCTGTCCGACCTTCTGTCCCAGCCAGCGAAGGAGAAGGCGATGCCGGACAGGAAGACGATCGAGAAAGCCCGCGAGGACGAACGCGAAGGCAAGTCGCCCGGGACGCAGGCCGGCGAATTCGTCCGCGCGGAAATCGACAAGATCCGCCACGGCGAACATGGCGTGCGCTCGACCAAACAGGCGATCGCCATCGGCCTGTCGGAAGCGCGCCGCGCGGGGGTTGATTTGCCGCCGCCCCGGAAGGGCACAGTCAAGGAAAGCACCCGCAAGAGCGCCGAATATGCCTATGAGGTCGGCCAGGGCGAACGTACCCCGAAGCGTCGCCCGAAAGTGTCGAAGGCGGTGACCGAGGTACTCGAGCACGAGCCGACATCAACCGCATCGCACGAGGCACTGTCGCGGCAGGCCAAACAGGCGGCAGCGCGCCGGACCCCGGCGGAGCGATCGGCCGCCGCGAAGAAAGCCGCCGAGACCAAGGGCGCGGCGGGGCGGAAAGCGGCGGCGCAGAAAGCGGCGAGAACGCGCGCGCATCGCGCCGGCCGCGACGGATCGGCGCGCTGATCCCGCGACCTTTTCGGCCCGCCGGACGTTGTGTTGCGCACCGCAGACACAAAAGGAGGTCCGGTGAGCCAGCCACCCGAGCCCCGCAAAGGCATGCCCTCGCCGCGCCTCGGGGCGACCGAGTTCAAACAGCGCTTCCGCGGCCAGTTCGTCGATCCGGCCTTCGACGCGCTGCAACCCGAGCTCGATCGCATCGCGGGCGCCGCCTGGGATGCCTATGCGCACCAGCGCAAGTCGCCGCGCACGCGCAAGGCGGGGCCGGGCTATGCCGATCCGGACTATGATCTCGCGATCGACTGGATCGAGGCCCGGGCGCGGATCGACGAGGCGCAGCGGGTTCATGACGATCCCGACGCGGTGCCGCGCATCCTGCTGATCAACGGCTCGTCACGCAGCGAACATAGCTGCCCCGGCGAGATGTCGAAGAGCTGGCGCCTCGTGGAGATCGCGCGCGCGATCTTCGAAGCGGATGGCCATGCCGTCGACCTCCTCGATCTTTCGCGGCTCGCCTCCGAATACGGGCGCCATATCCACCCGTGCAAGGCATGTTTCTCGACCGCCGCCGCGCTCTGCCATTGGCCCTGCTCCTGCTATCCGAACTATTCGCTCGGCGAGACGCAGGACTGGATGAACGACATCTACCCTTTGTGGGTCGCCGCGCAGGGGGTGATGATCGTCACGCCGGTCAATTGGTACATGTGCTCCTCGCCCCTGAAGCTGATGATCGACCGCCTCGTCTGCGCCGACGGCGGCAATCCCGATCCGACCAGCACCCACGGCAAGGACGCCAAAAAGGCCAAGGCGCTCGAGCTCGATGGCTGGCCCTATCCGCGCCATCTCGCGGGCCGGCTGTTCGGGGTGGTGGTGCACGGCGATGTCGAGGGCGCCGAGAATGTTCGCCGCTCGCTGTCCGACTGGATGCGCTTCATGCAGATGCAGCCGGCCGGGGTGAAGGCCGAGCTCGATCGCTATATCGGCTATTATGAGCCCTATGCCACCAGCCACGCCGCGCTCGACAGCGACGAGGCGATCCAGGAAGAGGTGCGCAACGCCGCGCGCACGTTAAGCGAGGCGTGCAAGGCGAAGGGCAAGGGACGATTCCTGCAAGCCGGCGCCACGCTCGATCAGCCGCGCGCGAAGTGACGCCACCGGTTCCCGGCGCGCGCGGCTCACCCGCGAAAGCGCGCCTCGGCGAGATCGAGTTCGCGGGTCAGCTTCTGGACGGTCGCGCTTCCCACCTCGCGCCGCCGCGCCAGTTCCGCCAGCGTCCGGCGCTCGGCGGCCACCCCCGCCAGAAGAAAGTCCCCGAACAACCGTTCCTGCATCCGAAGATCGTCCGAACGTCCGTCGCTCAGCCCTTCGATGCGCTCGCGATAGAAGTCCATCACCCGCGCCGCGGTCGAGGTGTAGAGATCGGCGTCACCGCTTTCTTCGGCCAGCATATGCTGCCGCTGCTCGATCGCGGCGATCGCCGCCTTCGCGGTCGCGATGCGCGTCACGTCCTCCTCCGCCTGCCGTGAGGGTTCGGGCGGCATGCGCAGGTCCCTGAGGAGGATCGGCAGCGCGACGCTCGCGAGGACGAGCGAGACGATGATCACCCCGGCGGCGAGAAAGATCGCGAGGTCGCGCGCCGGAAACGGCGAGCCGTCGTCCAGCGCCAGCGGCAACGTGAGCACACCCGCCAATGTGATCGCCCCGCGTACCCCCGCGAACGACATCGCCGCGATCAGCCGCCAGTTCGGGCTTTGCAGGCTCTCGCCGCGATTGCGCTTGCGCAGGATCGTCAGCCTCAGCGACATCCATACCCATAGCGAGCGCAACAGCGCCAGCCCGGCGACGATGGCGAGGACGTAGACCGCGAGCCACCACGGCGCGCTGTGCCCGGTGACCGCCACGGTCTGCCTCGCGCCGGCGAGAATGCCGGGGAGCTGCTCGCCGAGCAGCACGAAGATAATGCCGTTGAGCGAGAATTGGATCGTATCCCACACCGAGTTGCGCCGCATCCGCGTGACGGCGAGCGCCTGGCGCGAAATTTCCGCGAAGGTCATCGTCACCCCCGCGCCCACCGCCGCGAGGATGCCCGAGGCGTGGACCTGCTCGGCGAGCAGATAGGCGCCGAACGGGATCAGCAGGCTGACGAGGATCTGCGACCCGGTATCCTCGCCCCAGCGCCGCGTCACCCACGCCTTCGCCCGCGTGGCGGCGAGCGTCACCACCACCCCGATCGCGAGGCCGGCCCCGGCGACCCACAGGAAGTTGAGCGCCGCCGCCCCGACCGAAAAGGCGCCCGTCAGCGCCGCGGCGATCGCGAAACGCAGGCAGACGAGGCCCGACGCGTCGTTGAGCAGCGATTCGCCCTCGAGGATGTGCATCATCCGCTTCGGGATCGGCACCCGCGCGGCGATCGCCGACACCGCGATTGGATCGGTCGGCGAGACGACCGCCGCCAGCGCGAACGCCACCGCCAGCGGCATCGCCGGGATCATCCAGTGGATGAACAGCCCCATACCGATCACCGTCAGCAGCACGAGGCCCAGCGCAAGCTCCACGACGGTCGACACGTCCTTGAGTAATTCGTCCTTGGGGATGCGCCAGCCATCGAGGAACAGCAGCGGCGGCAGGAACAGCAGCAGGAACAGCTCGGGATCGAGCTCGACGCGATAGGAGGTGGAAAGCCCGATAACCGCACCGAGCATGATCTGGACCAGCGGGGTCGGCAGCGAGATCGGCAGCATCCTCGATATGGCACCGCTGACGACGACGGCGAGGAGAAGGAAGAGGACGACCGATACTGCTGCCAAAATCAATGCTCCGCGTGCTGGATGCGGGGTTACCTAGAACCTCACGATAGCAGGACAACCCCGCGACGCGTGCGGCAACATTTTGTTAAACGCGCCGGTCGGTGGCGGAAATGCCGCCGCTGCCGGGGCCGCGCGCGATCCCGGCGGCAGCGGCGGTTTCACCTGTTATCGGCCTGCCCGTTGAGCCAGCGCAGGCCCTGATAGGTGATCCGATAGGCCGCGCCCGATTTGCTCGCGATCAGGCGTTTGCGGCGGAGTGAATGGAAAATCGCCAGCGTACAATTGGAAAGCCGCCAGCCTTCCCTCGTGAAACAGTCGACGTTCGTAATATCCCGCGTAATTTCATCGCGGCGATGAACAATCCGACCACCTTGCGCAAGCGCGTGAAGCACGCGCTGCTCGGCCTTCGATACATTCATTGAAAACAAGTCCCGCCTTCGCCTGCCGCGCCAGTGCAACGATTGGGCGTTGCGCGCCGCAGGCAAATCAAACCGCGCGACGGAAGCGCATTCCATCGCGTGCTCGGGCGGCAATAGGGATCAGTCTATCCCGGGCCGCCTATTGGCGAGAGACAAGTTCAAACGAACACATAGAGGGTAGCGATAATATCGATCCGGCGCGACCGCAAGGACGCCGTTCGCGGGCTTGGGCGCTCAGCCGCTCGTCTCGCTGGCGGTGAACACCGCCAGTTGCGCGTCGAATGCGCGCCGATAGGCCGGCCGCGCCTCGCCGCGGGCGACATAAGCCGCGAGGTTCGGATAATGCGCCAACAGCCCCGATCGTTCGATCCGCCGCAGCACCGTGACCATCAGCAGGTCCCCCGCGCTGAACGCGCCCTCGAGCCAGTCGCCATCGCCGAGCGCGGCGGAAAGTTCGTCCAGCCGCGCGCGGACACGCGCCTCGAGCATCTGTTGGCGTTCCTCGTACCAGGATTTGTCCTGCTCGAAGAGCGTGGCCATGCCATATTCGACGATCGGCGGCTCGACCGTGTTGAGCGCGGCGAACATCCACGCGACCGCGCGGGCGCGCGCATCCGTATCGTCGGGCAACAGCCCCCCGTGCCGCTCGGCGATATGGAGCACGATCGCGCCCGATTCGAACAGCACGAGATCGCCGTTCCGATAGGTCGGGATCTGCCCGAACGGATGGTCCGCGAGATGCGCCGGGTCCTTCATCGCCGCAAACGACAGCAGGCGGACATCATAGGGCTGCCCGACTTCCTCGAACGCCCAGCGCACCCGCATATCGCGCGCAAGCCCCCGGCCGCGATCGGGCGAAGCGGCAAAGGCGGTGATCGTCGGCTTCATGCGGCGCTCCAGGCTTGAGGGGATGCGTAGCTCGTTGTTCGGGCACGGGTTTGCCACGGCTACGCTTCGCGATCCACCCTCGCGCGCAACGGGTCCCGCGATGCCGACGACGCCGCTATTCCGTCGCTTGCGCCAGCGGAATCGCCTCAATGACCTCACTCGCCGCGCCGAAAGCCTTGAGCAACGGCATCAGCCGGTCGCGCTTCTCCACTAGCACCCGCGCGATGCCCGGCGCCAGGCTTTCGCCGGTGCCGACATGGCCGAGCAGCCGCTCGATCTCGACATAAAGCGCCGCTTCCTTGGTCGGGTAGAGATGGCCCTTGCTGTCGACCCATGCCTGCACCGCCTTGATGGGCAGATCGGCCTCGTCATTGTTACGCATGCACACGCCCTTTCTTTCACCCCGCTATGCGTAACGAACGTAATCCTATCGCTTTCCCATTCGGTTACCGCGGCGTATTTTTGGCGGGAGAGCGCGACAAAATAGGCACAGCGGGCAATCGGCGCGCCGCCGCTCGACGCGTCAGACGCGATGCGGCCCGAAGAAGATTACCGCAGCGCCGGCGAGGCACAATGAAGCGCCGCCCAGATCCCAGCGGTCGGGCCGAACCCCCTCTGCCAGCCACAGCCAGAGCAGCGCCGCGGTGATGTAGATACCGCCATAGGCCGCATAGGCCCGCCCCGCATCCGCGGTATCGACGCGGGTCAGCAGATAGGCGAAGGCGACGAGCAACGCGCAGCCCGGAATGAGCCACAAGGGGGACCTCGCCATGCGCAGCCACGCCCAAAAGGCGAAGCACCCGGCGATCTCCGCCAGCGCCGCGCCGATATAGATGATCACCGATGGCATGCGCCGCCGGTAGCATCCCGGCGCGCTCGACGCATCCAAATTACCGGGCGGGCGTTGACACGGCGGCGCAACGAAGCGGGCTATTGATCTGGATGTACGACGAAGACCTGTGCGAAGTCTTTCCCGGCAATTCCGAAATGGCGCATATCATGCGCCGCCACGACTGGACGGCAACCTCGCTCGGCGATCCGCGCGGCTGGCCCGACGCGCTGAAAATCCCGCTGCGGATGCTGCTCACCTCGCGGTTCGAGATGTGGCTCGGCTGGGGCGACGACCTGCATTTCTTCTACAACGACGCCTATATCCCGACGCTCGGGATCAAGCATCCCGGGATGCTCGGCCGACCGTTTCGCGAGGTCTGGTCCGAGGTCTATGACGAGGTCGCCGATCAGGTCGATCGCGTCCGCGCCGGCGAAGCGACCTGGAACAAGGCGCTGTTGCTGCTGCTCGAACGCAGCGGTTATCCCGAGGAAACCTATCACAGTTTTTCCTACAGCCCGCTCCACACCGCCGATGGCGACGTCGGGGGGCTGTTGTGCATCGTCAGCGAGGAGACCGAGCGCGTCATCGGCGAACGGCGCCTCGAAACGATACGCCAGCTCGGCGCGGCGCTGGTCGGCGCGACCGACAGATCGGCGATCCACGATGCGGTGCGCTCGACCTTCGCGACCAATCGCCGCGATTTCCCGTTTGCCAGCCTACAGCTGACGGGCGACGCCGCGCATCCCGCGCCATCGTCGTTCGAAGCGGCGATCGCGCGCCTCTCGCGAGGGGACGGCGAAAACGGCCGGATCGTCGCGCTTCCCGCCGACATCGACTGGCCCACGGGCGATTGGGACCGACCCCCGCGCGCGGCGATCTCGATCGCGATCCCCGGGCCGGGCGAGAGTGCCGGCCGGCTCGTCCTCGGGCTGAGCCCCTATCGCAGCGAGGATGCCGGCATCCTCGACATCGCGCGGCTGATCGCCGCGCAGATCGGCGGCGCGCTCGCCAATGTCGCCGCGCTCCAGAGCGAGCGGCTCCGCGCCGACCGCATGTGGACCTTTTCGCGCGATCTGATGGTCGTCATCGACGGCGAGGGCGTGCTGCGCTCGGTCAGCCCGTCCTGGGCGCAGATGCTCGGGCATCCGCTCGATCAGGTGGTGGGGCATCATTTCAGCGCGTTCGTTCATCCCGACGATGCCGGTGCCAACGACGATGCGCTCGCCCGCGCCCGCGACGACGAACAGCTCACCAATTACGAAAGCCGCCTGCTGACCGCCGACGGCGGTTTCCGCTGGATCGAGTGGCATAGCTCGACCGAAAACGGCATGATCTTCGCCTATGGCCGCGACATCACCCAGCGCCGCCGTGCCGAAGAGGCGCTCAACGAAAGCCAGGCGCAGTTCCGCCATCTTGTTCAGGGCGTGACCGATTACGCGATCTACATGCTAGACCTCGACGGGCATGTTTCGAGCTGGAACGAGGGTGCGCGACGGATCAAGGGATACGAGCCCGACGAGATCATCGGCGAGCATTTCTCACGCTTCTATACCGAGGAGGATCGCGCCAACGGCGAACCGCAACGCGCGCTCGAAACCGCGCGTACCGAGGGACGCTTCCTCGCCGAAAGCTGGCGGGTCCGCAAGGACGGCGAGCGTTTCCGCGCCAGCGTGGTGATCGACGCGATTCGCGACGATGCGGGGGTGCCGATCGGCTTCGCCAAGATCACCCGCGACATCACCGAGCGCGAAAAGGCGCAACGCGAGCTGGAACAGGCACGGGAAGTGTTGTTCCAATCGCAGAAAATGGAGGCGATCGGGCAGCTCACCGGTGGTATTGCCCATGATTTCAATAATCTGCTGATGGCGGTCCTCAGCAGCCTCGATCTGTTGCGCAAGCGCGTTCCCGATGATCCGCTGAGCAAAAGGCTGCTCGACAATGCGATCGAGGGCGCGCAGCGCGGTGCGACGCTGACCCAGCGGATGCTCGCCTTTGCGCGCCGCCAGGATCTCAAGGTCGATCGGGTCAATCTGCCGCAGCTGCTCGCGGGGATGAGCGACCTCGTCCAGCGGTCGATCGGCCCGGAATGGCCGATTTCGACCAATTTCCCGCTTCGCCTGCCGTTCATTCGCGCCGACGCCAACCAGCTCGAAATGGCGCTGCTCAACCTGATCGTCAACGCGCGCGACGCGACCCCGGGCGGCGGGCCGATCCTGATTTCGGCGTCGAAGGAGGTGCTGGCCGACGATCCCGCGACCAAGCTGCCAGCGGGACATTATGTCCGGCTGGTCATCACCGATCGGGGGACCGGGATGGACGAGGAAACCGTGCGCCGCGCGGCCGAACCCTTTTTCACGACCAAGGGCGTGGGCAAGGGCACCGGGCTCGGGCTGGCGATGGTCCACGGCATGGCGCAACAGATCGGCGGGATGTTCGAGCTGTTGAGCCGCCCTGGCGAGGGGACGAGCGCGGTCATCTGGCTGCCGGTCGCGCAGGATGACACGGTGTCGGCCGCCGCCGAGCCGGTCGCGGAGCCCGAACCGCAAATCCCGCGGCTGAAGATCCTTGCGGTCGACGACGACGCGCTCGTCCTGATCAACACCGCCGCCCTGCTCGAGGATCTCGGGCATGACGTGATCGAGGCCGATTCCGCCGCCGAGGCGCTGGAGACGTTCCGCGCGCGCGACGATATCGACCTTATCGTGACCGATCAGGCGATGCCCAATATGACCGGCAGCGAATTGATCGCGGCGGTCGACGAAATCCGGCCCGGCACGCCGATCATCCTTGCCAGCGGCTATGGCGAGGATGTCGCGGCACGCAGCAGCGCGATCCGCCTCGGCAAGCCGTTCAACCAGTCGCAACTCGCGATCGCCATCGCCAAGGCGGTCGAGCGCGACGTCGCGACCAGCGCGTAACCACCGCAATGCACGAAGGTTGCGCGCGCCGGGCAGTCGCGCAATGTCCCCGCAATCTCCGTCGGGGACAATCGCACGAAAGGAAGATCGGCTATTGCGTATCCTGCTGCTGGAAGACGAGGCTGAGCTGGCGTCGGCGCTGCGCACGGTGCTGCGGCGATATGACGCGGTGGTCGATATCGTGGCGTGCCTCGCCGAGGCCGAAGAAGCGGCGGCGGGTGCTTCCTATGATGCGATCTTGCTCGATCGCCAATTGCCCGACGGCGACGGGCTTTCGCTCATTCCCTGGCTCCGCACCCGCGGGCTGGCCGCGCCGGTCATCGTGCTGACCGCGCGGCGCGAAATCGACGATCGCGTCGACGGGCTGGATGCCGGCGCGGACGATTATCTCTCCAAGCCATTTGCGATCGAGGAACTGCTCGCGCGGCTCAGGGCGGTGATGCGCCGGCCGTCGGACATGCGCGCCGACGTCGAGACCTTCGGCGAGCTTTCGTTCGATTTCAACGGCCCGGAGGCGCGCGTCGGCGGCGAAAGGCTGGAACTGACCCGCCGCGAATTGCTCGTGCTGCAGGTGCTGCTGCGACGGATCGGACGGACGGTGTCGCGCCAGGCGCTCGAAGATGCGGTCTATGGCTTCGACGACGAGATCCAGTCCAACACACTCGATGCGCATATCTCGCGGCTGCGCCGGAAGCTCGCCGCCGCCGGCGCCGGGCTGGAGGTGCATCCGGTCAGGGGAATCGGCTATCTGCTGAAGCAGGCATCGTGAGCGACACCCCCGCGTCGTTGCGCTGGAGCCTGACGTGGCGGCTGTCGGCGCTGCAGG
>NZ_MKRR01000133.1:219184-223377 GCF_001897045.1 Sphingomonas sp. 66-10
CTCGAGCCCGAGGACGAAACGATCGACGCGATCGCGAGCGCGGTCGTGCGCGGCGACAGCGGCTCGTTGAAGCTGCGCGAGACGCCGGCGTTCGCGGCACGCAGCGCCGAGACGCCCGGCCTGTGGTTCGTGGTGCGCCGGCATGACGGCGCCACGCTCGCCTACGGCAAGGTGCCCGCTGCTTATGCCGAGATGGGCGCGGCGCTCGATCGCATCGGGCAGGCGCGGTTCGGCAGCATGCTCAACGGCGATTTCGTCCCCGCCGCGCGGCTCAAGACGGTGCATGCCGCTGCCGGCGATCTCCAGATCCTCACCGGCGCCAATGGCACGGTGTCGCCCGGACGACTGCTGGCGGCGGTCGGCCTGCTGTTCGCCTCGGTCGTCCTGCCGCTGATCGCGATCACCGCAATCGCGACGATCATCGCCGCGCCGCTGGTGGTTCGCCGCGCGCTCGCCTCGGCCGATGCGATCGCAGCGCGCGCGAAGCAGATCGACGTCGACCGGCGCGGGACGCGGCTGCCGTCGCACAATGTCCCGCAGGAAATCGTGCCGCTGGTCGAAGCCGTCAACGGCGCGCTCGCGCGGCTCGACGACGGCTATGAGCATCAGCGCAAATTCTTCGCCTATCTCGCGCACGAATGGCGCACCCCGATCGCGATCCTCCAGACCCGGCTCGACGCGCTGCCGGCGGGGCCGGAGAAGGTGCTGCTGCTGCAGGATCTCGCCCGGCTGGCCAATCTCACCGAGCAATTCCTCGATCTCCAGCGTTTCGGCCATCGTTTCGAGCCGGCGCGGATCAACCTCGTCGCGGTGACGCGGCAGGTCGTCTTCGATCTCGCACCGCTCGCGATCGCTGCCGGCTACGAACCCGTCTTCGAGGCTGACGAGGAAATGATCGACGTGCTCGGCGATGCCGCGGCGATCGAGCGGGCCATCACCAACCTGCTGCAGAATGCGATCCAGCACGGCGGCGGGCGCGGCCAGATCACGACGCAGATCAGCCGATCGAGCGGGATCACGATCAGCGACGAGGGCGAAGGCGTCCCCGCCGACGATCGCGAGCGCATCTTCGACCCCTTCTTCCGCGTCAACGGCCACGGCTTCGGGCTGGGGCTCAATCTCGTGCGGGAGATCGTCGGGCGGCACGGCGGCCGGATCTGGGTCACGGAGGCGCCATCGGGCGGCGCGTCATTCCGGTTGATCCTTCCGCTCCTGCCGGCGGGCTGACAGCGTTCTTCCGGCAGGATCGGGCCGATCCAAAAATAACCTGTCAACCGCGCAATGTTCTTGTAATCGCGGTCGAATATTTCGATCGATAAAGACCGATGAGGTATCGGTCGACGGACAAATGCGTGATGACGAAACGGTTTCTATTCCTTCGATCGTTCCTCAAAAATCCCGGCGTCATTGGCGCGGTGACGCCATCGGGGTCATCGCTGGCGGAATTGATCACGAGCGACCTTGGCCCGGCGACCGGCACGGTGCTCGAACTCGGCCCCGGCACCGGGATTTTCACGGAGGCGGCGTTGAAGCGCGGCGTGCCGGAAAAGGACCTGATCCTGATCGAATATGTCGTGGATTTCGCTCGCATCCTGCAGATGCGCTATCCCCAGGCACGCGTCCTGTGCATGGATGCCGAGCAGCTCGGCACCGCATTGCCGCCCGAAAAGCGCCTCGGCGCCGCGGTCAGCGGGTTGCCGTTGCTCAACATGCGCGGATCGAAGATCGAGACCATGTTGCGCAGCATCTTCTCGCATCTGCGCGAGGGCGGCGCGCTCTACCAATTCACCTACGGCATCACCTGCCCGATCCCGCGCCACATCCTCAAGCGCCTCGATCTGAAGGCCAGCCTCCACGGGCGCGTGCTGCGCAACATCCCGCCGGCGCGCGTGTACAAGATCACGCGCAGCAATCATCGCCCGTTGCGCGACCTCGCGCGGTGAGCGGCCTGCTCTCGACGGTCATCGCGCTGTTCGCGACGATGGGGCCGCTCGGGCTGGCGTCTTGCGCGCTGATCGAGAAGCTGATCCCGATCGTCCCGTCGAGCGGGCTGCTCATCATGCTGGGCCGTTTCGCGGTTGCCGATGCCGCCGCCTTGCCCGGCGCGGTCGTCGCCACGACGGTGGGATCGACGCTCGGATCGCTCGCCTGGTACGGCCTGGGCCGGTGGGTCGGCGCCGAGCGCGGCGCGCGGCTACTGACGTTCGGATCGCTGCGCTCGCTCGGCCATGAGCGCCGCGAGCGGCTGCATCGCGCCTATCTGCGGCGGCGTTTCTGGATCACCTTTCTCAGCCAGACGATGCCGGTCGTCCGGGTCTATATCGCGGTGCCGGCCGGCGCGCTCGCCGTGCCGCTCACCGGCTTCGTCGTGGCGACCTTCGCCGGAGCGGTGGTGTGGAACACCGTGTTCCTCGCGACCGGCGTTATCCTGCGCAACAATCCGGTGGCCGGCGGCCACGGCGACATCGTCACGACGATCGTCGTCGCGCTTCTCGCCGCCGAAGCGATCATTGCGGGCGGCATCCGCCTGCTGCGCCGGCGCCGCGAGCCCGTTTAAAGCTGGGCGGCGCTGGTCGGCCCCTGAACCCTGACGCGCGGGAAAACCGCCTCGAGCGGCTTGGTATCGGGCAGCACGTAGACATAGCCGCCCTTCCTTTGGAAAAGCGGCCGCAGGCTTTTGCTGTAGAAAACCGAGGGCACGTTGATGCAGCCGAAGGTGATGCGATTGTCGTCGGGGGTCGGCGACAGCATCCGCTGGCGTCGCCGCTCCTTCTTGCTCGCGGTCGGCGGGATCGGGTGGAGCGCCACCGAATTGGCGTAATCGACCCACAGCACCTTCTGCTTGCCCGCGGCGAAGCCGTATCTGGCGAGGAAGCGTCCGGCTGGAGTGGTCTTTTCCGCCGGGCCGATCTCGGCGAGATTCTTGGTGCCGACCCCCGGGGTGGCCTCATCCCCCTCGGCGATGCCGATCAGCACCGGCACCCGCGCGAGCGGCTTGCCCTTGGCGTCAAACAGGAAGAGCGAGGCATCCTTCTTGTCGATGATCGCATAGGGCAGCGCGCCATTATCACGCGACGCCGTGATCCAATCGGCGACGCGCACCGCCGCCGCGGACGGCGGCGTCTCAACCTTGGCCTCAACCTTGGCTTCGGCCTTCTTCGCCGGCGCGACGCTGGCCGGCGCGCGCTTGGGCGCGGAAGCCGCCAGCGCAGGTCCGGCAAGCGCCAGAAGCATCATGATCATCGCTTGAGGCACTCGACATACGACCGCTGCCGCCCCGAAGGACGGCAGCGGAGAAATCACGATAATATCAGCAATTGCGCAATTGCGGCATCAGTTCCGCGGGCGCTTCCGGCGATTTTCATTCTCGCGCATGCGCTGCTCGATCCCGTCGACGCGCGCGTTGAGCTGATCGAGCCGCTGGCCATTGTTCTGCGCGGCCTGCCCTGCGGCCTGCGCTTCGGACAATGCCTGCTTCGCGGTGGCATCGGTATCGTGCAGTTTCGCCTCGAGCGCATCCATACGCTGGTTCAACGGCGCGATCTGATCGCGCACATATCCTTTGGTGGCGCAGCCGCCGAGGCCGAGCGCACCAACCATGATCACGACCGCAGGGGCGAGTTTTGTTACAGACGGCGACATGGCTTTTTCCATTCCTTTTTGAACCCGGATCAATCCAAACCGAGCGTTAAACGCGCAACAAACCGATTCTGTCCGACTGTGCATTTGCTCAGGTGAATCGATGATTTACCGGTCAGTTTGCGGCCGCGATCGCCACCAGTGCACGATCGATCGCCCCGGTTGCGGCAGTGTCCTGCGGCATATCGTTGGCGAAGGCCGAGAAGGTGAAGGTCCGCCCGCTCGCCGCGACGAAGAAGCCCGACAGCGCATTGGCGGCGTTGAGCGTCCCCGTCTTGGCGAACAATTTGCCGGCCAGCGCCGTCCCGACAAAACGATGCTTGAGCGTGCCGTCCTCGCCCGCCACGGGAAGCGTCGTGCGCCACGCCCCGCCCCACGGCTGCGCCTGGGTCCAGCGCAGGAAGGTGACCGCGGCGCGCGGCGAGAGGCGATTGTAGCTCGACATGCCCGACCCGTCGGCGAAGTCATAAGCGGCGCGCGACACCCCCGCCCGCGCCAGCATCGCGCTCACCGCCGCACGCCCGTCCGCCACCGACCCGCTGCCCGAGACGCTG
>NZ_MKRR01000133.1:223394-236799 GCF_001897045.1 Sphingomonas sp. 66-10
GAGCCGGGCAAGCTCGGGCGGCGCGGGCGGGCGCGAGACGGGGGCGTCGCCGCGCGCCGCAGGATCGTCGCCCGGCGAAAGCAGCCGGTGGCGGGTGGCGATGTCGCCCGTCACCCGCACGCCCGCCGCGCGCAGCAATCCCGCGAAGCGCCGCGCCGCACGATGCGCCGGATCATCGACCCCGACGCGCAGATTGGCCGCCGCGCCCCCGGCGGGGATCGTGCCCGCGATCCGCAGCATATCGCTCCCCGGCGTGCGGGTTACCTCCAGCGCGGTCTTGCCGCCGGCGATGGTGATCGCGCGATTGTCGATGCGGTAATAGCCGTCTCCGGCGATCGCCGGCGTCGCGCCCGGCCTGCCCGGCGTCACCGTCAGCACGACGACATTGTCGTCGAGTGTCAGCGCGGAGATCGCGGTGCCATATTGGCCGGCCATGTTGTTCCAGCTCATCCCCGCCGGCCAGCGCTCGTCGGGAAAGGCGCTGTCGTCGCCGATCA
Source organism: Sphingomonas sp. 66-10 (assembly GCF_001897045.1). Classification (NCBI taxonomy): domain Bacteria; kingdom Pseudomonadati; phylum Pseudomonadota; class Alphaproteobacteria; order Sphingomonadales; family Sphingomonadaceae; genus Sphingomonas; species Sphingomonas sp. 66-10. Next base: position 223,892 of record NZ_MKRR01000133.1, read on the forward strand.
CATCGCGGACGACGCGGGTGCGCGCCGCCACCGCCTGCGCGAGATCGACGAGGCAATCGCTCTGGCAATCCGCCGCGCTCGACAGCCGCGCGTCGCCGTGCCCGGCGAGGATCACGTCGCGCCCCTCCAGCCGCACGCTCGCGCCGCCCACGGTATCGGGCGACGCGGTATCGAGCAGCGCGAACGCCGCGGCGGTGGTGAACATCTTGGTATTGGAGGCCGGCACGAAGCGATCGTCGGGGCGGACCGCCACGATCTCGCGTCCCTGATCGTCGACCACCACCAGCCCGATACGGGTGCCCGCCCCCACGCTGGCGAGCGCCTCCTCCACCGCCGGCGCGGCTGGCGGCGCCGCGGCGAGCAGCAACGGCACCAGCGCGAGCATTCCGCGCATCACCGCCCCTCGATCACATCGGCGAGCAAGGCGAGGAATTGCGTCGCCAGCACGCTCGGCGGGCGATCGAGCAGATGGATCGCGTGGACGTCGAAGGCGAGCGACGGCTTGAGCGGCCGCATCTGCAGCCCCGGCGCCATACACGCCTCTGCGGTGAACGAATCGACCACCGTCACCCCCACTCCGCTGCGCACCAGCGCCGCGGCGATGTAGAAGGTGCGCGCCGAGACCACGACGTTGAGTTCGACCCCCAGCCGCTCGAGCTCGTCGGTGAAGATCCGGCCGAGCGGGCCGCTCGTCGCGACGGTAATGAACGGATGCCCGGCGAGTTGCGCCAGCTCCAGCCGCGGCGGCGCATCGGGCAGATCTTCTTCGCGATAGAGCACCACCAGCTCGCCCTCGCCGAGCCAGCTCTGCCCGAGCGGGACGCCGCGCGGCACCTTGTTGGCGATCGCGATATCGGTCTCGCGCTCGTAGAGTTTCCCCAGCAGATCATCGTGATGCACGGTCTGCAGATCGAAGCGGACGTCGGGGCGCTCCTTCATGAAGCGCGACACCGCGGTCGGCAGCGCGGCGAGCGCGAGGCTGGGCAGTGCGGAGATCCGCAAGGTCATCCCCGCGCCGGCGCGCAGATTGCGCCCCGCCTCGCGCAGGATCCGCACGCGATCCTGGATCTCGGCGACATCGGAGAATAACGCATGCGCATCCTCGGTCGGGACGAGCCGGCCGTTGGTGCGCTGGAACAATTCGAAGCCGAGCAGGCTTTCCGCGTGGCGCAGCGTCTTCGAGACTGACGGCTGCGAGATATTGAGCGCGCGCGCCGCCCCGCTGACCGTGCCGTTGACGTAGACCGCGTGGAAGATCTCGATATGCCGCAGGTTCATGAGGCCGATCCTAACGACGGTATCGCTTATTCGACAACGGCTTGACGAAAGCGCCCCTCGTCGAGCGCATTTTCGGCACGCGCGACGAGCGTGGTGACGGCGAGGTTGGCCGAGGCCGAGGGCACGGTGCGGGTCATGTCGAGCAGCCGGTCGAACGGCAATACCAGCCCGACCACCAGCGCAGTCTGCTCGGGATGCACCCCCACCGCCGCGAGCATCGCCGCGAGCATGAACAAGGACGCCGACGGGATCGGCGCGGTGCCGAATGCGGCGAGCGCGCCGGTCAACAGCATCACCGCGAGCATCCACGGATCGGGTGCTATCCCCAGCGCCTGCAACGCGAATTGCCCAAGCAAGCCGACATACATTGCGGTGCCGTCCTTGCCGATGCTCGCCCCCAGCGGCAGCACCGTCGAGGCGATCGGGCGCGCGATGCCGAGATTGTCCTGCGCGACGCGCAGCGCCACCGGCAGCGTCGCCGACGAGGAAGCGGTCGAAAAGGCGATCGCCAGCGCATCGATGATCCCGCGGAAGAACCGTCCGACCGGGAGCCGCGCGACCAATGCGATCAGCCCGGCGTGGACGATCAGCATCTGCACCAGCGCGGCGAACAGCACGCACAAGGCGAGCCAGCCGATATTGACGAACACCACCGCGCCGCTCGTCGCCACCGCATTGGCGATAAGCGCGCAAACCCCGAACGGCGTCACCTCCATCACGATCCGCACGATCTGGAGCAGCACCGCGGTGAGCCCCTGGAGCAATGCGACCACCGGCTTGCCCGCCTCGCCCGCGATGACGCTGCCGACGCCGAGCAGGATCGCGGTGAAGATGATCGCGAGCATGTCGCCGCGTGCCAGCGCATCGACGATATTCGCCGGGACGATGTTGAGCAGCTGATCGGCGGGCGAGACGGGGGTGCCCAATGCATGTGGCGCGACTCCCGCCAGCGTGATCCCCGCGCCGGGGCGGATCACCAGCCCCACCGCCATGCCGATGACGACCGAGACCAGCGTGGTCAGCGCGAACAGCCCGAGGGTACGTCCGCCGATCGGCCCGAGCCGGCGTGGATCGCCGAGCGCGGCGATCCCCGCCGCGATCGTCACCAGTACGACCGGCACGACGAGCATCTTGATCAGCCGGACGAACAGATCACCGACCAATTTGATCGCCGCCGCGCCGTCCGGCGACAAGGCGCCGAGCAACGCTCCGAGCACCAGCCCGGCCACGACCCGTTTCCATAACGGCACCGCGAACCAGCCGCGGAGCAGCCTCACGCGCGGGCGCCCCAGAAGCCCGGATGCAGCGGCAACAGCACCCCGCCTTCGTCACGCACCCCGCCGGGACGATCTTCGGCGAGCCACAACGGCCCGTCGAGGTCGGCAAAATCCGCCTCCCCCGCGAGCAGCATCGCCGGCGCAATGCCGAGCGACGAACAGAGCATGCATCCAATCATCAGGCCAAAGCCCCTTCCCCGCGCTGCATCGGCGAGCGCAAGGGCCTCGGTCAAGCCGCCGGCCTTGTCGAGCTTGATATTAACATGCGTGTAAAGACCGACGAGCGCATCGAGGTCGGCACGGGTATGCAGCGATTCATCGGCGCAGATCGGGATGCGCGATGCGATCCCGGCCAGCCCCGCATCTGCCGCCGCCGGCACCGGCTGCTCGAGCAGATCGACGCGTTGCTCGACCAGGAAACCCTGCCATGCAACGACATCGGCGACCGTCCAGCTTTCATTGGGATCGACAATCAGCCGGGGCTTCGGGGCGACGCGGCGCACTGCGGCGATCTGCGCCTGCGCTTCCGCGCGCGCGACCTTCACCTTGAGCAACGGCACGTCGGCGATGCGCGCCGCGACGAGCGCCATCGCCTCGGGCGTGTCGATACCGATCGTGATCGCCGAGGCGAGCGGCGCCGGTTCGGGGCGGCCGGCGAGCGCCGCGACGCTGGTGCCGGCAAGCCGCGCTTCGAGATCCCACAAGGCGTCGTCGACCGCATTGCGCGCCGCGCCCGCGGGCATCAGCGTCGCGAGATCGGCGCGTGTCGCCCCCGCCTCGATCGCCGGCGCGATCCCGGCGATCGCCGCCAGCGATCCTTCGACCGTTTCGCCATAGCGCGGATAGGGCACGCCCTCGCCGCGTCCGACGAATCCGTCCTGCGCGACGGTGACGGTGATGACCTCCGCAACGGTCCGCACCCCGCGCGAGATGCGGAACGGCGTCTTCAGTGCGAAACGGTCATGGGTGGCTTGGAGGGTTCGAAGCATTGCAGCATCCAGTCAGCGATCGGATCGGCGCCGAAGCGATAAGGGTCGGTGCACGGCAGGCCCAGCGCGTCCGCGGTCGCCGCGCACAGCCGCCGCGCCTCGGCATCGTCGAGCTTGGCAGTGTTGAGTGCGACGCCCACCGCGCGCACATCGGGGCTGGTCAGCCGCGCGACGCGGAGGTTTTCCTCCAGACAGGTGGCGAGATCGGGCAATTGGTAGTGCGGCAGCCCGCGCATATGCGCCCGCGACGGATCGTGGCACAACAGCAGCGCGCGCGGCTGCGCGCCGTGGAGCAGCCCGGTCGAGACCCCGGCGAACGAGGGGTGGAACAGCGATCCCTGCCCTTCGATCAGATCCCAGCCGTCGTCGTCGCGCGCGGGGCTCAGCGTTTCGATCGCACCGGAGATGAAATCCGCCACCACCGCATCGAGCGGGACGCCCTCGCCGGCGATCAGGATACCGGTCTGCCCGGTTGCGCGGAAATCGGCGGTGACGCCGCGCGCGCGGAGCGCCTGTTGCAGCAGCAGGGTGGCGTACATCTTGCCGACCGAACAATCAGTGCCGACGGTGAGCAGGCGATTGCCCGCGCGCCGCTTGCCGGTGCCGACCGGCAGATGCGCCGGCGGATCGCGCACGTCGAACAGGGTCACCCCCGTCTCGGCCGCGGCGCGCACCAGCCGCGGCTCGTCGCGCAGCCGCTGGTGGAGCCCCGAGACGACGTTCATCCCCGTCGCGATCGCCGCCAGCGCGTCCTCGATCAGCGCCTCGCCAAGCCGGCCGCCGGCATTGGCGATGCCGAGCACCAACGTCTGCGCTCCGGCGGCACGCGCCTCGGCCGCATTCATCCGCGGCAGGCCGAGCGTCAACGGGCTGCCGTCGTGGCGCCATTCGCCGACGCAATCCTGCGGGCGGAAGATCGCAAGACCGCGCGAGGTCTTGATGCCGACCTCGTCATCCGAATGGCCGAGATAGAGAAGAAAGGGTGCCGGAATCATCGCTCACCTAGCGGAAAAGACTGATGCTTTCCTTGGGCCGCGGCGCGCGGCTGCGCCAATCGCGCTTGCGCCGCGACCTATAACGCCCGGCTATGCGCACGGCGCCGGGCGCGGGCGCAGCAGGGCGCGGCCGGGCGCGGCGCCGGTCGTCGCGCCATTTTCCAGCACGACCTGGCCGTTGACCAGCAGCGCGACGACCCCGACGCTCGGCACCCGCGGGTTCACATAGGTCGCGCGCGGCGCGTAACCGACCGGATCGAACACCACGACATCGGCGAAATAGGACGGGCGCAGATAGCCGCGCCGGTCGAGCCGGTAGAGATCGGCGGTCAGCCCGGTCGAACGGCGGATGAAATCGCCGAGCGAGATCACCTTACGCTCGCGGACATAGACCTGATATTTCTGCGGGAAGGTGGCATATTGCCGCGGATGCCCGTCGGACCCGTCGGAGCTCGTCACCACCCATTTCTGCTGCATGATCAGATCGACGTCGCGATCGGCCATGTTGAAGCTCGCCACCCCGGCGCCGGCCGGCTCGGTGCCCTTGGCATCGGCGACGCGCAGGATGCGGATCGCGGCATCGATCGGATCGACCTGCCATTCGGCCGCGACCGCGCCGAGCGTCTTGCCGGTCCACGGCTGATCCGCGCTGGTCAACAGGATCGAGTCCTTGCCCCCGCGCCGGCGCAGATTGTCACGCATCTCGGCCTTGATCCGCGCCAAGGTCGCGGCATCGTCGAACCGCGCGATCATCTTGGCATAGCCGCCGTCGACCGCCCAGCGCGGGACGAGCGAGGCGTCGAGGCTCGTCCCCGAGGCGAGCCAGGGATATTGATCCGCGGTCACCTGCTGGCCCGCGGCGCGCGCGGCCTCGATCGTCGCGATCAGCTGCGGCGCCTGGCCCTGGAGGTCCACGCCCAGCGCCTTGAGGTGCGCGAAATGCACCGGCATCCCGGCGGCACGGCCGATCTCGATCGCCTCGCGGGTCGAGGCGAGGAGGCCGATCGTATAGCTCGATTCATCGCGCTGGTGGGTGTCGTACATCCCGCCGCGACGCCCAGCCTCGCGCGCGACCGCGATCACCTCTTCGGTCTTGGCATAGCTTTGCGGCGCGTAGAACAAGCCGGTCGAAAGGCCATAAGCCCCTTCGCACATCGCCTTTGCGGCGAGCGCTTTCTCCTGCTCCAGCTCGGCCGCGGTCGGCGCGCGATCGTCCGCGCCGAGCACGCGCGCGCGGATCGCGCCGAAGCCGACGAACGGCACGACATTGGTGCCGATCCGGCTCGCCTCCAGCTTGTGCGCGTCCGCCGCGACATCGGGGGTGCCCCCGCCGTCGACCCCGGTGACGATCGTCGACACGCCCTGCGCGAGCCACGGCAGGTTGAGACGCGCGGTCGCATCGGGCGAACGGATGTAGGTGTCGGGGTGGGTATGCGCGTCGATGAAGCCGGGGGCGACGATCTTGCCCGTGGCGTCGATCACCCGGGCGGCGGTGGTGCCTCTCGCCGGCCCGACATAGACGATGCGATCGCCCGCGATCTCGACATCGCCGGTGATCGGCGGCGCATCCGCACCCGAATAGATCGTCCCGCCGCGGATCACCACGTCCGCGCGCTGCGCCCCCGCCGGCGCGGCGAGCGCGACCAGCGCGGTGAACAAGGCGATCGACCGGACCTTCATGCGGATTTCCCCTTCGGATTGAGCATCGTACGGCTGACGGCATGTTTGTCGACCGCGGCGCGGCTGAACAGCATCGGCTGCATCGCGCCGGCGATCCACGGCCGGTAGAAGTCTCGATAATGCGGCGAGCGCGGGTCGTTCGACTGGCCGGGAAGGTTGAGCATCACCGAATTGTCCCACGCGCCGACGTCGATCACCTGCAGATAGCTCGCCCCGCCGCTGACCTGCCAGCCCGCGTTGCCGTGGAGCCAGCGCGCCATCACGGTATAGGAATCGCCACCCGCCCCTTCGCCCTCGATCGGCGGGAAGGCCTTGGCGATCGCGGGGATGCGCGACAGCGGATGCGCGAGCCGAACCTGGTGCAAGGTTGCCCACCGCCACGCCGCCGGATCAGGGCCGAGCTTCTCGCGCGCCCCATTCCAGGCGGCGGCGAGCGCGGCGTCGAACAATGCGTCGCGCGCCGCCTTTGGATCGGGGCCGAGCCGCGCGTCGGGGTCGGCGAGCAGCCCGAGCAGCACCGAGGGCGCGATCTCGGTGACCAGCGCGCGCGCCCTTTCCGGGACGATCAGCGCGAGCATCCGGTTGCCGAGCTCGCGCCACAACAGCTCGAACAGCGCCGCCGCGCCGCTTTCGGCATCGACGCGCGCATCCCAGCCGCGCAACATCACCAGCGCGGGCGCCGCCCCGGCCGAGCCGCGCGCCGGGAGCAGCGCGAGCAATTGCCGCGCCGGGGTCGACAGGGTGTCGTGCTGGAGCGCGATGCTGTCGGCGAGGCTGTGCTTGCGCTGCCCCGACAGAACGTCGGCGATCCGCTCGTAGCGATAGGGATCCTTGAACGAAAAGGCCGGGATGCGATCGCGCGGCCAATCGCGGGGCAGATTATTCTGGTTGGCCGAGGCGAACCAGCCCTTGGCCGGGTTATATTCGCTCGGCAGCGCGCGGAAATCGCGCCGGCCGGTCCAGTCGTAACGCCCATCGCCCGGCACCGGCAGCAACCCGTCGCCCTTGCGCCGCACGGGGACGAAGCCGATCACCTGCCAGCCGTGGTTGCCCTCGATATCGGCATAATGGAAATTGGTCGGCGAGGGGTGGAGCGGGAAAGCGTTGCGCAGATCCGCCCAGTCGCGCGCGAGGTTGATCGCGATCATCGCGAACGCGTCACTTCCCCCCGGCTGCAGGTCGATCACCGCGAGCGCGGTGGCGCGGCGCCGCGCCGGATCATGCGCGATCACCGGCCCCTGCGCGGCGAAGCGCAAGGTGAACGGCGCCGGCGCCCCGCCCTTCACCGGGATATGGATATCGACGCGGTCGAACTTCTTCCATTTCCCCTCGTGGCGATAGAGCTCGGGGTCGTCGGGGTTGAGCTCCAGCACGAACAGATCCTGCTGGTCGATGTGGAAATTGGTGCGGCCGAAGGCGAAGCGATCGGTGTGCCCCTGCATGATCCCCGGCTGCCCCGGCGACCCGCCGCCAATCACATCGAGCCCCGGCGCCGAAAGATGCGCGACATGCCGCGGATCGAACCCGCCGATCCCGAGATGCGGATCGTTGGCGAGGATCGCGCGGCCGGTCGTCGTCCGCGACGGCGCGACCGTCCAGGCGTTGCTGCCGCCGTTGGCGCGCTCGCCGACCGGATCGGGATCGTTCGGCTCCTGCGGAAGCACCATTGCCCCGAACGGCAGCGCGCCGAGCCGGAACACCCCGAGATCGGCGTCGGACACCGCCGCGACGTCGAGCCCCTCGGGAACGGTCATCTTCCACGCCGGGCGCAGCGGCGCGATCACCGCGTCGAGATCGAGCAACCCCAGTGCCGCGAGCCGCGCGCGGCGCACCTCCTCATCGGCGCTGTTGATCCGCTCGCCGCGCGCCAGCACGAGATCGCGGATATCCCATTTGAGTGGGCGGACCCCGAGAATGGCATATTCCAGCGGCAGCAGCGAGCGATCGGCCAGCACTTCGTCGATCCGCGCGTTGATCCCGGCGACATAGGCGCGCGCGCAGGCGAGCACCTTCTCCGGCACCGCGGCGAGCTCGGCATCGAGATCGCCGCGATAGTGGAACAGCCGCGCGCGTGCGTCATGCGCGGCGAAGTCGCGCCCGAACGCCTCGGCCATCAGCCCCATTTCGCGGCGGTGCGAGAAATCGATCTGGAACAGCCGGTCGCGCGCGACGACATAGCCCTGCCCGAAATAGGCATCGGGGATCGAGGCGGCGCGAATATGCGGCACGCCATAAGGATCGTCGATGATCTCGATCGGTGCAGTCAGCCCGGACACATCCACCCTCCCCGTCCGCGCGGCCGCGACAGGCACCAGCGCCAGCATCGCGGTCGAGCCGAGCAGAAACGAACGGCGATTCAACATCGGCATATCCCCCGGGCGTACCTGTCGGCACAGGCTAATGCCGTGTTGTTCGAAGGACATATGGCAAGCGCTTGGCGAGCCATAGGCGCAATCTATAGCCAGGCCATAGACGCAGATTATGGGCGCGCGAACAAAAGGAACCGCGCGCGCTCTTGACGCTGCTCGGCGGTGCCCGGCACCCTCACGCTTGATTATAGGGGTAATCCGCCACCGAAGATGGCGCCCCCCGATAATGACGAACATTTCGCGGAAGGCCGGCAGGGAAGCGGCCTTCGATCCGGGAAACCGGCAGGGACATAAAGGGGGGATATATGACATTCGGACGGACGCTGGGCCAATTCAGGGCCGGATTCGCCGCCTTTTCGAGCCTCACCGCGCTGGCCATCGCCGGCACGGCGGCGGCGCAGACCGCACCCCCCGATGAAGCCGCCTCGGATGTCGTCGTCACCGGCTCGCGCATCATCCGCGACGGTTTCCAGGCGCCGACCCCGCTGACGGTGATGACGCTGGAGGATATCCAGAATTCCTCGCCGTCGAACAATGTCGCCGATTTCGTCAACCAATTGCCGTCGCTCGCCGGATCGACCCGCCCGGCCAATTCGCGGCTCAACCTGAGCAGCGGCCAGGCCGGGATCAACGCGCTCAACCTGCGCAATCTGGGCGAGATGCGCACGCTGGTGCTGCTCGACGGGCGCCGTTCGGTCGCCTCGACGATCAACGGGCTGGTCGACGTCAACACGATCCCGCAATCCCTGATCGAGCGGGTCGATGTCGTCACCGGCGGCGCCTCCGCGGCCTATGGCTCGGACGCGGTCGCGGGCGTGGTCAATTTCGTCCTCAACAAGAAGTTCCAGGGGCTCAAGGTCGCGGCGGATTCGGGCATCACCGGGCACGGCGACGGCGGCAATTATTCGATCAACGTCACCGGCGGCACCTCCTTCGCCGGCGGGCGCGGGCATATCATCCTCAACGGAGAGGTCGCGCATGCCGACGGCATCTTCAACGTCGATCGCGACTGGAACGCGACCGGCTATGTCCGCATCCAGGACCCCAATTGGACCACGAACAGCACCACCCCGCGCTATCTGATCCGCACCCAGGTCGGCGCGGCCAATTCGACCCCCGGGGGGCTGATCACCGGTTCGAGCGGCGGCGTCGCCAACCGGCTGCGCGGGATCTATTTCGGCCAAGGCGGGTCGGTGAACCATTATCAATATGGCGCGCTGACCTTCCCCTCGCCGGGCGGATCGTCACCGCCGACGCTGACGCAGGGCGGCGACTGGCAGGTCAACGATTCGGGCCGCCGCATCGGCCTTGCCCCGCGTGACAATCGCTGGGGCGTGTTCGGGCGGCTGAGCTATGAGATCGCGCCACGCGTCGAATTGTTCTTCGAAGGATCGTACAACCGGCAGGAAGTCTATTTCAACGCCGGCCCCAACCTGTCGACCGGGATCACGCTGCAGGCGAACAACGCCTTTCTGATCAACGCGCTCGGCGCCAGCCAATTGGCCGGCATCAACACCGTGACGCTGGCGACCACCGCCGCCGACCTGCCGTTCCGCGCGGTCGACAACAAGCGCGAGGTGCAGCGCTACGTGATCGGGGCGGAGGGCGAGTTCGAGGCGTTCGGGCGCAAGGCGCATTGGGACGTCTACGGCCAGTACGGCCGCGCCGATCTGCGCGAGCAATTGCGCAACATCATGAACATCGGCCGGATGAACAATGCCACCAACGCGGTCTTCGCGCAGGCGGGCAACCCCGGCGGCTATGCCCCCGGCACGATCGTCTGCTCGGTCAACGTCGACACCAATCCGGCCAATGACGATCGCGCCTGCGTGCCGCTCAACCGGCTCGGCATCGGGGTCGCCAATCCGGCGGCGATCTCCTACGTCCTCGGCAATCCCTATCGCGACGAGGTGATCGAGGAGAAGGTGGCGGGCGCCAACCTCGCGCTGGCGCCGTTCGCGACCTGGGCCGGCGACGTCAGCGTGTCGATCGGCGGCGAATATCGCGAGGAAAGCATCCGCGGCTCCGTCCCGACACAATATCAGCCGATCGTCAGCACCACCGGGACGACCAATCTGTGGTCGGTGGGCAATTATCTGCCCACCACCGGCAAATACAACGTCAAGGAAGCCTATCTCGAGACGGTCGTGCCGCTCGGGCTGGGGCTCGAATTCAACGGCGCGGTGCGCGCGACCGATTATTCGACTTCGGGCTACGTCACCACCTGGAAGGCGGGCGCGACCTGGCAACCGATCCCCGACATCCGGCTGCGCGTGACGCGATCGCGCGATATCCGCGCGCCCAACCTCTCCGAGCTCTATTCGGCCGGCACCGCGAACACCGATGCGGTCAACAATCCCTTCTACGACAAGAACGATTCATCGAAGGGGCCGGCGCGCTATTCCTATTCGGCGACCGTCGTCGGCAACCTCAACCTCAAGCCCGAAAAGGCCGATACGTTGAATATCGGCGCGGTCTTCTCGCCGCGCTTCGTGCCGGGCTTCAGCATCTCGGTCGATTATTTCCGCATCAAGATGAAGGATGCGATCGGGACGCTCAGCGCGCAGGAGATCATCAATCGCTGCTTCGACGGGCGGCAGGAATATTGCGCCGCTTATTCGGTCGCGCCACCGCCGCTGTCGCAGCCGGGCACGCCCTATCTGCTGTTCCGCGCGCAGCCGTTCAATTTCACCAGCCAGCTGGTGCGCGGGATCGATATAGACGCTTCTTATCGCGTGCCGATCGGCAAGGGCGAAAGCTTCACGCTGCGCGGGATCGCGACGCGCTATATCGACAATATCATCGATCAGGGGATCCCCGGCACCGTGCCGCTCAACAGCGTCGGGGTGAACGGCACCCAGACTGGCACGCCGAAATGGATCTACCGCGTCAACGCGACCTATGACGCCTCGCTGTTCTCGATCACCGCGGTCGGGCGTGGGGTAAGCGCGGGACGCTACGATATCGGCGGGATCGAGTGCCAGGCCAATTGCCCGCTCTCGACCACGCAATTCCCCACCTATGACAACAATCGCGTCAAGGGGACGTTCTACGTCGATCTCAACCTGACCGCGAAGATCGCGATCCGGGAACCGGGCGACGGCGAAGTGTTCTTCAACATCACCAATCTGTTCGATGCCGGGCCGATGCTCCTTCCCGAAACCGGGCTGGCCGCCAATTCGACCTATAGCGACCTGCTCGGGCGCACCTTCCGCGTCGGCTTCCGCGTGCGGACCCGGTGAAGCGCGGTTCGACCGGGATCCTTCCCGGTCGGCGGTGACCGAAAGTTCGCCCTGCGCGCCGGACCATGTGGCGCGCAGGGCGACGAAGAAGCGGGGTTTCCGCTTAGAATTTGAACCCGGCGCTGACCCGGAAGTACCGCCCCATGATCGCGTCATAATAGCGGGACTGCCCGTAGTCCCCCAGAGAATAGGGGAACGGCACCGATCGATTCATGACGTTATTGACCATGAACCGGATATTGAACTGCTTATTGATGTCATAGCCGATCGAGGTGTTGAACAGGAAATAGCTCTTCAGCACGGGATATTGGTAATTCGTATCCGGCAGGTTCACGTTGATATGGGCGGGGCCATAATAAATGGTCTGCCACATGAAATTGAAGCCGCCATTGTCGTAATTCAAATTGGCGGTGAAGTTATCTCGAGGCTCCTGGATGCTCCCGACGGTATATTGGATATCGCCGCTGCCGATCCGATAATAATGCTGAAGCGTATGAAGATAATTGACGGCGAGCGAGACGGTGCCTGCAGACTCCGACGCCCCCAGACGTGAAAGCGGCAGGTTGTAGTTGAACGCCACCTGGACGCCCTCGAACCGCTCGATACCGATATTATAGTATCCAGTGAAGAAGTTGGTGACCTGTCCGGCCGAATTGCGGGTAAAGCTCGCGCAATAGGGATTGTTGGGATAGTTCGACGAATCGTAGCAAGCGTTCATCACGTCGGTGAGCGAGAGCTGGGCGATCTCGTTCTTGACGTCGATATGCACATAGTCGGCCGACAATTGCAGGCCGGGGATGAACGTCGGCTGGAAGATACCGCCCGCCGTCCAGCTATTGGCGATTTCGTTCTGCAGGTTCTTGTTGCCGCCGCTCGCGCCGGGCGCCGTATAGTCGACGACGTTGGAAACGAAATTGGCGGGCAGGCCAGCGGCCGAGCAATTGGCCGCACGACGCGACGGGTCCGGGCCGCCGGTGATGTAGCGGGAATCGCACGGATCGTTGGCGGTATTGTAAACCTGGCCGACCGGCGCGAACAATTCGGTGATCGCCGGCGCCCGGAACGAACGGGTATAATT
>NZ_MKRR01000133.1:236813-237994 GCF_001897045.1 Sphingomonas sp. 66-10
TCATGCTGTTCTTGACGTAGCGCCCGGCCCCCTGGAATTCGAGGCTGTGGACGAACGGCACATCCATGTCGGCCGACACGACCGGGATGTTCAACTCCCCGAAGACTTCGTTGGTGTGATACGAGCCGGCAACCGGGGTGATCGGGATCGAATTGCCGTATTGCGTGTAGGTGCCGTCGCCATTCGCCTCGCCACGATAGAAAGCGCCCGGCCGGAAATTGGTCGATTCGTAGCGATGCTCATAACCGAGCACGAACTTCACCTCGCCCGCCGGCAACTTGGCGATCGAGCCCTTGATATCTGCCACTGCATCGAACTGGATGTTGCGCTGCTTCGGATTGGCGATCGCGGTGATATAGTCGAGCGCCGCGCGGCTCGCCTGCCCGTTGCCGAAGACGTTGAGCGGCGCGCAGGTCGAGCTGACGGTCTGGATCGTGGCGTTGGTATAGCCGGGCGCGCAGACGATATTCCCGCTGCCGTCGGTCACCGCATTGAGCGCGTTGAAGAAGTTCTGGGTAACGACCTCACGCGTGGTGGTCGACGTGTCCGAGCGGCCGTAAATCGCTTTGGCTTCCCAGGTGAACTTGCGATCGCCGACGTTGAAATCGCCGTCGAACCCGCCCACGACCCGATAAAGATCGGTCTTGGTCCGGAAGCTGCCCGTCGACAGATCGGTATTGGCGCGCGCGAGCAGGAAGCTGCTCGTATCCATCCCGTTTGCGGCGAGGTTGTTGATGATCGTCTGACGATCCGCCGCGCTGAGGAACGGGTTGGCCGTGCTCATGATGAGATTGCCGTTGGTTTCGCCCGCCGCGCCGAACAAGGCGGTGTTGTAGAACGGCTGGGCGCGAAGGTTGGTCGCGATCACGCGGCCATACCAGGCCTCGCCCGAGAAGCGGATGCGATCGCTGAAATCGTAGTGGAACAGCGCCGTCGCCGAGAAGCGGCTGCTGTCGGTCAGGAAATTATCGTAATCGCGGATGCGGAAACCGTCTCCGCCTGCCTGGAGAAGCGCGTTCGCGGTCTGCTGGCCCGGGTTGAACGGCGTCAGGCGGCCGCTCGGGCTGAAGATCAGCGGGCGGCCCTGCGCGTCGGTAATCGCCGCAGCGGCGGCACCGCCGTAGATCGGCACGTCATCGGCGAACATCGGCATGCCGGTGTTGGTGAACACCTCATAGCGC
>NZ_MKRR01000133.1:238136-243553 GCF_001897045.1 Sphingomonas sp. 66-10
GTTATAGTTTCCGCCGTCGCCCTTCTGCGAGATGCCATTCTGCGCGTTGAACGCCAGCCCCTCGAAATTCTTCTTGAGGATGACGTTGACGGTGCCGGCGATCGCGTCCGAGCCGTAGATCGGCGCACCGCCGACGGAAACCGTTTCGATGCGGTCGACGAGATTGACCGGCAGCGCGGCGAAGTCGACCGGGCTGCCCGCGACGACGCCGAAAATCGACGACGTCGCCGAGGTGACGAAGCGGTTGCCGTTGACCAGCGTGAGGGTCCGCTGGGACCCGAGATTGTACATATTGACGAAGGTCTGCCCCGCGCCGAACGATCCCTGACTGCCGACCGGGCTGTTGCTGGGCGTGCTGAAAACGGGGAGTTCCTGCAGCGCGGTGCCGAGATTGGTGTAGCCGCGCTTGGAAATTTCCGATGCGGTGATCGCCTCGGTCGGCTGCGCGGCGATCGGCGAGCGCGAAATACGCGATGCGGTGACGATAACGTCGTCCGGCGACGGCGCGTTGTCGGCGAGCTGCGATGCGTCCGACTGAGCATTTTGCGTGGTCTGCGCAACGGCGGTGCTTGCCGCAACCATGCTTCCCGCCGCAATTCCCGCCAGCAGGAGGTGGCGCGCGGCGACGCTGCGCTCGAAAGATACGAACCCCATAACACGGTCCCCTTTTTTCTGCTGCGCGATGCTATGAGAGTCGAAGAAGCGCATGGTCAATCAAGTGCCGCAGGGGACGGATGATTTCGTCGCGCGACTGTGGTGTTTTCGCAACTAATTCAGGAGAATAGCGGCGTAGGCCGCCGCTACACCGCCCTCATCCACAGTTCACGCCACGCGCGCTTGCTTGAAGCCGAGCGCGACTTCGCCCGTATCCATCGGGCGGACCAGCATGATGAACGCGCTCCATTGATGATGCTCGAACCGCGCCTTGCGATCTTGCTCGGCGATGCGGTGAATGTCGCGGCGGAGATCTTCGAACAGGGCGTGGACCCGCGCGCGCGCCGCCTCGGTCAGCTTGACGACATCGGAAACATAACGCGCGTCGGGAGCGCTGAAGTCCATCGACAGGTAAAGCTGCTTGATATTGTTCTCGAACGCCGCCGCGAGCGGCCCGCCGCGGCGCCAGCGCACCGCGCGCGCGGTCAAGGCGCGCGCCCGGCCGCTCGCGCTGACGTCGACCAGCCCGAGCCGGACGAGCCGCGCCAGATGCGCCTCGACGCGCGCCGCGGGCAGGCCGAATTCGCGCATGAAATCCTCCTTCTGCCACCCGTTGAGGATCGAGAAGAACAGAAAGGCGAGCGCGCGATCGGCGGCGAGGATCCGTTCCTGCCGCAGCGTGAACTGCGCGGCGAGTTCCGCCTCGGCCGCCCCGATCAGATCGCGAATGTCGATCCCGGCAATGCCGCATAGCTGATCGAGCCGATCGAGCGTCAGCCCCTGCCCGTTGAGCCAGCGCCGCGCCGTCGCCTCCCCGACGCCGGCGCTTTTGGCCAACGCCGCGGCGCCGATCCGCTGGCGACGCAACGCGATCCGCAATTGTTCGAGCAGCGCGACCGCGCCGGGGCGGCGCCGAGCAGATGCAGATTGGTTATCGATCACCTGGTGAGCGCTTTCCTATCATTTGACGATCGGTCTCCGAATATCATCATTGCCGTTGCCGATGAAGCGGCCCAGTTACGCCTCAGCCAGAACGACGGAGAGGATGACCGTGGCAACGACCAAAGACTATCGGCTCGGCGAATTCACCTTCCCGCGCGGCTGGTTCATGGCCGCCACCACCGCGGAAATATCGCGCGCGCCGCGCGCGTTGCGCCTGCTCGGGCGGGATCTGGTCGCCTATCGCGGCGAATCCGGGCGCGCGATCGTGCTCGACGCTTATTGCCCGCACATGGGCGCGCATCTCGCCGCCGAGCAGAGCTCGGGCGAGGGCGCGCGGCGCGTCGAGGGCGATTCGATCCGCTGCCCCTATCATGCGTGGCGCTTCGGCCCAGACGGCCGCTGCAATCACGTGCCTTATTTCGACGGCCCGATCCCCGCCGCGGCCAAATTGCGCGCCTTTCCGGTCGAGGAACGCTATGGCTGCGTCTTCATCTGGCACGACCCGGAGGAAGGCGCGCCCGATTATGCGCTGCCCGATCTTCCCGAATGGGACGATCCGCATTGGGTGCAATGCGATTATGACGATCTCGGCACGATCGACGTCCATCCGCAGGAGGTGGTCGACAATATCGCCGACACCCGCCATTTCGGCCCGATCCACGGGATGAAGCTCGCTTATTTCGACGATACGTTCGACGGCGTCGTCGCGCGCCAGCGCTCGGGCGGCGGGCATGAGACGATGACCAGCGCCGACGAGCTGCTCGAAAGCGATGCGGTCTATACCGGCCCCGGCATCCTCGTCGCGCGCTTCGGCGGCGAGACCGATGCGGTGCAGATCATCCTCCACACCCCGATCGAGGACGGGCGCACGCACATCTGGCACGGGATCATCACCCGCGGCCAGGCCACCCCGCCGTCCGAGGCGGACCGCGCGATGCACGCGGCCTATCACGCGACCGGGCTGGCCGCCTTCTCGCAGGATTTCGCGATCTGGCGCACCAAGGCGCCCGCGATTGACATCCTGCGGCTGCCGACCGACGGGCCGTTCCACCGCGCACGCGCCTGGTATCGGCAATTCTACAATCCGCGCGCCGAGGCCGCGGTGTATCAGCAACGCGCCAACGGCTTTTATCCGACCAAGGGGATGCCGGCGCATATCACCGACGAAGCGGCGGAATGAGCGGACGCCGCCAGCGCCACGGCCCTATCGGGTCGCGGACGGCCGCTCCTGCGTCATCCTGTAATAGAAGCGGCTGAAATAGGAGGGGTCAGCGAAGCCGAGTTGCTCCGCGACCCCGGCGACCGTGTGGTTGCCGTAGATCAGCAGGCGCCGCGCCTCGAGCACCAGCCGGCGGTGGATATAATGCATCGGCGCGCAGCCGAAATGCGCGCGGACGAAGCGCGTCAGGCTCCGCTCGGTCATGCCCAGGCTGGCGGCATAGAAAGCGATCGTGCGATGATCGCGGAAATGATCGTCGACGAGCGTCCGGAAGCGCCGCGCGCGATCATCGTTCCCGCTCAACGGCAGCGCCGAATCGCGGACCGCACGGGTCAGTTGCACCAATAGCAGGCCGACGAGCCACCCCGCGGCGGTGATCCGCCCCAGGTCGTGCCCCGAGCATTCCCGATAGAGTTCGCCGACCAAAGGACCGAAGCGTTCGGCCTGCGCGCGCGTCAGGCATTGCGCAACCGGGCGATCCGCGACGATCGCCAACCCCGATTGCCCCGCCGCGAGCAATGCGCGCAGATCGGTCGAAAAGGTGATGACCGCGCCGTCGACGTCCTCGTCGAATAAGAAGCCGTGGATCATCCCGGCGGGGACATGGATCACCACCGGGGCGTCGAACGACCTTTTCACCCCTTCGAAGGTGACCGCCACCGCGCCGGCCGCGATCACCAGCAGCTGATCGAGCGTATCGTGGCGGTGCGCACCGATCTCCCACCCGGTCAGGCGGCTGCGGCTCTCGATCGTTTCGATATGGACGAAGCCGGGGTCGGCGAAGCTCCCGCCCTCACCGTAAAGCTGGAAATGCGGCACGTCGGCGATCGTCATGTCTGGATAGTACCAGATATTTGACCGCTCCGTTACTGGAACCGCCGCCCGGCGCGTCGGATAAGTTCCTTGCGATAGCATCGTGCGCCAAATCGATCTGCCCTCAACCCCGGCGAAGGCCGGGGTGGATCATGATTCCAGGCGCGATGCTCTAAAAGGAGAGGCTGGATGCGTGCCACCACCAAGGTCGCGATCATCGGCGCCGGCCCGGCCGGGCTATTGCTCGGTCATCTGCTGCGCGCCGAAGGGATCGATTGCCTGATCCTCGAACGCCAGACCCGCGCGCATGTCGAAAGCCGTATCCGTGCCGGGGTGCTCGAGACGGTGACCACCGATCTGCTCCACCGGCTCGGGATCGATGCGGGCCTCAACGCCCACGGGCTGAAGGAGGAAGGCTTCAACCTCGCCGACGGCGATCGCATCATCCGCATCGACCTCGCGCGGCTGATCGGGTGCCACGTCACGGTCTACGGCCAGACCGAGGTGACCCGCGACCTGATCGAGGCGGCGCCGGCGCGCGGGCTCGATATCGTGTTCGAGGCCAAGGATGTCGCGCTGCACGATATCGGCGCGTCACGCGCCCGCGTCACCTTCGGCAAAGACGGACGCGATCATTGCGTCGAGGCCGATTTCATCGCTGGCTGCGACGGCTTCCACGGCGTCGCGCGCCGGGCCATCCCGGCCGGGGTGCAGCGCGACTATGTGCATGAATATCCGTTCGGCTGGCTCGGCATCCTCGCCGACGTGCCGCCGTGCCACCCCGAGCTGATCTACGCCCGCACCCCTGCCGGTTTTGCGCTGGCCTCGATGCGATCGCCGACGCGCAGCCGTTATTATGTCCAGGTCCCGCGGGACGAGCGCGTCGAGAACTGGCCCGAGGCGCGGCTATGGGATGAACTCGCCCGCCGCTTCGACCCGCTGTCCGCCCACGGCGTGACGCGCGGGCCGGCGCTGGAAATGTCGATCGCCCCGCTGCGCTCCTTCGTGTCGGAGCCGATGGGCCACGGCCGGTTGTTCCTCGCCGGGGACGCCGCGCATATCGTCCCGCCGACCGGCGCCAAGGGCCTCAACCTGGCGGCGTCCGACGTCGCCTATCTCTCCGATGCGCTGATCGGCTATTATCGGCGCAGCGACGAAACCGGTTTGCAGAACTACGCCGCCAAAGCGGTGGCGCGGGTGTGGAAGGCGGAGCGGTTCAGCTGGTATCTGACCAAGCTGATGCACCATTTCCCCGAGGACGGCGCGTTCGCCCACCACATGCAAAGCAGCGAGCTTGATTATGTGGCGCAATCCGAGGCGATGCAGACCGCGATCGCGGAGAATTACGTCGGCCTGCCGCTCTGAGCGCACGGGGTCGCGGATGGCATAAATTCTCATTTGCGAATTTTTCATCTATACGAATCAAGCCGCGGCTTCTAATCCCCTCGCCAAACAGCGCCGACGCGCGTTTCGTGAGAGGACCGCTTATGACCGTTCCCGTCATCCACCCGGCCTGGTCTCGCGCGCCGCTGTCGATGACCGACGGTTACTCGCTCGAAATGACGGCGAAGGATCGCGCTGCGCTCGCCGAAGCGGCGCCGCTGATCGCGCCCGAGACCCCGGTGGCGATCACCTTCCTCCCCGGAGAGGCGATCGACGCGCGGATCGACGCCGCGCGCGACGTCCGCGCGCTCGGGTTCGAGCCGATGCCGCACCTTTCGGCGCGACGGATCGCGAGCCACGACGAGCTGGAACAGATCGTCCGCCGCACCGTCGCGGAGGCAGGCGC
>NZ_MKRR01000133.1:243578-244689 GCF_001897045.1 Sphingomonas sp. 66-10
GCTGCTCGCGACCGGGCTGTTCGAGGCGAACGGCATCACCGCGATCGGCATCGCCGGCCACCCCGAAGGCCATCCCGCGATGGACGAGGCGCAATGCTGGGCGGTGCTGGAGGAGAAACGCGCCGAGATCACGCAGCGCGGCATGGCGACGCTGATCGTCACCCAATTCGGCTTCGACGCCGATCCGTTCATTCGCTGGCTGGAGCAACTGCGCGCGCGCGGGATCGATTGCCCGGTGCGGATCGGCGTCCCCGGGCCGGCCGGGATCAAGACCTTGTTGCGCTTCGCCGCGCATTGCGGGGTCGGTGCGTCGGCGGCGGTGATGACCAAATACGGCGTATCGCTGACCAAATTGCTCGGCACCGCCGGCCCCGACAAATTGGTCGATCGGCTCGCGGCGCGGCTGACCCCGGCGCACGGGCCGGTGCGGCTTCATTTCTACCCCTTCGGCGGCCTCGCCCGCACCGTCGAATGGATCAACGCTTACGAGGCGCGTCTATGACCGACAGCTATATCCTTCGCCTGTCCTGCGACGACCGGCCCGGCCTGGTGGCGCGGGTCGCCGGCTTCCTGGCCGAACAGGGCGGCAATATCACCGATGCGCAGCAATTCGACGACCGGCTCACCGGCCGCTTCTTCATGCGCGTCGTGTTCGAGCTGGAACGCGCCGACGCCGCCGACGCGCTGCGCGCCGCATTCGCCCCAATCGCGGGCGAGATGGGCGCCGAATGGACGCTGCGCGCGCCGGGCGAGCGGCTCAAGGTGCTGATGCTGGTCTCCAAATTCGATCATTGCCTCGGCGACCTGCTCTACCGCCAGCGTATCGGCGAAATGCCGATGGACGTGGTGGGGATCGTCTCCAACCACCCGCGCAGCGCGCTCAACATCTCGCTGATCGGCGACCTGCCCTTCTACCATCTGCCGATCACGCGCGACACCAAGCCGCAGCAGGAAGCGCAGATCCGCGCTTTGGTCGAAGAGACCGGCGCCGATCTGGTCGTGCTGGCGCGCTACATGCAGATCTTGTCGGACGAGATGGCGGCGTTCCTGTCGGGCCGCTGCATCAACATCCACCACAGCTTCCTGCCCGGCTTCAAGGGCGCCAAGCCCT
>NZ_MKRR01000133.1:244720-251722 GCF_001897045.1 Sphingomonas sp. 66-10
GATCTCGACGAAGGCCCGATCATCGCGCAGGATGTCGAGCCGATCAGCCACGCCGACACGCCCGACGATCTGGTGCGCAAGGGCCGCGACATCGAGCGCCGCGTGCTCGCGGCAGCGGTGCGGTGGCATCTGCAGGATCGCGTGCTGCTCAACGGCCACCGCACGATCGTCTTCCGCTGACCGGCATGACACCGATCGACGGACGCGCGATGGCGCGCGCGCTGACCGACCGTATCGCCGCCGACGTCGCCGCGCTGGTCGGCGACGGAATCCGCCCCGGGCTGGCGGTGGTGCTGATCGGCAATCACGCGCCGAGCGAGGTCTATGTCGCGCGCAAGATCGCCGAGGCGGCGCGCGCCGGCATCGCCTCGTTCGAACATCGCCTGCCCGCCGATACCGACGAGGCCGCGCTGCTCGCGCTGATCGCGCGGCTCAATGCCGATCGCGCGGTCCATGGCATCCTCGTGCAATTGCCGCTGCCGCCGCAGATCGACGCCGCGCGCGTGCTCGATGCGATCGCGCCGGCGAAGGACGTCGACGGCTTCCACCCGGTCAATGTCGGGCGCCTCTCCACCGGCACCGGCGGGCTCGTCCCCTGCACCCCGCTCGGCTGCATGATGCTGCTCGACAGCGTGATCGACGATTATCGCGGCTTGAACGCGGTGGTGATCGGCAAGTCGAATATCGTCGGCAAGCCGGTCGCGATGCTGTTGCTCGAACGCGAATGCACGGTGACCGTCACGCATATCGCGACGCGCGGGCTGCCCGAGATCGTCCGCGCGGCGGATATCGTCGTGGCGGCGGCGGGCGCGCCGCGGCTGGTGCGCGGCGATTGGGTCAAGCCCGGCGCGGTGGTGATCGACGTCGGCATCACCCGCGTGACCGATACCGCGGGCAAGGCGCGGCTGGTCGGCGACACCGCGTTCGACGAGCTCGGCCACGCGCGCGCCGCGACCCCGGTGCCCGGCGGGGTGGGGCCGATGACGATCGCCTGTCTGCTCGCCAATACCGTGCGCGCGGCGGAGGCGGCGGGCCGTGGCTGACGCGCGCACCGTCACCGAGGTGCGCGTCGACGCGCTCACGCTCGACGCCGACATCGGGGTGCATGCGCATGAAATCGGCGCGCGGCAGCCGCTGGTGGTGAGTGTCGCGCTCACGCTGGGGGCGCCGCGCGTCGCGACGCTCGGGGAAACGGTCGATTATCGCCATATCGTCGCCGAGGCGACCGACCTCGCCGCGCGGCATGTGCCGCTGATCGAAAGCTTCGCGCAGATGCTCGCCGAACGCTGCCTCGCGCTCGGTGCGGTCACCAGGGCCGAGGTGACAGTCGCGAAGCCGCGCGCGCTCGCCGCCGGGCTGGCCAGCGTCCGCGTCGTCGCGCAATGACCGCGCCGCGCCCCCACCTCTCGCTCGTCGCGGCCGTCGAAAGTCCCGCGCACGCGCATCGCCTGCGCCGCTTCGCCTTCCGCGAGCCGCTCCCGCTCGGCGCGCAACAGGCACTCGTCCGGCTGCATCTCGATCTCCAGCGCCAGTTACGCGGCCTGGTGCGCTGCGCCGCGGGGTTCGACCCCGCGACCGGGGAATGGGTCGATCATAGCGTGTGGATCGCCGGCCACGCGCCGCCCGGCGAGAACGTCTCGGCCGAAACGAGCGAGGCGACGATGCGGCGGCTGCGCCACCGCGTCTGACGCAAACCGTCACCCGCCCAAGCCCGACCGAATACGCGCATCCGCGCCGCTGGACAGTGCCTCGATTGTATGCCAATGATACATATATCAGATCGCACGGAGGAGAGGTCATGAGCGAGAAGCAGGTCGTTACGTTTCGGGTCGAGGACCGCATCGCCTGGGTGAATTTCGCGCGCCCGGAAAAACGCAACGCGATGAGCCCCACGCTCAACCGCCGCATGATGGAGGTGCTCGACGAGCTCGAATATCGTGACGACGTGGGCGTGCTGGTGCTGGGCGGCGAAGGCGCGGCCTGGTCGGCCGGCATGGATCTCAAGGAATATTTCCGCGAGACCGAGGCGCAGGGGCTGCGCGGCGTGCGCAAGTCGCAGCGCGAGAGCTATGGCTGGTTCCGCCGGCTGCGCTGGTATCAGAAGCCGACGATCGCCATGGTCAACGGCTGGTGCTTCGGCGGCGGCTTCGGTCCCTTGTTCTCCTGCGATCTGGCGATCTGCGCCGACGAAGCGAAATTCGGCCTGTCGGAAATCAACTGGGGCATCCTCCCCGGCGGCGGGGTGACCAAGGTGGTGGTCGACCTGCTGCCGATGCGCGACGCGATGTGGCTGACATTGACCGGCGAGCTGATCGACGGCCAGCAGGCGGCGGCGATGCGTCTCGTCAACGAGAGCGTGCCGCTCGAACGGCTCGAAGCGCGCGTGCGCGAGGTCGCGGCGATCCTGCTCCAGAAGAATCCGGTCGCGCTCAAATTCGCCAAGGATGCGGTGCGCCGCGTCGGCGCGATGACCTATGACGAAGCCGAGGATTATCTCGTGCGGATGCAGGAAGCGGCCAATTTCCACGACCCGTCGGAGGGCCGCAAGGAAGGCATCCGCCAGTTCATCGACGAAAAGAGCTACAAGCCCGGTCTCGGCGCCTACGACCAGTCGAAGGTCAGCGCCTGATTGCAGCGCCCGCGTGCCGTCATGCCGATCAGATCCGGCATGACGGCCTATGCTAACCAGGGCGAACGGATCATTTTTTACCCAGCGATCGCCACGATCACCACCGCGGATGCGGCGGCGATCGCGATCCCGGCGAGCATCTCCATATGAAAGGCGCGCCGGCACGACGCGCAGTGGCACGGCAGCGAGCCGCCCCCCGAAACATTGTCGTACCAGCAACTGCGCGCGCGATCGCAACGGCAAGCCGGGGCCGCGGGCGCGCCGCTTTCCGGCTGCCGCGTCATAGCGAGATCAGCGCGTCGAGCGCGATCGCGCCCTCGCCCTTAGGATAGACCACCACCGGGTTCAGATCGACTTCGCGGATCGCCGGATTGGCGTCGAGGACCGCGCCGAGCGCCGCAACGATCCGCGCCACCGCCGCAATGTCCGCCACCGGTGCGCCGCGAAACCCGTCGAGCAGCGGGGCAAGCTTCAGCCCGCGGATTTCCGCCGCGATCGCTTCCTCGGACAGCCCGGTCGGCACCAGCCGCGCGTCGTGCAGCAATTCCGCCGCCACCCCGCCCGAACCGATCAGGATCACCGGCCCCCAGGCGGGATCGTTCCGCCCGCCGACGATCAATTCCACCCCGCGCGGCGCCATCGGTTCGACCAACACGCCTTCCAGCACCACATCGGGCCGCGCCGCGCCGACCTGCGCAAGCAGCCGATCCCAGCCGGCCGCGACCGCCGCGGCATCGGCCAGCCCGACGATCACCCCGCCGGCGTCGCTCTTGTGCGGCAACGCGGCGGCCTGCGCCTTGAGCACCACCGGATAACCCAGCCGCTCGGCCGCGGCGACCGCGCTGTCCTTGTCATGCGCCAGCGTGAAGGTCGGGAAGGCGATGCCGCGCGCGCCGAGCAATTGCTTGGCGCGATATTCGGGAATCGTCGCGCCGGCGGCGGGCAGATCGTCGAACGGCGCAGTCGTTTGCGCCTGTCCCGCCCGCGCCGCGCCCGCCGCATTGGTGAGCCGCGCCAATGCGCGCAATGCACGCTCGGCGGTGGGGAGATAGGTGACGCCCAGCGCGTGCAATGCGGCGATATCGCTCGGCTGCACCCCGCCGCCCTCGTCCACCCCGGCGACCACCACCGGCTTGACCCCGCCGCGCGCGGCAAGCGCCTCGGCCACCGCGGCGAACTTTACCGACGAGGTGCGGATATCGGTCTGGATCAGCGTGACGACGATCGTGTCGATCCGCGCATCCTCGGCGAGCGCGGCGATCACCCGACCGTACATCCCCGGATCGACGAGCCCCTGCGCGGTGACGTCGAGCGGGTTGGAGACGGGCACGAATGGCGGCAAGGCCGCGCGCAACGCCGGGCTGTCGGCGTCGCCGAGCGGCGGCAGGTTCAGCCCCACCTCCTCGGCGAGATCGAGCATCATCGCCTTGAACGCGCCCGATTCGGCGACGACGCCCGTCGCGCCGCCGGGCAACGCCGGGCAGCGCGTGGCGATCTCCACCACGTCGCCCAGCTCCTCCAGCGATTCGACCAGGATCACCCCGGCATGTTCGACATGGGTGCGCATCACGGCATGATCGCCGGCCATCGCCCCGGTATGCGTCGCCGCGCTCGCCGCGCCCGCCGCGCTGCGGCCGGGGTGGAGCAGGACGACCGGCTTGCCCGCCGACCGCGCGGCGCGCGCCGCCGCGAGGAATGCACCCGGCCGCCGGAAATGCTCGACGATCATCACGATCACCGCGATATCGGGATCGTCGACCAGCCGCGCGACGAAATCCTCGACCCCGGTCGCCGCCTCGTTCCCGGTCGAGACATAACAGCCCAGCGGCACCTCGCGCGCGATCATCGTCGTCGCGAGCACCGCCGCCATCGCGCCGGATTGCGAGACGATGCCGACCCGCCGCGCGCCTTCCGCGCGCGCCTCGGGCATATCGATGAAGGTCAGCGGCAATTTGTCGCGGAAATTGACGAGGCCGAGACAATTGGGGCCTTCGACCACCATATCGGCCGCCGCGGCGATCCGCGCGATCTCGCGCTGATCAGCAAGCCCCTGCGCGCCATCCTCCGCGAAGCCGGCGGAAAAGATCACCGCCGCGCCGACGCCGCGCTCGGCCAGCCCGCGCATCGCATCGAGCACCCCGGCGCGCGGAATCGCCAGCACCGCGGCGTCGATCCCGCGCGGCAGATCGGCGACCGAGGCGACGCACGGACGGCCGCCGATCTCGGCGCGGTTGGGATTGACGAGATGGATCGCGCCATCGAACCCGGCGCGGTCAAGATTGGCGAGCACCGACGCGCCGAGCGCCCCCGGCCGATCCGATGCACCGACGATCGCCACCGAGCGCGCACGAAGCAGCCGGTCGAGCCGATCGCGAGATGGGGAAGCATCGGATTTGCGTTCGTCGATCAGGGCGGTGCTCATCGCCGGCCTGCCTGCATCTTGCGTTCCTCTCCATCCGAATCGGCCGCATTCAACGGCTCGGGATGCGTATATTGTATCCCTGGCAAACGTTTTGCAAGGCAATGTCGCCCACGGAATCCGCTTGCCAAGATTGTATCCGTAGCACACAATATCCGGCAAATGCCGCGTGTCTTCCGCGCGGCGGGATTTTCGAGGAGAGCGATGATGAACCGCGATTTCCGCCTGCTGATCGATGGCGAAGCCATTGCCGGCGCTTCGACCTTCGATGTGGTCAATCCTGCGACCGGGGCGGCCTTTGCACAATGCCCCAAGGCCGATGCGGCGCTGGTTGATCGCGCGGTGGCGGCGGCGAAGCGCGCCTTCCCCGGCTGGGCCGCCACCCCGATCGAGGAGCGAGCCGCGCTGGTCGCCAAGATCGCCGACGCGCTGGAGGCGCGCGCGGGCGAATTCGCCAGCCTGCTCACCGCCGAGCAGGGCAAGCCGCTCGACCAGGCGATGTATGAGGTGATGGGCAGCGTCTTCACGCTACGCGCCTTCGCCGAGATGCGGATCGAGCCGAAGACGCTGCGCGACACCGGCGGCAATGTGGTGATCGAGCACCGCACCCCGCTGGGGGTCGTCGCCGCGATCACGCCGTGGAACTTCCCGGTCATCCTGGTGATGAACAAGCTCGGCCCGGCGCTCGTCACCGGCAATACGATCGTGATCAAGCCGGCGCCGACCACCCCGCTCACCACCTTGCTGCTCGGCGAGATCTGCCGCGAACTGCTGCCGCCGGGCGTGGTCAATGTGATCTGCGACCAGAACGATCTCGGCGCGCGGCTGACCGGCCACCCCGATGTCGCCAAGGTCGCCTTCACCGGATCGACCGCGACCGGCAAGAAGGTGATGGCCGCCGCCGCCGAGGGCGTGAAGCGCGTGACGCTCGAGCTTGGCGGCAACGACGCCGCGATCGTGCTCGACGATGTGAACCCGCGCCAGGTGGCGCAGAAGGTCTATGGCGGCGCGATGGCCAATGCCGGCCAGATCTGCGTCGCGATCAAGCGCGCCTATGTGCCCGAGGCGATGTACGACGAATTCTGCGACGAGCTCGCGCGGCTCGCCAAGGAGGCGGTGGTCGACGACGGATCGAAGCAGGGCACCACCGTCGGCCCGCTGCAGAACCGGATGCAGTTCGAGAAGGTCAAGGCGCTGCTGGAGGATGCCAAGGCGCGCGGGACGGTGCTCGCCGGCGGCGAGCCGCTGGACCGGCCCGGCTATTTCATCCCGCCGACGATCGTGCGCGATCTCGACGACGACGCCCCGCTGGTGCGCGAGGAGCAGTTCGGCCCGGTGCTGCCGGTGCTCAAATATGCCGATATCGACGATGTCATCCGCCGCGCCAACGACACCGACATGGGGCTCGGCGGCACGGTGTGGGGCAAGGATCTGACCCGCGCGACCGAGGTCGCGAAGAAGATCGATACCGGCACCGTCTGGGTGAACCAATATCTCGCGATCGACGCCAACATCCCGTTCCGCGGCGCCAAGCAATCGGGGCTGGGCGGCGAATTGGGCGAGTCCGGGCTGCACGAATATACCCAGCCGCACATCATCAACGCGGTTGCGCTCGAAGAGGCGTAAGCGCGTCCAATAGCCCTCCCCTTCAGGGGAGGGGCTAAGTAGAAACGAAAGGCTTCCGATGACGATCGCGACCACCCACGTCGGCAGCTTGCCGCGCGGCGACCGGCTGACCCCGCTGCTGCTCGCGCGCGATCACGGCGAGCCCTATGACGCGGCCGCGTTCGACACCGAGGTTCAGGCGGCGGTCGACGATGCGGTGGCGCGGCAGGTGGCGGCGGGCGTGTCGATCGTCAGCGACGGCGAACTCGGCAAGGTCGGCTATTCGACCTATATGATCGAGCGCTTGTCGGGGTTCGGCGGGCATACCGATCGCACCCCCGCGCTCGAT
>NZ_MKRR01000133.1:251749-263460 GCF_001897045.1 Sphingomonas sp. 66-10
TGGCGCCGCTCCACGACGATATCCGCCGTTTCCGCAGCGCACTCGATCGCCACGGCGAGGGCACCCGCGCGTTCATGAACGCGGCATCGCCCGGGCTGATCACCGCCTTCCAGAAAAACGCTTTCTACCCCAGTCACGAAGCCTATCTCGCCGATCTCGTCGCGGCGATGCGCCCGGAATATGAGGCGATCGTCGCCGCCGGCTTCGACCTGCAGCTCGATTGCCCCGATCTCGCGATGTCGCGCCACACCGGCTATCAGGAAATGGACGAGGCGACGTTTCTGCGGACGATCGCCGCCAATGTCGAAGCGCTCAACGCCGCCACCGCCAATATCCCGCCGGAACGGATGCGGATGCACGTCTGCTGGGGCAATTACGAAGGGCCGCACGATCATGATATCGAACTCAATCGGATCATCCATATCGTGCTCGGCGCGCGCCCGGCGACAATCCTGTTCGAGGCCGCCAATCCGCGCCACGAGCATGAATGGATCGTGTGGCGCGACGCGCGCGTGCCGCAGGATAAATTGCTCGCGCCGGGGCTGATCGACACCTGCTCCAACTATCTCGAACATCCCGAGCTGATCGCGCAGCGGATCGAGCGGTTCGCCGCGATCGTCGGCAAGGACCGCGTGATCGCGAGCACCGATTGCGGATTCGGCACCTTCGCCGGCTATGGCAAGATCGACCCTGCGGTCACCTGGGCCAAGCTCGCCAATCTGCGCGCCGGCGCGGATCTCGCCGACGCGCGGCTATAGCCTAGCTCTCCCCCCGCGCCGCCGCGCGCGCCTCGGCATAGCGCTCGCGCCTGAACTTCTCGAACCCGGTGCGCTGCTGGAAGCCGGGGTCTTCGGGATAGTCGCGGAAGGCGGCCAATATATCGTCGAAAACTTCGCGCAATTCGTCGCGGAACTCGGGGTGCGAGAAGATATAATAACGATTGGCGCGGATCGCCTCGACCCCCCGCGCCGCGATCACATCGGGTTCCATGCCGAATTCGTGGACTTCGCGCAGCCGCTCGACGCCCGCGCTGTCGACCGGCCGGGCGCCCGCCTTCAATTCGTCGGGGCGTATCTCGTCGCTGGCGTAGATATGGCTTTTGACCAGCCCCGGGCACAAGACCGACACCCCGATGCCGTGCGGCGCCAGGCTGTAGCGCAGCGATTCGCTCAAGCCCCGCACCGCGAATTTCGCGGTATTGTAGATCCCCGGCGCCGGCCCGCACAGAAAGCTCGCCATCGACGCGGTATTGACGACATGCCCGCCCGCGCCGCGCGCCTTCATCCGCGGCACGAACGTCATCACCCCGTTGATCACCCCGTTGAGGTTGACCCCCATTACCCAGTCCCAATCGTCGTAGGACGATTCGTCGATCGTCTGGAACAGGTTGATCCCGGCATTGTTGAACAGCAGGCTGACCGGGCCGAGCCGCGCCTCCACCTCGTCCGCCGCCGCCGCAAACCCCGCGCGCGACGCGACATCCAGCGGCACGCCGATCACGTCCTGATTGTCGAGCGTCTTAAGCGCGGCAGCGATCGAATCCTCGCGGATATCGGCGATCGCGACCTTGCATCCCTCGGCGAGCAATGCCCGCGCCAGCCCCAGCCCGATGCCGTTCGCCCCACCGGTGACGAACGCGGTGCGCCCCGCCAGATCTTTCATATCGCTCTCCGATTCTGTTTTTTCGGTTGCGCATAATTGTATTCAACGCATACAATTTGCCAAGCGCAAAACATGGCGCATTAGCGAGAGGATGACGGATGGCGATCGCCCCTGCGACTGCGACCGTGGAGATCGTGGCAGATGCCCCGCCGCGCGCCGACACGCGCGACTGGCCCTCCCCCGGCGCGGCTTATTGGGCGCTCGCGGTGATCGTGCTGGCGACCTTCCTCACCTTCTTCGACCAGGTCGTGTTCGGGATGCTGGCGCAGCGCATCAAGGCCGATTTCGGGCTGACCGACGCGCAACTGGGCTTCCTTGCCGGGCCGGCGAGCATCATCTGCTATCTGTTCGTCGGTATCCCGCTGGCGCGGCTGGCGGACATCTATCCGCGTAAATATGTGCTCGCGGCGGGCGTCTCGGTGATCGGGGTGATCACCGCGCTCGGCGGGCTGGCGCAAAGCTTCGCGCAATTCGTCGGGACGCGCGTGTTCCTCGCCGCGGGCGGATCGGCACATGCGCCGTCATCCTATTCGCTGCTGGCCGATGCCTTTCCACCGCGCACGCTGACCCGCGCCTTCGCGCTGCTGCAATTCGGCTTCATCGGCGGGACGACACTCGGCCCGATCGTCGGCGGGATGCTGATCGGGATGACCGCGCATTGGGCGCCGAGCGAAATCGGCCCGCTGCGCATCTTCGGCTGGCAATGGATCATGATCTGGACCGGGCTGCCCGGGCTGCTGATCGCGCTGCTGTTCCTGACCGTGAAGGAGCCGCCCCGGCTCGCGCCCGCGCCCGATGCGCCGCAGCCGCCGCGCGACGCATCGCTCGGCCGCCGCATCCTCACCGCCACCGGGCTCGATGCGGCGCGCGCGATCCACGCGCAGCGCCGAGTCTATTATCCGTTGTTCGCCGGGCTGGCGCTGAGCGCGATCGAGACGTTCGGGCTGCAATTCTGGCGCGTGCCGTTCATGATCCGCAGCTACGGGTGGGACGAAGCACAGATCGGCGCGGTGATGGGGGGGATGATCCTTGTCGCCTCGCTCGCCGGGCTGGCGCTGGGCGGCGCGTTCGTCGAGTGGCTGGCAAAGCGCCATAAGGACGCCAATGTCCGCGCCGCGGCGATCCTGTTCGGCTGCGTCACCTGCTGCGCGATCGCGGCGCCGCTGATGCCCAACGGCCATGCCTCGCTTGCGGTGATGAGCCTTGGCGCGATGTTCGGCATCGCCGGCGCGGTGCCGCAAAATGCCGCGATCCAGCGCGTCGCGCCCAATGCGATGCGCGGGCAGGTGACGGCGATCTATCTGTTCATGTTCACCTTCTTCGGCGCGATGGGCAGCTTCGTCGTCGGGCTGGTGCAGGATTTCGTGATCGGGGTGGAAAAGGATCTGTGGAAGGCTTTGGTCTTCACCGCCGCCGTGCTGCTGCCGCTCGCCACCTTGTGCATGGTGCGCGCGATTCGCCCCTACCGCGAGGAAGTCGAGCGGCTCGAAGCGCTCGGCCGTTGACTCCGCCGCGAGGTCAGCGCAAATTGTACGTAAAGCATACGATCAGGAGAGTGAAGATGGCCGATGTCGCCCCCCGTGTCGCCGCGCTGGAACAGGCCGTTGCGGATCTGTCCCGCCGCCTCGCCCGGCGTGAAGACGAGCTCGATATCCGCAAGCTCCAGCACCTTTACGGCTATCTCATCGACAAATGCCTTTATCGCGAGACGGTCGACCTGTTCACCGACGATGGCGAGGTGCGCTTCTTCGGCGGGGTGTGGAAGGGCAAGGAAGGCATTCGCCGGCTCTATGTCGAGCGCTTCCAGAAGCGCTTCACCCACGGCACCAACGGTCCGATCGACGGCTTCCTGCTCGATCACCCGCAGCTGCAGGACATCATCACCGTCGCCCCGGGCGGCGAGATCGCGCATGGCCGCGCGCGCTCGATGATGCAAGCCGGGCGGCACAAGGATTATGCCGATCCCGCCAATCCGATGCTCGGCGCGCGCCAATGGTGGGAAGGCGGCATCTACGAGAACACCTATCGCAAGGTCGACGGCGTGTGGCGCATCGCCGTGCTCAATTATATGCCGCAATGGCATGCCGATTTCGACGCGGGCTGGGCCAATACGCCGCCCGAATATGTCCCCTTCCCGCGCCAGACCTTCCCCGAGGACCCGACCGGGCCGGACGAGCTGATCGCCGATCACTGGCTGTGGCCGACGCATAAATTGGTGCCCTTCCACCTGAAGCATCCGGTCACCGGCGAGGAGATTGTCGCCGAACGCTGGGAGGGCGATGTCGCCCGCGAAAAGGCGAAGGCCGCGCAGTGAGCTACCCCGACCTTCACCTCGTCATCGGCGGGGAGCGGATCGCTGGCGCCGGACGGCGCACGAGCGCGGTGGTCAATCCCGCGACGGGCGAGCCGATCGCCGAGCTGCCGCTCGCGGACCCGGCCGATCTGGACCGCGCGCTCGATACCGCCGCGCGCGGCTTCCGGTCGTGGCGCGAGTCGACCCCGCAGCAGCGCGCCGCCGTCCTCAACGGCGCGGCGCGGCTGTTGCGCGAGCGGGCCGACGATCTCGCCCGCGTCGCGACGCTCGAACAAGGCAAGACGCTCGCCGAAGCGAAGGTCGAGGTGGCGATGAATGCCGCCTTGTTCGAATTCTATGCCGGCGAAGCCTTTCGCCTCTACGGGCGGACGTTGGTCCGCCCCGCCGGACAGCGTTCGACCGTCAGCCACGAGCCGGTCGGCCCGGTCGCCGCCTTCGCACCGTGGAATTTCCCGCTCGGCAATCCGGGGCGCAAGCTCGGCGCGCCGATCGCGGCGGGCTGTTCGGTGATATTGAAGGCGGCGGAAGAAACCCCGGCCTCCGCGCTCGGCGTGCTGCAATGCCTGCTCGACGCGGGCCTTCCGCCCGATGTCGCGCAAGCGGTGTTCGGCGTGCCCGACGAGGTATCGCGCCATCTGCTCGCCTCGCCGGTAATCCGCAAATTGAGCTTCACCGGCTCCACTACCGTCGGCCGGCATCTCGCCCGGCTCGCGGCGGAGGATATGAAGCGCACCACGATGGAGCTCGGCGGCCACGGCCCGGTGCTGGTGTTCGACGATGCCGATATCGACCGCGCGCTCGATACGATGGCGGCCTCCAAATATCGCAACGCGGGGCAGGTCTGCGTCTCGCCGACGCGGTTCATCGTCCACGAGGCGGTGTTCGCGCGCTTCCGCGACGGCTTTGCCGAGCGCGCCGGGCGGATCGTCGTCGGTGACGGGCTCGATCCGGCGACCGGGATGGGGCCGATGGCCAACCCGCGCCGCCCCGAAGCGATGGAGCGATTGATCGCCGATGCCACCGCGCGCGGCGCGCGGCTGTGCACCGGAGGCAAGCGGATCGGCAACCGCGGCTACTTCTACCGGCCTACCGTCCTCGCCGACGTTCCGCTCGACGCCGCGGTGATGAACGAGGAGCCGTTCGGCCCGATCGCGCTGATCAACCCCTATCGCGACGAGGAAGCGATGATCGCCGAGGCGAACCGCCTGCCTTATGGCCTCGCCGCTTATGCCTGGACGCAGGACGCGCAGCGCCAGCGCCGCGTCTCGCGTGCGATCGAGAGCGGGATGGTCGGCATCAACACGACGATGATCGGCGGCGCGGATTCGCCGTTCGGCGGCGTCAAATGGTCCGGCCACGGCGCGGAAGACGGTCCCGAAGGCGTTACCGCCTGCCTCGTCACCAAGGCGGTGCACGAGGGCTGAGCCTCGCGGAGACCGGCGCCTGTCGCATTGCCCCATCCCGACCCCTCCCCTGAGCGGGAGCGACCAAGAAGTTCGAGGAACCTCGCATTATGACCCACCAGCTCAACACCGGCGGCGATCGTGGTTATCGCCGCATCGCGACCGAAGAAGCCTTCGCCACCCGCGAGCAGATCGACGCCTTTCTGCGCATGGTACGCGACGGCACCGCCGACAAGGGCATGACCTCGCTCTGGGGCTTCTACGCGCAATCGCCGTCGGAGCGCGCGATGCAGATCATCGAGCGGCTGCTCGATCTGGACGAGCGGCGGATCGCCGATATGGACGCCACCGGGATCGACGTCGCGATCCTCTCGCTCACCTCGCCGGGTGTCCAGCCGCTCTTCGACGCGGACGAGGCGAAGGCGATGGTCACGCGCGCCAACGACTATCTCGCCGAGCGTTGCGCGGCCCACCCCACCCGCTTCGTCGGCATGACCTCGATCGCGCCGCAGGATCCCGAATGGTCGGCAGCCGAGATCCGCCGCGGCGCGCGCGACCTCGGCTTCCGCGGGGTGATGGTCAACAGCCACACCCACGGCCATTATCTCGACGAACCGCAATTCGATCCGATCTTCCGCGCGCTCGCCGACACCGGCCAGCCGCTCTATATCCACCCCCAGACCTTGCCCGACGCGATGATCGGCGGGCTGGTGGAGGCCGGGCTCGACGGCGCGATCTTCGGCTTCGGGGTCGAAACCGGGATGCATCTGCTGCGGCTCATCACCACCGGTATCTTCGATCGCTACCCCGATCTCCAGATCGCGGTCGGCCACGGCGGCGAGGCGATCCCTTATTGGCTCTACCGCATCGATTTCATGCACAAGGCCGGGGTGCGATCGAACCGCTACGAACGGCTGAAGCCGCTCAAGAAGGATGTCGTCACCTGCCTGCGCGAGAATGTGCTCGCCACGACGAGCGGGCTGCCCTTCCCGCCCGCGATCCGGCTGATGCTCGAGGTGATGGGGGAAGATCGCGTGATGTATGCGATGGACTATCCCTATCAATATGTCCCCGACGAGGTGCGCGCGCACGATCTGCTCGACATCCCCGACGGCGCCAAGCGCAAGCTGATGCAGACCAACGCCGAGCGCGTGTTTCGGCTGTGACCGACGCGGCGAGGGCAAAGGCGCTGCCCGGCGCGGGCTATGCGTTGGCGCTGGTCGCCGCGACGCAATTGGTCAGCCTGCTCGATCGCAACATCCTCGCAATCCTCGCTCCCGCGATCAAACGCGATCTCCATATCGGCGACGCCGAGATGGGGTTGCTCTACGGCACGGTCTTCGCATTGTTCTACGCCTTGTTCTCGCTCCCCCTGGGGCGGCTGGCGGACGGCTGGCTGCGCACGCGCCTCTTGGCGATCACGATCTTCTTCTGGTCGGTCGCGACCGGCTTTGCGGCGTTCGCCAACGGCTTTGCGTTGCTTGCATTGAGCCGGCTCGGTGTCGGCATCGGCGAGGCTGCGTCGCAGCCCGCGGGCACCAGCCTCGTCTACGATTATTTCCCGCGCCACCGGCGCGGAATGGTGATGGCGGTGCTGGCGGCGGCGATCGCGCTCGGGCTCGGCGGGTCGCTGATGATCGGCGGCGGCGCGGCGGACTGGTGGAACGCGCATCATGCCGGCGGCCGTCCGCCGCTCGGCCTCGCCGGCTGGCAGTTCGCCTTTCTCGTCGCCGCCGCGCGGGGCTTCGTCATCGCCGCGCTGATGTGGGGGCTGCACGAGCCGGTGCGCGGCGCAATCGATGGCGTCGACACGCCGCCCGATCCCGCGCCGTTCCGCGCCAGCCTCAACGTGTTCGGCGCGATCCTGCCGGGGACCAACTGGATCGCGCTCGGCCGGCGTCGCGCGGCGCCGCGCGACTGGCTGATCAACCTCGTCGCGTTGGCGCTGATCGTCGCCGGGGCGATCACCGCGATCCGCTGGACCGAAACATTGTCGCCGCGCCCGCCGCTGGTGCTCGGCGGCGTGACCGTCAGCGCGCATATGCTGCAATGGAGCGTGATCGGCTTCGGCTTGTTCGTCCTCGTCAACCTGGCGCAGGCGCTGCGCCGCGACGATCCGCCGACCTTCGCCGCTTTCTCGTCCCCGTCGCTGCTTCTGTGCATCGCGATCGGCTCGCTCCAGGGGGTGATCAATTACGGGGTGATGGGCTTCACGCCCTCGTTCCTGATGAAATCCTATGGCCTGTCGCCCGCGATGACCGGGCTCCAGTTCGGGCTGCTCAGCGCCGCGATCGGGGTCGCCGGGCCGCTGATATCGGGTCCTTTGTCGGATCGGCTGAGCGGCGGGCGGCCCGCGCGGCGGGTGTGGGTGACCTTGTTCTCGCTCGGCCTGTCGCCGCTCATTGCGCTCTGGGTCTATCGCGCGCCCGATGCCGCCACCTTCTACCTGCGCTTCACGCTGTACAGCGTCGTGCTGACGATGTGGCTGCCGCCGCTCTATGCGGTGATGTTCGAACAGGTGCTGCCGCGGATGCGCGGGATCACCTCCAGCACCTATATCGTCGTGTCGACGATCACCGGGCTCGGAATCGGGCCTTATGCGGTGGGGCTGATCAGCGACGCGAACCACGGCGATCTCGGCGCCGCGATCCTCTCGATCAACTGGGTCGCGCCGGCGATCGTCGCGATGCTGATCGCGCTCGGGTGGCGCGTCGCGCGCGATCAGGCGCGGCTGCTGGAACGGACCCGCGCCGCGGGCGAGCCGGTTTAGACCCCTAGGGTCGATCGACGTCAGTTATTTCGGGTAGAACACCGCCAACCTCCCCCGTCACCCCCGCCCTGGGCCGGGGGTGACGGATTGCGAGGCCCGAACGGCTGAATGTTGTCCGCCCTAGCCGGTCACCCCGATCTCTGCGGCATCGGCCCAATTGCCGTGCAGCCCGAAGCGCAGCCGGATCGGGATATGGATTTCGGCGATCGGCCCCTTTTCGATATCAAGCGCGTCGAACAGCAGCAGATCGGATCGGTGCTCCTCCAGCCGGTTGCACACCTGGACGATCCAGCCGTCGCCCTCCGCCGCATCCTTGTGGCGCGGGATGAAGCATGGCTCCTGCAACGACGACGACGCGCCGCACCACCATTTCTGCTCGCGCCCCGTTTCGTGATCGATCAGCCCCAGCGTGTTCATCACCATCCCGGCCGCGCTGCCGCCCTTGAGCTCGACCGGCTTGGCGGGGTCGATCACCAGCATCCAGCCGTAGCGGTAGGAAAGCCCGGTGCGGCGATCGTCGATCCGCGGGAATTCGCCGATCATATCGGTCAGCCGCTCGACCTTTTCGAACGCGTCGCCGTTCGACGCCATGTCCACCGTCCAGCGCGTAAGATAGCTCGCCGCCTCCATCGGCTTGAACGGCGCGCCGTGGATGTCCGGGAAGAACGGGAACATGTTGTTCTTCGCCTCGGGGGTGTCGAAGTGGATCTTTGTCCCCTCCTGAAACGCGTTCATCACATGGCTGGCGAAGCAATTATCGCGCTTGAACCAGCGTATGTCGGCGGCGGTCGTACCCGGCCGGCGCGGCAGGACGCCGAGATAGACCGGCAGCGTCGTGTCGAAGCCGAAATGCGGCAGCCCCTTTTCCAGCCGCTCCCAGTTCGAGGTCGACGGCACGACATGGAACAGCGCGTAATCGGGGGTGATCGCAAAATCGTGCATCATCGCGTAATAAGGCGGCTCGAACCATAGCTCCTGCTTCAATTCGCCCTCGGGCGAGACGACATAATAGGTCATCTCGCGCGTCAGCACGCCCTTCGCCGCGTAGCCGAAGGCGATCATGTCGCCCGTCTCAGGATCGATCTTGGGATGCGCGGTGAAGGTCTGGCCGGTCATCGCGCCGTTGAACCAGGTATATCCCTCGGTCTCCAGCGTTGCCGGGTCCATCACCAGCGCGGGCGAATCCTCCTTCAACGCATATAATTTGCCGCCGTAGATGAAGGCATTGGTGTTGGCGGTGCCGCGGATACGGCCTTTCACCCGCGCGTCGTCGGTCAGCGGATTGCGATAGGCGCCGAACAGCCCCTCGCCGGCGTCATGCTCCAGCTTCCACTTGTCGGTCCGCGCCCAGCGCTGGCGGAAATCGACGCGGCCGTGCCTGAAGCGAAACATCGTGATCATGCCGTCGCCGTTGAAAGCGATATCGTCCCCCAGCCGCGGCGGGAACTGCGGATCGGGCTGGACGCGATAAAAGGCCCCGTCGAGCTCGGGCGGGATCGCGCCCGTCACGTCGAGATCGGCGATATCCGCCTCGATCCGCGACGGCGTGTTGAATCCGGTGAACGACGGCGTGTCCGGGAAATGCGCCACGGCCGATCCTCTCCATTACTGTTGTCCACGGCATTGTATGCAAGACAAACATTTTTTCAACCGCGCCGATTGACCGTGCCCCGGTGCAAGCCCATCCTGTTAGGATGAATCACCTGGTTGGGACGGAGAGTGGCGCGCTGGGGGAAATCGACGAGATCGTCGGATTCCATATCCGGCTGGCTCATGGCGCAGTCTATCGGCACTTCACCGAAACCTTCGGCGATCTGGGGCTGACGCAGAAGCAGGTTTCGGCGCTGTGGCTGATCGACGACAATCCCGATATCGCGCAGGCGGATATCGGCCGCCGGCTGCAGATGGACCGCGCGACGGTGATGGCGATCATCAATCGGCTGCAAAAACGCGGCTTCGTCGAGCGCGGCGGGGCGCAGGGCGACCGGCGGCGGCTGCAGCTGCATCTCACCGATGCGGGCCGCGATGCGCTGCTCGCCGCGCGCAACTGCATCCTCGAGCATGAAGCGTGGTTGAAAGCGCGCTTCACGAAGGAAGAAACCGCAACGCTCGTGCGGTTGCTGCGCCTGATCCACGAATAGCGACGCCGCCGGCGCTCCTCAGATATCGTTATCGCACGGTAGGGATTCCTGTCGCGGTCGACGCACGCCCGCTTGACAAGCGCCGCCGCAACGGTCACGTCAATTATAACGACCGTTACTGTTAGCGAGAGGATCGACCGTGGAGCTCAAGCTCCCTCCCCATCTGACGCCCGCGCAGTTCCAGACCGCGCTGAAGGATTTCGCCTCGGTGGTCGGCCCCGGCTGGGTGCTGTCCAGCGACGAGGATCGCGACGCTTATTCGGACGTCTATGCGCCCGGCGACGCCGCGCAATGGCCGCCCTCCGCCGCAATATCCCCGGCGAGCGTGGAGGAAGTGCGCGCGATCGTTCGCCTCGCCAACCGCTACAAGACGCCGCTATGGCCGGTCAGCCGCGGCAAGAACCTCGGCTATGGCACCGCCGCGCCGCGCCTGCCCGGATCGATCGTGCTCGATCTGGGCCGGATGAACCGCATCCTCGAGGTGGATGCCGCGCTCGGCTATGCCGTGCTCGAGCCGGGGGTCGGCTTCTTCGACCTGTACGAGCATCTCCAGCGCACCAAAACCCCGCTCTGGATGTCGGTGCCCGGCAACGCCTGGGGCTCGGTGATCGGCAATGCGCTGGATCACGGGATCGGCTACACCCCTTATGGCCTCAACGCCCGCAATCTGTGCGGGATAGAGGCAGTGTTGCCCGACGGCGATCTCGTCCGCACCGGGCTCGGCGCAATGGCCAACAACAAGGCGTGGCACGTCTTCCCCTTCGGCTATGGCCCGACCTGGGATCTGATGTTCTCGCAATCCAATATGGGGATCGTCACCAAGGCCGGCGTGTGGCTGATGCCCGCGCCGGAAACCTCGCTGGAACTGATCTGGGACATTCCCGAGGAAGGCGATATCGGCTGGGTGATCGATACGCTCGCGCCGCTCAAGATCGCCGGCGTGGTCGATCAGTCGATCTTCATCCCCTCATGGCTGGGCAAGATCGTGCTCAAGGGGCAGCGCCGCGATTTCTGGGACAAGCCCGGTGCGATCCCCGAATGGCGCGTCAAGGAACTGCTGACGCAATATAAGCTCGGTTACTGGCAGGTCGCGTTGCGGCTCTACGGCGACGAGGGCATCGTCAAGGCGCGCGCCGATGTGGTGAAAGCGGCGATGGCGCGCCACCTCAAGACGCCGCCGGTCGAAAATTGGTGGCGCCAGGGCGATCCGGTCAACGCGATGGACATCACGATGGGGGTGCCCTCCGCGGTGCCGCTGCAGATGAGCGACTGGATCGGCGGGCGCGGCGCGCATCTCGGCTTCTCCCCGGTCGTCCCGGCGACCGGGGCGGCGGTGACCGATCAGTTGAAGCGCAGCCGGAAGATCATCGGCGACGCCGATGTGGATTTCTACGCAAGCTTCACGATCGGCGGGCGTTTCG